>JABFXY010000108.1 GCA_013361525.1 Polyangiaceae bacterium | reverse complement strand
CGCCCAAGAGCGGTGCCGATCTCGACGCGCTCGTCGACGTCCCGGGCCCGCTCACCGTGGAGTCCATCACCGGTGCCACGTGGGAAGTCCCGCGCAGCGGGCTCATCAACCTCGACGATGCGCGCGCCAAAGCCGCGGGGCTCACCGACGGGCCGGAGCCGATTGCGATCTTCTTCCACGCCGTACGGCATCCGACGCGCGGGCTCTACATCATCGACACCGGCGTGGAACGCGCGCTGAAGAGCGATCCCGAACACGCCGCCTTCCGAGGTTTCGTCGCGAGCGCGATGCACGCGGAGAAACTCCAGGTGCAAGTCGACACCGCCTCATGGCTCGCCGAGCAGAAGGAGCCGCTCGCCGGCGTGTTCATGACGCACCTGCACGTCGATCACATCACGGGGATGCCCGACGTGCCTGCGTCCGCGACCATTTACACAGGCCCCGGCGAACCGACGTTTCGTGACTGGAAAAACTTTCTGGGGCAGCCCACTGCCGACCGCGCGCTTGAAGGAAAGCAGGCCATCCAGGAGCTCCAATTCACGCGCGATGAGAGCGGCATGTTCGACGGCGTGCTCGACGTATTCGGCGACGGCTCCTTTTGGGCCATCCTCGTCCCCGGTCATACGCCGGGTAGCGTCGCGTACGTGGCGCGGACCACGCGCGGTCCCGTGCTCTTCACGGGCGACGCCTGCCACACGTCATGGGGTTGGAATCACGACGTAGAGCCCGGCAGCTACACCGACGACCGAGCGGCGAGCGCGCGCTCGCTCGCGCAGCTCCGTGCGTTCGCTGCCAAGCACCCGTCGATCGACGTGCGTCCTGGCCATCAGAAGCTCATTCCCAATTGACGGAACACGACTATATCCGCAGGAGGAAGAACTCCGGATCCACGCCCAACGGTCTACGCCGGCGCTCAAGTGCGAAAGTTCTGTAAGACCTGAATCAGAGATGCGTCGTTCGCGTCAACGAACGCGGTCCACCCTCGCACACGCTGGGCATACGCGAGTCGGACGGTGAATTCCTCCGTTTTCGGGTCCCAGTCGACGTGGATCGTCGGCCTCCAATCTCCCAGCTCCCCTTTCGTGATCGGCGATTCGTCGATAGTCCCGCCGCGCCCATCTCGATAGGTCGGGACATAGCCGGCGATGCTTGCGTCCAAGTCGCCTTTGGAGAGGCGCGCCTTCGGGCTGGTACACAGGTTGAAAGGCGGTGGGTCGATCCTGGGGTTATTGACATCGTACAAGCCCGGGTCGCGCATCCTGACGCTCATGCGAATGGTTCGGTCCACACTCGGGAACGCTTCGTAACCCGGTCGCGGAACGATAGCGCGCAGCGCAATCTCGCTTCCGGAGCCTTCGGTGGCAGCTGACGTCAACGCCTCCATGATCGATGCGTCGAGCGCGAGCAGATCCGCATTGCCTCTGACGAACGCGAGCGCCGCCTCTCTTCTGCTGGCAAAGGACGCGATCGGTGCCCAAACAGCTCCACTGAGCGAGTCGATGCTCAGGCCCGCCCTGTTCCGGCGAACGTCGCTATACGCCAAGCGCAAACGTGCCGCCGCGTGAGCGGTGAGCGCCGCGCCCTCGACCTTGGACGGCGGCGGCAACCGAATCGGGCCCTTTTCACAGCCTGGGACCGACGGCGGAAACTCCTTCGGACCGAGCGCGCCCGGTTCGGGACGCAACAGTAGGTTCGCTCGGGTGCTGGACGAAGGGAGCTCGGGCACACCGTCGTCGGCGTCGGCTGCCGATCCCGTATCGACCGCCCCGGTTGACGTTCCGGAGGACGGTTCATGGCACGCGATCTCGATGAACACCGAAAACAGCGCACACGCGCACAAGACACCGCTATCGATCAGTTCCCCCATGCGGCGTCGAGAATACCCGGATGTTGCCGCGTCGGCACGTCCAGATCGTCGAGGGCCTCTCGCCATCGCCCCACTACTCGCATATCGGCCCTTGCCCGCTCGTGTATCGCGCGACGTGGAGAGGCGTCGCGGGCTGGGTGCCATCGATCGGCACGACGTAGATTTGGTCACCGTCCGTGACGACGATGCGCTCGGCGTCGTGCGCGATATGCCGATACCGCGAAAAGTCCGACCGCGACGCAGCGAGCTCGACGTTCATCCTCGTGCGCACGGTTCGGGCCGGGTCCTCCACGTCGTACGCGACGATCGCGGCCGCGGGCGCCTCGCCGGATGGAACCGCCAGAATGGCGAGCCCTTCGACGACCGCGAGGAGGTTCTTTTCGTTGCTGCCGAAAGACGAGTACACGATCTCCGGCGACTGATCTCGATAATAGAGGAAGGCGTAAGCCGGGTTCGTGAGCGTCGTCACCACGACCGAGCCGTCCGTCGCGGCCTGGTCGAAGGTCCCATATTGGTGCACCCCGTTGCCGCTGAAGCCGTGGCTCACCATCGGGAGGCTCGGGCCAGTCAGATCGAACAACGTGACGTCCCCTCCATATCCGTAGCTCTGCGGATCGTCGTCCGAACGGATGAAGGCCCAGAGCGACCCTTCGATGACGTTGGCCTGGCTTTCTCGGGCACAATCCAGCGCGTAAGGCTGCCCGTCGTCGTAGCGCGTCGGGGCACCAGGGTGCGCCACATCCGTGAGATCGATCCGATAGACGGACGCGGTATCGATGCCCTCCGGCTTCATGCACAGAAACACCTGGCTGTCGTCGACGCCCAGGTGCCGACCGGATGCGGTGTTCCAACCCGAGATCGGCACCCCGGAAGAGATCGCGAGCGGCGCGTTCATGTCCGCTACTTCCAGATTCGAATCACCGATGCGCGCATAGTAGGAGCCGTGCAGATGGCTCCAATCGGCTCCGCGGCCCATGTTGGGGTAGGTCTCGATTGCGCCGAGATCGCCGAAGAGCTCGACCACGGCATAGGTGCGTACGCCCAGCTCGTCGCCGGGAGCCTTCACGACGGCGTCCATGTGGAGCGCATCGCCGATCAGCGTCGCGCTCTCGATGAGGCTCACGTCGATCGGGGTGGCGGTGTCGGGAGCGTCATGACACTCGGGCCGAAGCGGCGTGTCGCTGTCATCGTCCTCCTCGATGACGATGTCGGCGTGACAGCCGAGCAGGGCCGAACAAGCGAGGATCGGGCCGAGGGCGAGCGTTTTCTCGAGCATGAGAGAGATGGTTCGCCAGTCGGCGCCGGAAGGCAGCTTATTCGGACTTAATCGTCCCTCGGGTGGATCTGCCACCGCGCACCGATCTCACCACATGCCCATGACGTCGCGCGTTCAAGCTCGGCCCGATGACGCAGGAGCTCTTTCGTCGGTGGTCACCCTCATCACCTTCTGGACGATCTTCCACGCGCCTTTGACTCTCAGACACGACAACAAGTCGGTGAAGTAACGAGGCGGCATCTGGAACTTCACTTTCACGAGCGCCAGATCGCCGTCGACATCGATGGTCACGATGCGGTCGTCGCGCTTCAATCCCCGCTCTCTGGGAGCGGCCATGCCTCGCACGGCGGTGAGCCACGCCTCGATCGGGGTCACGATCACGGCGCCGTCCTCACCGATTTTCGTGACCGAGCTCGACGATTCGAACACGGATGCGAACCTGTCGGCATCCATGTCATAGGCGGCGTTGAAATAGGTCTGCGCCAGCGCACGCAGCGCAACCATGTCCGTGTCTTGCGTCTCGTTGTCCATTGGCCTCCTCCCCAAGCTAAGCGCAGGCCATCTAGCAATCCAGACCCTCCACGTTGCATACGATCATGAGTAGGATTCATGAATCATGCGAAACGAGCTGAACGAGCTGGCTGCATTTGCAACGGTCGCGCGTGAGCGAAGCTTCACCCGGGCCGCGGCAAAGCTCGGCCTGTCACAGTCGGCGCTGAGCCATACGGTCCGCCGGCTCGAGCAACGACTCGAGCTCCAGCTGCTCGCTCGAACGACGAAGAGCGTCGCCCCAACCGCTGCCGGGTTGGCTCTACTGACTGACCTGTCACCAGCGCTCGAACAGATCGACCGCGCCCTCGATCAGGCGCGGAGCGTTCGGCATCGGCCAGCCGGGCGTCTGCGCCTCGCGATGTCACGCTCGGCGGCTGTGATGGTGCTATTTCCCAAGCTCGCCGCGTTCGCCAAGGCGTACCCGGAGGTGACGCTCGACATCGTCAACGTCACCGGCTCCGTCGACATCGTTGCGGGCGAGCTCGACGCCGGGATTCAGCTCGGGGAGTTCATTCAGAAAGACATGATTGCTGTCCCCGTCACGGGAGCGTTGCGCTTGGCAGCAGTGGGCTCGCCGCGCTATTTCGCATCACGCACCATTCCCAAGAAGCCGAGGGATCTGCAGGAGCACCGATGCATCAACCTGCGCCTCCCGGGCGGGCCCTACCGGTGGGAGTTCGCACAAGGGCGACGGGCGGTCACCGTCGGCGTGAACGGGCCGCTCGTCGTCGACGATACGGACCTCGTGATTCAGGCCACACTCGCTGGTGCCGGGATCGGGCTCGCATACGAGGAGCAGGTTTCCCAGCACATTGCGAAGGGCCGTCTCGTTCGCGTGCTCGAAGACTGGTCGCCGCCATTCCCCGGCTTCTTCCTGTACTACCCAAGTCGTCACCATCAGCCGGCGGCGCTCTCTGCGCTCGTGCACGCGCTACGACTCTCTCGTAATGTTTAGTCGCCGAGGCGCTCTTCCACGCAACGCTGGCCAGACGCCCGCAGCGGTGGAGTCGATGTTAGGATGGCCCCATGTTACGTCCGCGGCGCTGGTCGATCGGTCTTGGTCTGGTTCTTCTCCTCGGCGGCTGTGGTGACGATGGTGTCGCGGGGGGCGGCGCTGGCGGTGGCCCCGCAATCGCCGGTGCAGGGGGAACCGGCGGAATGGGCAGCCCCCCAGCGGGCGAGTGTGTCGCGTTCGAGGGATTGACCAGATGGCAGACGGACATCGACAGCGACGACGCCCTTTTCAATATCCTGATTCGCGATGTGGCGGCGCTCCCGAGCGGTGACTCGATCGTTCTGTTTGAATTCTCCGGAATTGGCGACCCCGGTTTTCCGATTACCTACGCAGGCGCGACGCTCACACTCTCGGGTCAAAACGACACCGCGAGCGGCGGTTTCGTCATCCGTCAAAGCGCCGACGGCTCGGTGGCCTGGGCGAAGCGAATCGAGGGCGAAGGAAGCTCGAATGAGCTCGCGGCGATCGATGTCGACGACGACGGGAACGTCTTCCTAGCCGGCCGCATGTGGTCGGAGACCATCGATGTTGACGGCGTGCTCGTCGACGGGCGCACCTCGCCCGGAACAGCGGCCGGATTCGCGGCCAAGCTCGACGACGCGGGCGAGGTCGTCTGGGCGACGAGCTTCGGCGAATACGGCGACGACTTGACGGATACGCCGGCAATCTCCGTCTCGCCATCCGGCGAGCTCGTCGTCAGCGTTACGTGGCAGAGTCGGTTTCAATTCGCCGGTTCCAGATATGCCGGCATCGGAGGCGCGGCGCTCGCCGGATTCGACGATACCGGTGCGCCGGCGTGGTCACTTCCACTGCCGTCCGTCGACCAGGCCGCGGTCGCGTTCGCGAGGCGCGACGAAGGCGGGCTTCGCGCGCTCGGCCACTTCGACGCTTCATTCGTGATCGGCGCGTTCAACGTCACCAAGGATCCGGCGTTCGGACAGCAGGCATATCGACTCGACATCTCGGCCTCGGGCGAGCCCGAGGGCGCAAAGGCGATTCAGCTCCCGACGACCGGGGCGGCGCAATACCAGCAAGCGGTGGCGGTCACGCCGCGGTACGCGCTACTCCAAGGAAACGGCGGAACTGACGATTCGCCCTCCTACGAAACGACGATCCTCGCGCGAGTCGACGGAGATCAGGACATCTGGGCCAACTCGATGGAGACGCCGGGCATCGTCGACGACTTGCTTCAGGACCCGGACGGACGGGCGCTCGTCCTCGGAGCTGCGACCACGCTCGAAACCTGCGGCGTCGCGGATCCCTCGACGATGATCTCTCGCTTTACGGAGGAAGGGGTCGAGGACGTGCGCGTCATCATCGATAACAAGGTCGGCTATCGACGCTCTTTCGCGCTCACTCCCAATGGTGACCTGCTCATTGCGTTTTGGGATCGCTTGGTGCGGACCAAGCCACTGCCCGAACCGGAGTGAGCGAGATTAACCGGCGGTAAAGCCGTCAGCGCACGATACCGAGATAAGGTCGAATCCACGCTTCGGGGCGGTTCGAAGGGTTCGTGGTTGCGCCGCCGCAGCTCATCTCGAGCTGACCGTGGATGCTCATCGCGGAGAAGACGTCGGCGCCACCGGCAGCCAGCGCCGTGCCACGTGCGAATGCGTTCTCGGTGGGCGAGCCCGCGTCGAAACCGTCGAAACGCAGCCATTGGAGGTCACCCGTCGCGGCGTCGAGCGCTGCAAGGAAGGCACGGCCCTTCGTCGGCTCGTCGCTCGTGAAGCAGGCGAGGCTCGGCGAGATACCGCCGTCGCCCACGATCGTCCCGGTGACGAAGACCTTGTCGCCGGCCGAGAGCAGCGCGCCGATCTCGGGCTTACCGGTGGAGGCGATCCGCGTTACCCACGCAGCGCCTTGGTCCCAGCTGTCGCGCTCGAAGGCCATGACGAAACCGTCGTCCGTGCCCGTTTCCGCACCTGGCGTTTCGGCAAAGGGTTCGCCGCTGTACGTGCCTGCCACGAATACGCGAGCATCGTTCGCGCTGATCTTGGTCACGCCCACGGGCGCTTCGTCGGTGCCGAGATCGATTGAGCTCTTTTCGTCGAACGTCGTCAGACCGAGCGTCGGGATCCGCTCGATGAAGGAATGGTCCCCGTCCGAATCATCGGGCTCGCATCCCGTCCCGGCGACCCACACGACGCCGTCCCCGTCGACGGTAATGGATGAACGCAGCCCGCCGAGCACGCCCTGATCGAAGTCGTTGGCCGAGCAGATCCGGCGGTTCAGGACGACCATATCGTCCAAGCTCGGGCCGTCTGCTGCGAGGACGTAATAGAGCGCCGTCGAGCCGTCGAAGTCCGAGCTCTGCGCGAACGGGTCTTGCTTGGCCATGCCGACGGCGACGACGCGATGCTGAGAGCTGTCGAGCGCTGCGACATCGGAGATGTACCCGTTCTCATTGCCCCGGGCGGCATTGATGGCCGTGAGCGCCCCTTCGATGCCGGTGTTGTTGTCTCGCGCAAACGCGATGAACGGCGCGAATTTCTCACCGTTGCCTGCCGGTGCGCTGACGATGCTGCCACCAGTCCCGCACATAGGCTGCGACGTGTCGCTGAACCTGAGGTAATCGCCCTCGAACGCGCCCGCGACGACGTATTGATCCCCCGCATCGGACATCGACGTGAAGAACACCTCGCCCGATGAAAATGGCTGGTCGTCCGAGCCGCAGTTCGTCACCGGGGTGATGACGTCCGCGTTGAAGGGGCGAAAGATGAATCCGGTCTGCGTGGTCAGCCCTGTGACGCCCGACCGGCCAGGCACCGTCAGCGTGACGGCTTGCCGAAAGGTACCGATGAACAGGATGTCTTCTGCGACGAGCCCGTCGATGATCGTGAGTGCGCTATCGGGATTTTCCGCGAGAGCCGAGGCATCGACCGACAGCTCGATCGGATCGTCCGGGGCAGGACACATCTCGCTCGGGCAGTTGCTGCACTCCGTCTCCACGTCGCACGCAGGTCCCCCACCCTCCGCGCCGGCTCCGCCACCGCCGCTGCTGCTGCCTCCGCCGCCCTGAAGCTCGACGTCCGGAAACGGCGTGAAAAAGGAGCATCCCACGCAGATCGAAGCCAACGACGCGAGAGCGGCGCGAAGCATCAGAACCTCCCCGAAAGCGAGAGACCCTGGTACGCGCCGAACGACGGCGAAACCGTCACGCCGGACTCGGTGCTCGGTGTTCGAACGCTGCCGACAACGAAGAGGACGACGCCCGTCGCGGCGAAGGCGCCGCCGATGAAGCTGGTCACGGTGCTGGCGAGCGCGAGCGACGACCCTTCGTCCGCGAGCTCGGTCGCCGTGTCATATCGATCGGCCGGACACGCGACGCGGTCGTCTCCCGAGGGCGTGCAATTCAATTCTTCGAGCGCTCCCTGTTTGTCTTTCGCGACGACCCCGAGACCGATACTCGCGCCGATGATCGCGAGGCCGGTTGCTCCGAGGGCGATGCCGCTGATCCGCAATGGACCGAGGCCCTCCTCCTTTTCGCGCGGCGGAACCACGGGCGGGCGCTCGGACGGCTTCGGTGAAGGAGCGGCCGGGACGATCGGATCCGACGGCGGAGACGGCGGTTGCTCGACCGCCCGTTCCAGGACCATATCGACGACGGCGTGCGCGCCGTCGCCGACGGTCTCCTCAGCCTTCTTCGTCGCAAACCCCGCCGCGCGCGCCTCGATGACGTGTTTGCCCGGATCGACCGGCAGCGCGGTGCCGAGCGTGCCAGTCACGTCCTGGTCCCCGCGCATCACCACCAGACCCGACGTGCACGCGGCGGCCTCGGTGGACGGCGCTGCGGCTCGGCATCGAACGCGGACTTCGAGCGTCGGGATTCGCGGCTCGATGCGCTTGATTGCGGAGGCGATGAATTTCTCCATTTCCTGCCGGCTTTTCACGCTGGCGGTGTCCGCATTGAGCGAGCGCGCCTCCTTGAGCCGTACCCACGCCGTCGCGAGCTTTCCTTCGTGCTCCGCGCATCCGGCGAGGCTCAACAGCGCACCGGGGGAAGGGTCGAGCTTGTGGCTCTGCTCGAACTTCGGGCACGCCGCTGCGTAGTCACCCTTCTGCATCAGCGCGGCGGCTTCGTCGTAGAGCTTCTCCGCCCCCGCGGGATCGCGCTGCTGAGCCGGTGCCGGCGCAGATGCAAACACGCAAACGCCTGCAAAGGCGGCCGCAAGCCACCGTGCCTTCCGACCCGCCCCCGGACACGAGCCCCGCCCCGACATCTTCGGCGCAAGGTACACCGAAGCCGCGAGCTGCCGCGAGGCTACCTTCGCGGTCCCACCCAAACGGTGGGCGCCGCCGTGGGGAGCGTCGGGACGAGCTTCGTGCCGGTCGCGGCCGTCGTCGCCGGCGCACCGGGACGCACCGTCGCCGTCGCGCTCGCGCTAACGTGCGCCGATGCGCTCGAGGACGCGCGGAGCGTCGCGGTCTCGGTCGTCTTAGCGATGTCGACGACCGGAGCCGTTGTGAGGCTGCCCGGCGATCCCTCCGGTGCGCCGGACGATGCGGTCGCGACGATCGCGGGCGCCGTGGCGTCGCTGCCGGAGGCCCGACCACCATCGCGATCCCCGCCGAGGTACAAGCCGACGCCCACCGCAGCCGCGGCCGCGACGGCGCCTGCGATCCACGGGAGCGCGCGTGCGCGACGCCTGTCGCTCCGCTCGGTCGGGACCGTTCTGCTCGATGCAGGGGGAATGGCGCCGGTACTGCGACCGAGCTCGAGCTTGGCGCCGCTCTCGCCGAGGTCGGTGCGATCGCCGCTCGAGCCCAAGCCCGTGGCGGCTTCCACGGGTAGCGTGTGATCGAGACCGAACGAGTCCGTCCGCGACATTGGGGACGCCCCGATGGTCGTCGTCTGCGCCGGCGCGGCCTCGACCGCCGTCGCGTCCAGCGCGCGCGCGAGGGCCTGCACCATCTGCCCGGCCGATTCGAAACGCGCTTCGGGGTCGAGGCTCGCCGCCTTCTCGAACCATGGATCGAAGCTCTTCGGCAGCTCCACACCCGCGCGCGCGGCACGCAATGTCGCGGGCTCCTTCGCGCCTTTGGTCACCTGCAGCAAGAGCGCGAGGGCGCTCTCGACGGCGTCCGCTTCCGGTTTGAAATACGGAATGCCCACGAGCACCGAGAACACGACATGGGCGAGCGCGTACAGATCGGCGCGCGGTCCGATATCGGCAGAGACGCCCATGGCCTGTTCCGGCGCCATATAGAGCGGCGTGCCGATGCTGCGCGTCTGCTTGCCCTGCGTCCTCGACACGAGCTTGGCGATGCCGAAGTCGAGGATCTTCACACGCGGCGTCCCGTCGTCCCTGCGGGTCACGAACACGTTCTCGGGCTTCAGATCGCGGTGGACGATTCCGGCGGCGTGCGTCCGATCGAGCCCACGCGCGACCTGACGGAAAAACTCGACGACCTCTGCGTGCGAAGGCCGCTTGTTGCGCCCGACGACCGCGCCGAGGTCTTCGCCACGCAAGAGCTCCATGACCAGGAAGGGCGCGCCGCTCCCTGCGTCGACGCCGGCGTCGAACACTTCGACGATGTGCTCGCTATCCACCTCGGAGGTGACGTGAGCTTCGCGCCGGAAGCGATCGCGCATGTCGTCGTCCGCGAGCGTCGACGGCAACATCACCTTCATCGCGCGGCGGCGCCTCGTCTCGGTGTGGATCACCTCGTAAACGACGCCCATGCCTCCGGCGTTGATCGTCCGCACGATCTCGTACGGACCCGCGAAGCTCGTCCCCGGCTTGAGCGCCTCCAACCGCCGTAAGATAGCACCATCGGCCCTACCCGATTCACATCGGCTGCGACTTGGACAGCGCCCACAAGAACGGGTGCTCTTTGCGAAACTGTTCGTCGAGACGCATCTGCTCTTTCAGCTTCGCGTTCTCTTCCTCGGTCTCGGGCAGGTTCTCGCCCGGGCGCTTCGCGACGCGCAGGCCTTGCTCTGCGCGTCGTTTGCGAACCTGCTCGGCAGCCTCTTTTGCGTGCGGCTCGTTCGCGTCACCATTCAATAGCCGAGGGGCATTGGAGTACATCGCCCAGGGCGTTTGACGAACGATCGACGTGCCGCGCCCGATGAAGTCCGCGTTCCACGCACCATTCTGGTCGAACGCCGTGCGGTGCATGCCGATGTACCAATCATAGAGCCCGGAGCTTCCGTTCGCGTTCACCTGGGATAGCGCAGCAGGGTCCTCGAACAGATTGATCGTGGATTGGTGCAACGTCTCCCGCATCGACTCGCTGTAGGCGCGCGTCGCGGCGTCGTAGCCCGCCTCCGCAGAGTGATACTGCTGCTGCACACCGGACATCTGCTTCCACCAGTCCGCGTGCTGCGGGTCGTATTCAGCGAGCTGATCGTAGAAGTCGGGCTTGCCGTAGTGCTCCTTCAGCTTGGCCAGGGTCTTCTTGCGCTTCTCTTCCGCTTCCTCCTGCTTCGACTTGGGAGGGTTGGCGTAGACGCGCCCGAGCGTTCCGTTGCTGGTGACCGCAGGCGCGGCTGCAGTGGGGGCAGGTGCTGCCGCTGGCGCTGCTGGTTGAGGAGCCGCGGGTGCAGCACCCGGTGAACCGTCGGACATCGACTCACGCGACAGCAAGGAAAGGGCCAGTCGGGAATACCGGGTAACTCGGGGCTTTGCCTCCTGATGCGTCGTCCCACTTCGCAACTTGCGCAATCGGGTGCGCTCGAAGCGAAGCGTTCTCGGCTCGGTCCTCCGTTCGCTGCGTCGATCGCGGCGGCCCACTGATTGCTAATCGGGATCGCATGGCGATCACGTACGACACTGAACCTCGAACCGACGCGCAAGGTCCTCTCGCCGCGGGCTCGTTCGCCCGCAAGCAGGTAGCGCTGGGAAGCACCGAATGCGAGATAGCGACGGGTGATCGTGTCGACGTGCGCCACTTCGAGGTGGTCGACGCGATCTCGACGCTGTTCGAGATCAAGCTGACAGTCGTCAGCGACAACCCGGACATCGACTTCGACGGGGTGATCGGGCAGCCGATGCGCTTCTCGATGAATGCCGGCAAAGTGCGCACGTGGTCCGGCGTTTGTGCCGACGCGCGACAAATGCGTGTCGAGGAGGCGTTCCTCAGCACCTACGAGCTGACGCTGGTGCCGGCGCTCTGGCTCGCGAGCCAGCGCCGGAACTACCGCATGTTCCAGCACAAGTCCGAGCTCGAGATCGTCGAGCAGCTGCTCGCCGAGTGGGAAATCACGCCGGTGAAGCGCCTCAGCGAAGGGTACAAGAAGCGCAAGTACCGCGTGCAATACGGCGAGACGGACTACGCGTTCATCTGCCGCATGCTCGAGGACGCCGGCGTGAGCTTCTATTTCGTGGAGCGCGACGGCCAGATGCAGCTGGTCCTCGACGACAACCCGCAAACGAACGCCGTGCGCGACCCGATTCCGTTCCGCGATCGTCCGCAGGACGCGGAGCTGGAGCATGTGACCGCGGTGCAGGTCGCACGGCGAGTCCGGCCGGGCAGGTACACGATGCGCGATCACGACTATCGAAGGCAAGCGAGCTTCCCGCTCGTGAACAGCGCGGCGGAGACGCACGGCGCGGACGACGCGGGGCTCGAGGGACGGCTCGAGCGTTACCATTACGTTCCCGGCGCGATGTTGTTCGCGAGCGAGGGAGGCGACGAGAGCCCCACCGCCGACGATCGAGGCGCGTATCGCGCCGATCAGGAAGAGGGGTCGCGCCTCGCTCGGCGCAGGCTCGATGCGCAGCGCACGGGTGCACGCGAGGTCGTGTTCAAGACCAATACGGTCGATGTGGCGCCCGGCGTCGTTTTGTCGTTCCGCGATCATCCGAAGAGCGAGCTCGCCGACGACAAGACGCTCCTCGTCCTCGAATCACGCTTCTCCGGCAGCATGCCGGGCAAGTGGTCGCACGAGGTCAAATCGGTCAGCGGTGCCGCCCGCTTCGTGCCACCGCTTTCGACACCGAAGCCCCGCGTCTCGGGAGTCGAGAGCGCGACAGTCGTCGGCCCGGCGGGAGAGGAGATTCACACCGACGAGTTCGGTCGCGTGCGCGTCCACTTCCACTGGGATCGCGAGAGCCGCATGGACGAAAACTCATCGTGCTGGATCCACGTGAGCCAGCCCTGGTCGGGCGCGGGCTTCGGAGGCACCAATCTGCCGCGCATCGGCCAAGAGGTCATTGTCGACTTTCTCGGCGGTGATCCGGATCGACCCATCATCGTCGGTCGCGTCTACACGAACCTGCAAAAGACTCCTTACGGCCTTCCGGCGAACAAGACCCAGAGCGGCTGGAAGAGCTACTCGAGCCCGGCGACGGGCGGCTTCAACGAGTTCAAGTTCGAGGACGCTGCCGGCAACGAGCTCGTGAGCATGCAGGCCGAAAAAGACATGCAAAAACTCGTGAAGAACAATGAGAGCACGCAAATCGGCAACGACCGTATGAGCAAGATCGGCGGCAACGAGGCCCAGCAGGTCGGCAAAGACTTCATCAAGCAAGTAATGCAGAACGCGATGGAGATGGTCGGTTTGCAGAAGCACACGCAAGCCGGAAAGCTCATCTCGCTCGTGTGTGGCAAGTCGAGCTTCAGCATGGACGCCGAGGGAAACATCACCCTCAAAGGGACGAAGATCTTGATTGAGGGCGAGGAGCACCTCCAAGGAACCGCCAATCGGATCGATCTGAACTAGCCATCATTCGAGGATTGGCCATGAACACGGTCGCTTCGCCCGAAATCCATCTCGACGATGTCTACAACGGAACGCCCTTCGAGCATTTCGTTTGCGACAAGATGGGTGTCGGTCGCCAGTATTTCGACACGCTCGTGGTGAAGGGCACCTTCACGCTCAAAAAAGGCGCTCGGGCCGAGCTCGCGCCCGAGCAGCGACCCATCGTCTTCGCCGACGAGCCGTGGAACCTCGACGATCCCGAGCGTTCCGCGCTGCGCGTCGCCGGCGAAGTCCTCCTCACCAAGCCGAACACCGACGTCATCGTCAGCGGCCACGCCCACGCGCCCAGCGGCGAGCCGCAGACCGATTGGTCGACGAGCGTCGAGGTGCGGGGGAAAGAGCTCGAGGTCGAGGCCGGCGCACACGCCGTCGGTCCGAACGCATGGCGCTATTCGGTGCGGGAAGGCTGGAATTTGAGCGACCCGGAGCCGGTCACCAAAGTACCGATTCGTTACGACCTCGCGTTCGGCGGCGCATACCAGGCATGGGAAGCCGAAGAGGACGGCGCCCTCGGGTGGCGCGTGTGGGCCGACAATCCGTCCGGCATCGGCTTCTTCGACACCGAGCATATGGACGGCGAGCAGGCGTACGCCGCGCCGCAATGGTTGCCCGAGGCGGCGTGGTTCGGGCGCACGCGAGATGTGCCGCTCGCCGGATACGGCCCGATTGCGCGGCCCTGGCCGTCGCGCCTCCGACACGCAGGCACGTACGACGACCAATGGCTGAAGGAAGCTCGTCGATCCATCGAGCGCGGCATCCCGGCCGATTACGCGCGCGACTTCGACCCACGCTTCTTTCAGTGCGCGCACCCGAGCTTGATCATGCCGCGCTACCTCGTCGGTGACGAAGTGATCCGACTGACGGGGCTCATGCCGGGCGAGCCGACGTTCACGTTTCAGCTGCCCTGCATTGCGCTGGAGGCCAAGCTCCGCGACGCCGGCGGCACAGAGCAAGTCCAGCTGCTCTGCCTCGATACCGTGAACATCGATACCGACGCGGCCACCGTCAGCTTGTGCTGGCGGCTGAGCGTCGCGCAGCAGCGCAAGATTGGCCGCGCATCGATCACCCTGAAGGAGGTCTCATGAGCGACAAGCACATCGCCGACGCCGAGAGCATGTTCCGCGTCGTCAACATCTCGCCGGACTTCTGCATCGTCGGCGGCAAGGTGGTGCCCTTCGACATCTATCAGATGCTGCCGCCCGAGCGCTCCAACTACGCAAAGAAGGTGTACGCGCGCGGCGAAAAGGTCCTGCACGTCGACAGCATCGTCCGAGGTGTGATTGGCAATGCGGGCTCGGGCATTTCGTCGGGTGTCTCGCTCGGCAGCGGTCACTCGATCATCAAAGAGGGCGCCAAAACAGTTTACGTCGAGGGCAAGAAGTGCGCGCGCCATCTCGATATGTGCAGCATGAACGTGGCGTCGTGAGCGACTTGGGGGTGAGCCGATGGAAGGCATAAAAGGGGTTTGCACAAAGGATGATCCCCAGGGCAAGAGCACCTTCGTTCGGCCCAACGGAACCCTCGGCCGGCTCTACACGGCGGAGGTGAGGTCCGATAATCGCAGCCGGTCGGAAATCGCGGCGTCGAACAGAGCTCTCCAGAGGGAGCTCATGTGTCAGGACGGCGTCCTCGGCGCCATCGCCTGCAATCGGAACTTCATCGAGTTCGACGGCGCAGAAGCAGGTATTTCGGCCGGTGGGTGGGGGACCAGCGTCCAGACCGACGGCACCCGGGCCGGCACGGAGTGGGGCGGCGCGAGCAAAGGCACCGGCAAGGGCTTCGGCGTCAATGCCGGTATCTGCGTCAAGATCAAGGGCGCCAAGAAGCACGATCACTCGGTCACGGTCGGCGGCGCCGCCGGATACGTCTACGGCAGCGTCGACCCGTTGAACCAGAGCGCGTGTATCGGTGCTCAGTTCCCTCCGGGCCTGGACGCCAACGTCGGGGTGAAGTGAGCGACGCTTCGCCTTGGCCCCCGCGCACGCTTCCAGACAATATCGCGCCGTTCAGGGATGGTCGTCCCAATCCGCAGCAGGTGCGCCGCTCAGGGTCGAGCCCCTGATCGTGCTCCCAATCGTGCGCGCAACCATCAGTGCAATCCGGGCGATCCTCCAGGATGCGTCCTCGCCGCGTTCGAGGACCATGAAACACTGACCATCGTACGTTGCGACGCCCCCGCCCGTTGTCGGGTAGGTGAGCGAGAGTCGTGATGCGCAGTATGCGACCTCGGCCTTGACGGTGGCCTGTTGTGCCTCGACCGCGATTTTGCGCGGGCGAACGCTCGATGCGGTCGGCGTGGACAAGATCGCGTCCCGACCTGTCACGGGGCCGCTTGCGCTATACAGAACGGCGTCGTGCGACAACGTGTCCGCGAGCGGCGATTCTTCATCGCAGCATCCTGCGAACCACCGATAGACGACGTTGCGGATCTCCGACTCATCGTTTGCCACCTCGGATCTCCTCTCGGCAGGACATTGACGACAGCGATCAGGGCAGGCGCCTGGTGCCGCGATCCGCGCGACTACCGCATAGGCCGGCACGCAATTCCGACGGTGCGTGCCCGACCATCGCAGACACGTCCGTGAGAAATGGGCGAAGGTGGGCAAAGCCTGCCGCGAGCGTGCTCGCGTGGTCCGCCGCCTCGTCGGCGCTCACGCCGAACCCGGGTCCCACGTGCGAGATCATTTGGGAACCGTTCATGCCTTGCACCAACCTGGATCGTACAGCGGTCACGACCTTCTTCACCGAACAAGTACGCCGAGACCCGTTTCCCATCTATGCGGGCCTGCGGAGCACGTGCGACACATGGCAGCCATCGATCTCGATCCGATCGGCTGGCCGCCGCGCGAGGCGTTCCAAGTTCACGGGCCCACGCGCCTCCCGGTGCGATTCGTCGCGAAAAGGTGAAATGAGCGCCCGACCGAATCATGGGGTGTCACGCCCGCCCCCCCAATTTCGTCTTGGGGGCCGGGAACGACATTTGATCGAAAGGAGACGCACCATGAAAATCTTCGTAGCGGGCGCGACCGGGGCGATCGGACAGAGGCTCTTGCCGCAACTCATCGCGCGAGGCCACCAGGTCACGGCGATGACCCGCAGCCAGGCGAAGGTCGAGCCGTTGCGAGCGCTGGGCGCGGAGGCGGTCGTGGTCGACGGGCTCGACGCCGTGGCCGTGGGTGAGGCGGTCGCGCGCGCAGAGCCCGACGCCATCGTTCATCAGATGACGTCGATCTCCGGCACGGCCGATCTCAGGCACTTCGATCGCTGGTTCGCAGCGACCAACGCGCTGCGGACAAGGGGCACCGAGCATCTCTTGGCAGCCGCACGGGCGAGCGGGGTTCGCCAGTTCGTGGCGCAGAGCTATACCGGGTGGACCAACGCCCGGACCGGAGGGCCGGTAAAGACGGAAGTCGATCCGTTCGACGATAGTCCCGCCAAGGCACAGCGCGAGACCATGGCGGCGATCCGCTTTCTCGAGCAGGCGGTCCTCGCCGCTCCGCTCGAGGGTGTTGCGCTCCGATATGGCAACTTCTATGGCCCCGGGGCCTCCGACGCCCTCGTCGATATGGTCCGTAAGCGCAAAATGCCTATCGTCGGCGGCGGTGGAGGCGTGTGGTCCTGGATCCACTTGGACGACGCGGCCAGCGCGACGGTGATTGCATTGGAGCGAGGTCTGCGTGGTATTTACAACGTGACCGATGAAGAGCCGGCGCCCGTCGCCGAGTGGTTGCCGTATCTCGCGAAGGTGGTGGGCGCGAAGCCGCCGATGCACGTCCCGGCATGGGTCGGCCGCCTTCTCGCGGGGGAGGTCCCCACGCGTTGGATGACCGAGGGCCGAGGCTCTTCGAGCGAAAAGCTTCGGGCAGCGACCGACTGGCGCCCGCGGTGGCGAACGTGGCGCGACGGATTTCGCTTCGGTCTTACGGAGTCGAGCCAGCCGCCGGCTCGCGCAGCCTGATCCGAGGACGACGATGACCGAATCGGAGACCTTCGAGACATTGCGCCCGCTCCTCTTCTCCATCGCGTATCGCATGCTGGGCAGCGTGAGCGAGGCCGAGGACATCGTGCAAGACGCGTTCGTGCGCTATCAGCGCGCGCTCGACGAGGGCGGTCGCATCGAGTCCTTGAAGGCGTACCTCTCGGCAATGGTGACCCGCCTGGTCATCGATCATCTTCGCTCGGCGCGAGCTCGCCGCGAGACGTACGTGGGGCAATGGCTTCCCGCCCCGATCCTCACCGACGATGGTCGTCAGGCCGCGAACGTGGAGCGCGCAGATTCGCTGTCGATGGCGTTTCTTCTGACCCTTCAGCGCCTGAGCCCCACCGAGCGCGCAGTGTTCCTCCTGCACGACGTCTTCGATTACAGCTACGCCGAGATCGCCGAGATCGTCGGCAAAACGGAGGACAACTGCCGGCAGGTGGCCCTGCGCGCGCGCAAACACATCGAAGCCGCCAAGCCGCGATTCGAGATCAGCGCAGAAAAGCGCGACGACCTCTCGCGACGATTTTTCGCCGCGATCTCCGGCGGCGACAGCGATGCGCTCGTGCGAATGCTCGCGAACGACGCGGTCGTCTACGGAGACGGCGGAGGAAAGGCGCCTCAATGGTCCAAGCCCATCACCGGAGCCGATCGCGTCGCCAAGCTGCTCGCCGGCCTCGGCGCCAAGCTGCGCGCCCACGGGGGCCACGTCATCCAGCGCGAGATCAACGGCCAACCGGGCGCCATGTTGGTCGATCACGAGGACCGATTGATCAGCGTGTTCGCGCTCGACGTCGCCGACGGCAGGGTGCAAGCCGTGCGTTCCGTCATCAACCCGGACAAGCTCCGCCATCTCGGTCCCCTCGCCGACCTCGACATGCTCCTCGAGCGGTCCAATTGACTACTCCTCTTCACCGTCGGTGCCGTCGACGAGCCATATGCGGTGCCCCTCCGCCTCTTTCGGAACCTCCTCGAACCATCCGACCACTGCATGGCCGTCTCGCTCGGCCTGTTCGAGACGCTCGGCAAAGGCGCGCAGCTGCGGCATGAACGCGGGATTGCGATTTGGGAAGTCGCGAACGGCGCGCGACAGATCGGAAAGGTCCTCCCCCGCCGCCCATCCCATTGGTCCCGTACCCTCGAATGCGTCGCACAGACTGCCCCGCTTGGCGCGGAGAAATCTGCCGTGCGGGACAAACGGATATTGGTGCCGCAAGCGCTCGAGGCTGCGCACCTGCACGAGGTTTGATTGCCGGATACCGAAACCAAGCCCTATATCCCGTCCGCGACCCTTTTCGTAACACTTCACGACACAAGCATCGAGCGCCCAACCAAACATCGATTCGAACCCTCGGTCCGGGTCGAGCTCGACGGGTGCAATCTCCTCGATCCGTCGCCAATCGAGAATCCGGCTCAACAGCTTCGCTTCATTGCAGATGATGATGACGGGGCCCCTCAGCCGCTCGAGGCGACCAAATCGCGCGACGCAGCGACGGATCTTCACGAGCACGGAGCGAGGCAGACGCGCCGGCAAGTCGGCAATTGCGCGTTCGAGCCTAGGACGGAGCTCAGCGTCATCGGGCTCGATCGCGGTTTGTCGCGCGTAGAGGTCCGCATAAGGCAAGAGCTTGGACATCTCTCGCTGAAGCCGAGCGCGCTCCTCGTCCGCGATCAGAGCCAAGTCCGCATGCTCCGACCTCACGTCGGCCTCCATCCAGCGGCACACGCTCGAGGTGAGCGCGTCGTGGGCCGCCTGTACTGCCCCGCTACGCGGCCCCTCCGCGACAATTGCATCCTCCAATGCCGAATAGGCATCCGCCAATTCTCGAATCCTCGACGCATGAGCGCGAACCATCGAGTGAGCGATCGCCAAGTGCACTTCACGCCTGCCTTCCTCACGAGCAAGTCCGGGCCGCGATCCTCGAGGACAGAGAACGACGCTATCGATCCGAGGTCACCCCGTCGAGCCTGAACGCACCGCACTTCGGATCATGTCCACACGGCCATCGAGCTCGCGGCGGACGTGCGGCGCTACACGTTCAACGCGTGCTCCAGCGGTATCGCGGCCTTCCACCCGACGTGGATCCCATTGCCGATCTGCTCGACGCGCTCCGGATGGAAGCGGAGAGCTCGATGAGCGACGCGAAGAGGCAGGTTGCGGTTGCCATCCAGTACGAAAAACGTTTGGCAAAGCTGGCTGACGGCAACGAAAGATTCCGGCCGCCGTGGCGGAGGCAAAAGAACGAGGTCGACCGGCTCGAGCGCTCGCTTCGCATTTCGTACACACGGCTCGGGCGCGCGAAGCGTGAAACGTCTCGCATCATCAGGGAGCGCCGGGTCGCGCGCGTTTCGGCCTCGATGCGAGGCACCTTGAACTACCCCGTAGAGCTCGAGCGGCTACTAGAGCGTCTCAGCGAGAAGCCGCCGGCCTCGCGTCCGAACTGACGATCGGCGGCGCGCGTGGCGGCGCGGCCTGGGATGGTCACGGCGTCAGCCGCCGCGGGCTGACATTCGAGAAATACGACTGGTCTCGCGCGACGATCGATTCCGGCCGGATCCGAACCATCAAATCGAGACCGTCGATGACCACCGAGCGAAACTCCGCATTCCACTCCGTCTTGTCCGCGCCGAGATATCGCTTCAGCAGCCGGTATAGCCGCTCTTCATCTAGCGGCTCGATCGACGCAACGCCTCGAATGCCGACGTGCCGAAGCGTGCCTTTCCCGAGATCGAGGTCGACGATTCCCACGGCGCAGCGCGGGTCGGCACGCAGGCGCTTGGGAAAGGAATCCTCGTGATTGCCGATGAGCCAGAGCTCACCGCCCTCCCAAAGAAACCACACCGGGCTCTCGCGCGGTCCGTCGGCCGACGCCGTCGCGAGGTGGGCGAACAGCGGCTTTACGAGGAATTCGTCGATATCGAAATCGTGGGCCGCGGCACTCACCGCAGCTTGATCGACTCGAGCGTGGGCTGCATCCACCCGTCGCATGCGGCGGCGTGTGCCAGGCGACAGGAGCCTTGGTAGACCATCCAGGTCGCGTCGAGCGCGCAATGAAACTCGTGAACGAAGCGAGGCCCGCGCTCTTTGTCGACGAAGGTAAACCGCGCTTCGATGCCGACGACGTCGGGGTACGCGCGCTCGTTCATCGACACGAGCTCGAACCCGCGCGTGGAACGCCTTCGCTCGGCGATGCGCGCCTCGACGGATGCCGCCAACGTGGTGGTTGGCGTCGTCCGCAGGCGCTCGATCACGAGCTCGAGCTCCGCGCCCTCTTCCGTGACGATCTCGAGAAGCTGGCGCGTGAGGTCGGTGAAGCTGCGCACGTTGTGCAGCTCCATCATTGCTTCGTTGCAGTAGTACGGAATCATCCCTGACCTCGGTTGGAAGCGGCGTCGCGGTCGAGGTCGACGATGGCACCGTCGAAGCCCGCTGCGAAGGTTCGGGATGATGTCGCCAGGATGAGCTGGTTGTCCACACCGAGGCCGGAGAGGCCCGAGAGCGCCCGGGCCGGATCGATGCCGTGGAGCTCGGGACGATCCACCAGGACAATCGAATTCGACAGCCCGACGAGCGCAGCCGTCGCCGAGAAAATCACCGCGTCGGCCTCGCTCGCCGAGAGCTCATGAAGGCTGCGGAGCACACGGCCGCGGGAGGTGAACATGTGACGTTTGGTGTCGTAGGAACAACTCGGCGAGAAGCGTTCTATCGAGCTCGCGAAGCGCGCCGCCTGCCTCGGCTCGTCCTGCAAGCGGTCGATGAAGATCGGGAGCCACGAGAACTTGCGCGGGCTCGGATCGGTGCGGAGGTAGCGCTGTTCTTCTTCGTCCAGCGAAGCCTCGCCACCCCCGACGTCGAGCCTGCGGCGCTCCGAGAAATATTCGAACTTGGGCGTCTCGTCGTTGTGGGCGTATCGCTCGAGCAAGAAGCTCATGCGCACTTCTTCCGGATCGTCCTCCTCGCGGCAGAAGATGATCTCGGTCGTCACCGCCGGACGCGGGGCGCCGATGGTGGCTTGTTCTTCCGCCGTGAGCTGCCACGACAGGATGACCTTGCTGGTGTCGTGCTCGGGCTGAATGAAGGAGTCTTGCGACATCGAGCGCTGACCGGTGACGAGCACCTCGCGCGCGGCGATGATCGTCTCGAGCAGCCGCGTTTTCCCGGCGCCGGGGCCGCCGGTGACGAGCACCCGTTCGTGCGCTTCTTCCGGCGCTTTGGCGAAGCTGTAGACCCGGCTCGCGACGCCTGCGACATCGATCGTTTCGAGGCCGAGGAGCTTCATGATGGCATCCAGGACGCGCGCGGTGCGGCGGCGGGCATCGGGTCATTGCGGCCGAGGTTGACGACCGCCGAGCGGTCGACGGCAGACGCGAGCCCCTCGTCGCTGGTCGCGACGATCCATTGGTTGTTCGCGCCGAGCCGCAAAAGAGACTGCATCCACGCGACGAGACGATCGGGGGCCACGTAGAGCTCCGGACGATCGAGAAAGACGATCGAGTGATTCAAGCCAATCATCGTCGCGGTCGCAGCGATCAACACGGCGTCTGCCTCGGAGCTCGAGAGCTCTTCGTAGAGCACACTCGCGCGGGTTTTGTTCGTGAAACAGGCCGTCGGATCTCCGCCGCGCGCGGCGGGCGTATAGCGAACCGTCGGGGAGAGCAGCTCGAGCTTGGACGCGAACGCATCGCGGTGCGCGGCGTGGGTGCGTAGCTCGGCCAAAAAGCGCGGGACGAAGCTGTACTTCTGCGGGTCCTTCGAGCTGCGCAACAGAGATTGCTCCGGCGCGCCGAGCCCGTCGCTGCGAGCGCCCCAGGCCCGCTGGCGATTCTCCGGGAAGTACTCGCGCTTGCCGTGCGCGGGGTCGTGATCGTAGCGGGAGAGCACGCGACCGGCGGCGCGGTCGACCATGGAGTGCACGCCGCGTGCGGTGAAATCCACGACGGCACGCGACGTCGGAGCGGCGCCCACGCCATTGCCGCCTTCGTCCAGCCAAAGGCCGAGCTCCGCGCGCGCGCCGCGCGCCGCGTCGGCGTACCAGTCGGAGGCGTGCACGATGCCGTGATACGAGCCGATCGTTTCGAAGACGGCGAGCATCAGGTCGCAGAGGCGCGTCTTGCCCGACGCGGCCGGCCCCGCAATGACGATTAGATCGTGGGGGCGGCCGGTCGATGCCGAGATGAAATCACGTTCGAGATCGGGAAGCGCCGCCACGCCGCGCAGCGCCAAATGGGAAAGCTTCATCGCGTCTCGTTGCTCGTCTCAGCGCTCATCTCAATGCTCGTCGACCAGGACCTTCTTCGCTTTGATGACGATGGTGTCCTTGTCCATGTAGATGAACGAACTGCCCACGGAGAGGTTCGTCGACTCGTCCCCCACGATACGATGCGTCTTCGCGTGGGACAACATGTTCCCGAGCGTCTTCAAGAGGCGCTCTTTGCCGACGATCGATACGAGGTTGTCGACGACTTGGGCGAGCTTGTCCTTGCCGACCGATTCCTTCTGATTGCCGGCGACCTTCTCCTCGTCGTCGTTCTCGATCGACATTTTGCGGTCGTGTCCGACGGAGAGCTCCTTGTCGTTGTTGACGCGGCTGTAGAGGTCCTTTTCCGCGCGCGCCTCGACCATCTCGCTGCCGGCCGTGTCGACGAAGCGAAGAAGGTTGTAGCCACCCGTCTCGGGGACGCTCTTGCTGCGGAACCCGCTCTCGTTCTTCGCGGCGGGCAACACGAACGGCGGCCGTCGCAGGTTCGTGAAGATGCGGCCGACGATCACCGGCTCTTCGGGGTTGCCGCCGAGGAAGCTGACGAGCACCTCCTGCCCGATGCGCGGCAGGTTGACCATACCGAAACCTTCGCCTGCCCACGGCTGATTCACGGGGATCCAGCAGGAGGACATCTCGTCCATCTTGCCATAACGATCCCAATGAAACTGGACGCGCACGCGGCCGAACTCGTCGCAATGAATGGTCTCGCCTTCGGGGCCGACGATGGTCGCGCACTCGACGCCGGAGATGTTCGGGCGCGGGGTCGTCCGCTCCGGCTTGAAGGACACCTCGCCGCTCACCGCGTCCACCGTGACATGGACCTCCGACTCGGAGGTGCCGGTGAGCTTTACCTTCGTCAGCAGCAGCTTCTTGAACTTCTCGGCGACGGGGTGGTTCGAAAGCGCCAGAACGGTGCCGGCCCGTAGCTCGAGGCAGTTGGAGCGGAACGAGAAGCGCTGGGAGCGTGCGACGCGCACGGCGGCATCGCGCTTTGCAATCAATCGGCTCTCGTCGGTATCGAATCGCACACGCCCGCGGTCGTCCGCGGTGGGCGTCTCCTTCGGGCCGTCGTTGTGGAACTTGAAAGCGCCCGGCGTGTAGACGAATGATTCGAGGCGCGATTCGAGCGGATGGTCGCTGGTGTTCGCTTGCGCCAAAAGTGGCTGATTGGGAAGCCGGGGGTCGTGATCGGCGAAGGTGGTTCGCCCTTGCCGCACGCGGCGCTGCGCTCGAAAGCCCGTCGCATAGAGGTGCGGGCCGGCGGTGACCTCGTTGACGTGGGCGAGCGGCGTCTCCCTCGCCGGAACCGCCTCGGGCGTGTCGCGCAGCACGACGGTCGTGCCGCCTTCGCGTTGCTCGAGCACGAAGCTGATACCGGAGTCCTCCAAGAGGCGGCTGACGAATGCGAAGTCCGTCTCTTGATATTGGACGCGGTATTTCTTGGCCTTGTAGCTCTCCGTACACGCCGACTCGTGCGGCAGCCCCCACTCTTTGAACATCGCGAGGACGACCTCGAGGTCGGTCATCTGCTGGAACACGCGGCAGTTCGTGCGCTGGGTCAGAAGCCACAGCGCAGGCGCGAGGCGAATACGATACGTCGAAAGGCCCCTGTCCTCGGACGTGACCTGCTCGATGTTCTGGACGACGCCGTTCCAGCTCGGCGAAGGGGTACCCGGCAAGACCGTCGGATCGAGGCCGATGCTGAAGCTCGCTTGCGCGCCGACCGTCTCCTCGAAGTCGACCGCAGGGTTCTCACAACGGACCAAGAGCTCGATCGAGAACAGGGTGTGCACACCCTCGTCCACGGTAAACTCACGAACATCGAAAGTGTCGGACGAGTCGATCGACAGCTGCAGGTTCTGCGGAATCTTCGACAGGAGGTTATTCGTCATGACAATGCCTCTAAAGTCTGTGCGCCGCGCCGTTCAGGGGATGAGCTTGGGAGTCGCGATCAAGGCAGATTCTTGACCCACTCGTCGAGAAACGGACCGGGGTCGATGACGTCCTTTCGACGATTGTACGGTCCATAGTCGCTCCATAGGCCCGAATGGTCGCTGCCCTTCGAGTACATCTCGAAGTGCAGCATGTGTCCGCGTGGACCCGAGGCGTCGTATCTGATTTTCTTCTTCGCGTTCTTGTACATGAGACCGACCTTGGCGAGCGGTTCGCCCTTCTTGATCGTGTCTCCTGCCTTTTTCTTGGTGCTGCTGCCGCCCTGCGTTTCCCCATAGCGAATGAGATAGGGGCCGTGTTGGTAGGTGACATAGAAGGTGCCCAAATAGAACTCCTTCTCCTCGTGCACCAACACCCCGTCGGCGACCGCGTAGATCTGCTCGTAGGCCGGCTTGATGATGTCGCAGCCACCGTGTTTTCGGGTCTTGGTGCGGTACGCGCCGAAAGCGCGGCCTTGGTTCCACCATTGCTGGGGCGGCGTCTTGAACGGGAAGCACCAGTCAGCCATTTTCAACTCTCTCTTTCGTCAGTTGAAAGAAGGGAACGATAGGCATCATTCGCCGTCATCGGGCACGGGAAGTTTCGCTCCCGCGGAGTAGTTCGCTCCAGTGGCCCAGATGCCGCCCGAATCACGATGATTCCGGCGCGGATTGTCCTCTTTCTTTTTGATCAGGGGCGCGCTGACGTGAATGTGGTCCTTGTCCATGTAGATGAACGAGTTGCCCACCGTGATTTCGATCGAGTCGTCGGCGACGATGAAGTGGGCCTTGGCCTTGGAGGTCATGCCCTCTACCGTCTTCAGCGTGCGATCCTTGCCGACAATCGATGTGTAATTGTCGGCGACGCTGGCGTGTTTGTCTTTGCCCACCCACTCCCGCTGGTTGCCGGCGACCTTCTCCTCGTCGTCGTTTTCGATCGACATTTTACGGTCGTGCCCGACGGAGAGCTCTTTGTCGTTGTTGACCCGGGTATACATGTCCTTCTCGGCGCGGCCCTCCACGAGCTCGCTGCCGGCGGTATCGACATATCGAAGGAGGTTGTAGCCGCCGGTCTCGGGGACGCTCTTGCTGCGGAAGCCGCTCTCGTTTTTCGCCGCGGGCAAGGTGAACGGCGGCCGCTCCAGATTGGTGAAGATGCGGCCGACGATCACCGGCTCTTCGGGGTTGCCGCCGAGGAAGCTGACGAGGACCTCCTGCCCGATGCGCGGCAGGTTGATCATGCCGAATCCCTCGCCACCCCACGGTTGATTCACCGAGATCCAACAGGACGAGAGCTCGTCCATCTTGCCATAGCGATCCCAGTGGAATTGGACGCGCACACGACCGAACTCGTCGCAATGGATCGTTTCGCCCTGGGGCCCGACGACCGTCGCGCACTCGACGCCGTGAATCGTCGGGCGCGGCGTTTTCCGCTCCGGCTTGTGGGCGACGTCGCCGCTCACCGCCTCGGCCGAAACACGAACCTCCGACTCGGACGTGCCGGAGATCTTCACCTTCGTCAGGAGGAGCTTTTTGAACTTCTCGGTAATGGCGTGATTCCCGAGCGACAGGACGGTACCCGCGCGCAGCTCCAGGCAATTCGACTGGAACGAGAAGCGCTGCGAGCGGGCAACGCGCACGGCCGCGTCGCGTTCGGCGATCAAGCGGCCCTCGTCCGGGTCCGTTCGAACGCGGCCGCGGTCGTCCGCGGTGGGGGTGTCCTTCGGGCCGGCATTGCCGAACTTGAAGGCGCCCGGTTGGTAGACGAACGACTCGAGGCGCGCCTCGAGGGCGTGGCTGCTCGTCTTTGCCTGGGCCAAGAGCGGCTGATTGGGAAGGCGCGGATCGTGGTCCGCAAACGTCGTTCGGCCCGAGCGCACGCCGCGCTCCGCTCGTAGCCCCGTGGCATAGAGTTGCGGGCCGGCGGTGGTCTCGTTGACGTGCTCGAGGGGCATCGCGCGGGGCGAAACGGTCTCGGGCGCGTCGCGCAACACGACGGTCGTGCCGCTCTCGCGCTGCTCGAGCACGAAGCTGATCCCGGAGTCCTCCAAGAGGCGGCTCACGAAGGCAAAATCCGTCTCCTGATATTGGACGCGATACTTCTTCGGCTTGTAGCTCTCGGTGCACATCGATTCGTGCGCGAGGCCCCACTCCTCGAACATCGCGAGGACGACCTGGAGGTCGGTCCTCTGCTGGAACACGCGGCAGTTGGTGCGTTGGGTCAAAAGCCACAACGTCGGCACGATCTGGATTCGATACGTGGAGAGGCCGGTGTCCTCGGACGTGACCTGTTCGAAGTCGGCGATGACTCCATCCCAGCTGGGCGAAGGCGTATCGGGCATCGCGAGCGGGTCGAGGCCGACGCGGAACGTGGCCTGCGATCCAATGGTGCTCTCCAAATCGACGGCCGGGTTCGCGCAGCGAACCACGAGCTCGATCGAGAAGAGGGAGTTGACCCCCTCGTCCACCACGAACTCCCGGACATCGAACGCGTCGGTCGAATCGACCCGAAGCTCCAGGTTTTGCGGCCTCGCCAGGCTCAGGGTGGTCATGCGCTATGCCTGTTAGCAAGCGTCGCGCCGCGACCGAGTCGCCCTTTCCCCAGCCGTTCCGGCGGCCCCGCTTGCGCATGTTGCGCAGCGCCCCCGCATCTTGCGCAATGACGCTGTCCTTGTTGTCCCTGGCCGAAAAACGACGACCGACACCGGCGGTGACGGTTTGGGGTAGGCTCGGCCCGTGACGAAAGACCCGAGCCTTCTTGCAGAGCAGTGGATCACCAGCGACCCCGATGAAAAGACCCGAGCCGAGCTGACCGCCCTCCTCGACAAGGCGAAGAGCGGCGACGAGGCGGCCGCCCGCGAGCTCGCGGATCGGTTCGCGGGCCCCCTGGAGTTCGGCACCGCGGGCCTTCGCGGGGTCCTGGGTGGCGGTGAGAACCGCATGAACATCGCGGTCGTGCTTCGGACGACCTGGGGCCTCGGGACGTACCTGCTCCGGCACCCGGAGGCGCGGGTGAAAGAGCGCGGCGTCGTCATCGGCTACGAGGGCCGGCGGATGAGCCGGGAGTTCGCGGAGGCCGCCGCGCGCGTGCTCGCGGCCCAGGGCATCCAATCCTGGCTTTCGCCGATCGTCTGCCCAACGCCGGTCGCGTCCTACGCGGTGTCGAGGCTGAAGGCGGCCGCAGGGATCATGGTGACCGCCAGCCACAACCCGCCCGAATACAACGGCTACAAAGTCTATTGGGGCAACGGAGCGCAGATCATTCCGCCGCACGACAAGGGCATCGCCGCCGCGATTGCGGAGGCTCCCGCGGCCAAGGACGTTCCGCTCGCCGCGTTCGACGCGGCTCGAAGCTCCGGCCTGGTGAAGGACTTCCCGCCCGACCTCGAGGAGAGCTACCTCGCGGCGGTTCAGGCGCTGTCGGTGCGGCGCGACGGCGATCGAGGCGCGCCCATCGTGTACACGCCATTGCATGGTGTCGGCGATCGGCTCGTTCGCGAGACGCTCGGCCGCGCCGGCTTCACGAAGGTGTCCAGCGTGCCCGCGCAGGCCGAACCCGACGGAGAGTTTCCGACGGTCGCCTTCCCGAACCCGGAGGAGAAGGGCGCGCTCGATCTCTCGCTCGAGCTCGCGGACAAGGTCGGCGCGGACGTCATCATTGCGAACGATCCCGACGTCGATCGGCTCGCTGCGGCCATTCGGGTGCCGGGCAAAGGCTTCGTCCAGCTGACCGGCAATCAGGTCGGCGTGCTGCTCGGCCATTACCTGCTCACCGAAGGACCGCAATCGCCGAACCGGCTCGTCCTCGCATCTTGCGTGTCGTCACCGCAGCTCGGGACGATCGCGGCGGCCCTCGGGGTCGCCTACGAAGAGACGCTCACGGGCTTCAAATGGATCGCGAACCGCGCAATGGAGCTCGAGGCGAGCGAGAACAAGAGCTTCGTCTTCGGCTACGAGGAGGCGCTCGGTTACACGGTCGGGCCGCTGGTGCGCGACAAAGACGGCATCAGCGCGGCGCTGCTCTTCGCGGAGCTGTGGGCCGCGCGGCGCGCCGAGGGCCAATCGATGTTCGACGAGCTCGAGAAGATCGCGCGAAGGTTCGGCTATTTCGCGAGCGGGCAGCTGTCCGTCACGATGAAAGGACAAGACGGCCTCGCGCGCATTCGAGGCGTGATGACGAAGCTCCGCGCGACGAAACTCGACCGGGTCGGGCCGCTCGCGGTGGAGGCGACGAGCGACGTCGCCGCCGGAACGAAGGTCGACAAGGCGGGCGCGGTCTCGAAGCTCACCCTGCCGCCGAGCGACGTCCTCATGTACGCGCTCACCGGCGGCAGCCGCATCATTGCGCGCCCGAGCGGGACGGAGCCGAAGATCAAGATCTACTTCGATGTGTGCGAGCCGATGCGCGAGGGTGAGCCGCTCGCCGACGCGGAACAAAGAGCGAATACGACGCTCGAAGCCTTGAAGGAGGACTTCGCAACGATCGCCGGACTCTGACTGTAAGGCCGGGGCGAACCTTCACGTTCTGAGGGCGTCGCTCCGAGATGGTACGAACGACGGGGTCCACGCTGGATCCCGTCGACGTTTCAGGAGCGCTTCGAGCATGGCAGCCCGCGCCGCGGGCCCGCGCGAAGCGCTCTTCTTCGAGGAGCCCACCCGCCATCCGCGTGGAGGTCCTCGTGTCTTGTCGATCTCGTCTCGTTGCTCCGTTCCTTCGTCGAGCCTCCGCCCTCGCGCTCGTCCTCGCCATCGGCAGCGGGTGCGGCGGCGCACCGAACGTCGCCGCCGAAGCCCCGATGGGTCCACCCCCGATGCCCGGGGATATGGCGGCAGCTCCGGGCGCTGCGCCTATGCCTGCTGCCCCCGGCGGCGCTCCCGTTGCCGCGGGAGACGCGCCCGTCGCGCCCTCACCCGCCCCCATGCCGGGTGCGCCGAAGGGCGACGCTCCCAAGGCATCGAGCGCTCCCACCAGCGCGCAAAACGCGAAAAACGCCCAGCCGCAGAAGCCCGCGACGCAATCGCTCATCGTCTACACGGGCGACATGCAGCTCAGCATCGAGCACGGCACCCAGGCCGCCACGATCGACAAGGTGATCGACGCGGCGGAATCGCTCGGCGGACACCTCGCCGGGCGCGCCAACGACTCGGTCAAAATCAAAGTCCCCTCGGCGAACTTCCGCGAGGTCATGCAGAAGGTCGCGAAGATCGCGGACGTCACGAGCTCGAACGTCGCAGCCGACGACGTCACCGCCGAGTACCACGATCTCGAGGTGCGCCTCGAGAACCTGAAGGCGACCCGCAAGCGCCTCGAAGAGTTCCTCGCAAAAGCCGGCTCCATTGCGGACATGCTCACCGTCGAGCGAGAGCTCGAGCGCGTCGCCGTCGAAATGGACACGATCGTCGGCCGGCTGCGCTTCTTGAAGGAGCACACGGCATTCAGCGTGCTCACCGTGCGCATGACCGAGCGGCCGAAGCCCGCCGCACCGGTCGTCGCGAAAGAGGAGCCGCCGCCTCCCCCGCCTCCGCCGCCTCCCCCGCCCCGCGCGCTCGACCTGCCGGTCGCGTGGTTCGCGTCGCTCGGCGTCGACCATCTCCTCACCATGCCCCCCGCCAACCAATGAATCGAGCCACGCCCATGAAACGCCTTCGCCTCCTCCTCGCCGCGCCTCTTTTCCTCCTGGCCGCCTGCACGCACGCGCCTCCTCTCGAGGCGCCCGAGGGTTTCGCCGAGCTCGAAGCCGGCGACACCTACGACTATCGGGCGACGAGCGCCTCCGGCGTCGTCATCGCCGTCCGGTCCGAAGACAACGAGATGAACGGCAACCTCGAGTTCTGGACGGCGGCGCTCGACTACCGACTACGCAAATCGGGATATGCCGCCGTCGAAGAGAAGCCGGAGAAGTTCATGACGGACCGCGGCGAGGTTGGACGGCGCCTGCGCTACGAGGCGAGCCGCGGTGGCCGGCCCCACGAATATTGGGTGACCGTCTTCGTGACCGACGGCAAAGTCGTCGTCGTCGAGGCCGCGGGGGACAAGAACTTCTTCGACGGCGACACCAAGAAGCGAATCGACAGGGCCGTGAAGTCGCTGGATCTCGGGTGATGAATTGGAGCGGCGGATTGCGGCGCACTCCGCCGTCGGCGGGCCGCAATCCGGGGCAGCGGCGGGGGCGGGCCGCACGAATGGCCGCCACATATTATGTCCCCGCCTGTCGTGCGGGATTCCGCAGCGCCTGCGCCCCGCGCGCCCGCCGCCGCACGCGCCCGCGCACTGGGCCTTGCGCCGCACCCGAGCGCCCGCCCTTCTCATCCCCTCGAAACCTGCGCCGGCGCGACGCTGACGACTGCGTCGTTCCCAACGCCTCCCGGCTCAACATCGACGGCGCGCTTCTTTGCATCGCGTGCCCCAGCGGCGACCAGCGCCACGGCCAAGAGGACGAGACCGAGGCCCGCGATGTCGGCGACACCGAATTGCTCGCCGGCGAGCCAAGCCCCGAGGCCGAGCGCGACGATTGGATTGACGAATGCATAGCTCGTCGCGAGTGCGGGGCGCGCATTCTTGAGCAGGTATCCGAGCGCCGTATAGGCAGCGAGCGAACCGAGCACGATCAAATGGACGAGGGCGAGAATCGTGGGGCCGGTGGGTGTCGGCATGCGCTCACCGGTCGCGACGCTCGCAATTAGCAGCAACACACCGCCCGCCAACATCTGCGCGGCGGGTCCCATGGCTCCTTTCGGAATGGCGAGGCGCCGCGTCGATACACATCCGAGCGCGTAGCTCGCCGCAGCCCCGAGGACGGTCAATGCACCGAGCGGGTCGCCGTCCAGACCGCCCTCCACCGAAACGAGCGTCACGCCGGCGAGGCCCACGACGAGGCCGGCGACCTCGAACTTTCGCAATCGACCGCCCCATAGCCAATCGATGAAGGAGGCCCATAGCGGAACCGACCCGAAGAGCAGCGCGGTCAATCCGGACGGCACCCGCTGCATTCCGACCGCGGCGGCTCCCATGCCGGTAACGATCAGCGGCACACCGGACACGACCACGTTGCGCCACTCGGCCCGGGTCGGTGCGGCCGCGCCGCGCAGACGCATGAATCCATAGAGGAGCGCGCCGGAGATGACGAACCGAACGCCGGCCATGGAGAGCGGCGCGAACGACGCCAGCGCGATGCGCTGGGCGAGGTAGGTCGACCCCCACACCGTGTAGAGGATGAACAAGCACAGCGGGACGAGCCAAGCACGTCGCTGAAGTGGCATTCGCCGACGGTAGCGCTCGCGGGGCCGCTCGAAAGGCTACAGACCCGGAACAGCGACCCGAGCGATGGGTACAGGGTCTTGGCATCCATGGGTACAGACGTGCGCCGGTGAAAAGGCTCACTATGATGTCGGCGCATGAGAGCCGCCGACCTCATGGGTACAGGGTCGAACGCCAACGAAGCGCATGCCCGCAAGCGGCGGGAGGTGAAGCAGCACGTGATGGATCTCGTCACGAGCGGCACGCTCCCCCGCGGCAGCCGCGTCCCCTCGCTGATCGAGCTCGCGCGGAAGCTCGACGTCGGGAAGAACACCGTCATCGCCGCGCTCGACGAGCTCTGCGGCGAGGGCGTCCTCGAGGCACGCGAGCGACAAGGCTTCTTCGTGCGCGCGGCGCGACGGCGAGAGCGGGCGCGCCCGACCCAGTTGATGGATCTCGAGATCGACCGCGTCGCGCACGGAATGGCGTCGATCCTCGTCACCAGCGGCGACGACTTCTTGCCGCTGGGCAGCGGCACCGCCGCCGAGAGCCTGCTGGCGACGCCCGAATGGAGCGCAATGCTCAAGTCGGCGCCGCCGCGCGACCCTCGTAGCTCCCTGCGTTATGCGGATCCGATGGGCGAGCCTCATTTGCGCGAGGCGATCGCCGCACGTTATGGCGGCCCGGACGAAACGGCGTCACGCGTGATCATCACCCACGGCGCGGTCGAAGGGCTCAACCTGACCTTTGCGGCGGCCGCCGCCGAGACGGGCAGCCGGCGCATTGCGATCGAATCGCCGGGGTACTTCATGCTGGCGCCGATCCTCGAAGGGCTGAATCTGGAGACGGTCCCCATTCGGCGAACGCTGTCGGGGATCGATTTCGATCATCTGCGCGGCGAGCTCCGAAAGCGGAGGCTGGCCGCCGTGATGATCAATCCGAACCATCAAAACCCGGTCGGCTCGACGCTCTCTCTCGCGCAGCGCTTCGAGCTCGCGAAGCTGGCCGACGAAAAGAAGTTCTGGATCATCGAAGACGACGTCTACAAAGGGCTTTGGACGGAAGAGGAAGAGCCGCCCACCATTCACTCGCTCCTACCGCAGCGGACGCTCTATTTGAGCTCTTTCTCCAAGACGCTCGGTCCGGCGCTCCGCATCGGGTTCGTGCTCGCGCCGGATGCGCTCCTCGAGGGGCTGCGGCGACGCAAGTTCCTATTCAGCCTATCCGGCGATGCGTATACCCAAAACCTCGTCGCGGAGTTCGTCGATCGACGCGGCTATCAGCGCCACCTCGCGGAGATGCGCGAAGAGCTGACCCGCCGAGCGCGCGTCGCGAAGCTGCAGAGCGAATCGTTCGCGCAGCTCGGACGGTTCGCAGGATCTTATACGGGCGGCCTGTTTTGGCGCTTCGAGCTCGCCGACCGGATCGACGCAATGGCGCTCTACCACGCAGGTCGCAAAGAGAACCTGCTCGTTTCCCCGGGTTGCTTCTTCCGAAGCGGGGCGCCGGCGGCCGATCGGAGCGACGCCTGGATGCGCGTGAACATCTCGCGCTGCGAGGGAACGCTCCTCACCAAAGCGCTGAAGATCCTGCAAACCGCCGCGTTCGGCAAAAGCTGAGACTCGAAAAGGCCGAGCTTCAGCGAGCCCGCTCGGCGATCGGCACGAGGCGCGAGGCGGCGTGGTTGTTCGGCTGCAACGGGACGTCGGTCGCGAGCTTCAATGCCGGCGATCGTTGCCTCGCGAGCGCGATCAGCTGGGCTCGGCTGTGGGCACCATAACGACGGCGAAGCTCTTTTACGTAGCCGTGCACGGTATGCGTCGAGATGCCGAGATCGACGGCGACCTCTTTTTCGCTCGCGCCGCTGTCCAGGCGGGCGAGGATCGCGCGCAGGCGTGGCGAGAGCGCAGGAGGCGGCGCGGCCTCGGCCCAGGTCACATCCTTCTTGATTTGGTGGTGCAAGAGCGCGACGAGCGAACGCTCCCGCGGCTTGAACGCCGCCTGATCGCGCGAACGCCACAACACGATGACCGACGCGAGCCGATGGTCGTGGAGCATCGACACCGAAAGCAGGAAGTCCCCGCAACCGTGGTCCAGGAACGCGCCGTTGTAGAGCGCCGATTGTTGCCAATGGCTGCGCGCGACCAGATCTCGGCGAAGCACGGTGAACGACGAGCCCCAAAGCTCGTGCACACGCGACAGCGAGGGATCCGTCAGGCCACCCCAGACGAGCCGGTCATAGAATGCGCCCTGGCGTTCCGCCTCGACACCGAAGTCGACGATCTGAACCGGCGCGACGCGCTCGAGGCAGGCCCTCGTCCCCTCGTGGGTCGTGCACGTCAGCTCCATGACGGCGACCTTGGGAGCGAAGCAGAGCTCATTGAGCAATACGGCTAGGCGCCGGCGCCAGGCCGATGCGTCGCCGCCCGTCTCCCGGACGCTGCGTGAGGCGTCGAAAAGCAATCCGATGTCGAAGACCGAAAGGCGCGCTTCGCGTATATCATGAATTCGTCGCATGATCATTTAAGGAGCAAGGAGCGCTGCAGCTCGACGAAGGGAGTGTCCCGGCGATGTTGGGGCCATTGTTCGCAACGTCGAGGACGATTCAACGCAATCCCCTGCGCGAATCGAAGTTTGGTGGCGGACAATGGTCGTTCGGGCGACGCTTTGGGTAAATCCCCCAAGCGGGGGGGGTAACGCTATTCGGCGAATCGTCGAATGCTCGCCATAGCGTCGAGAAACCGACGCCGCTTCGAGCTCGCCTCGACGGCCCACACGGCCGGATCCGCTGTCGCCGCCCGACCCCGAACGTGACGGCGACCACCCGCCTTATCGAGCGCGCTCGATATGGGGGACGGTCGTCTTGTGGACGCAACTCGGGTATCGACTGAGTCCGCCCGAAGGACGGCCGAATGAGAATGAAGGGGCTGTCCAGACTTCAGCGTTCTGCCCGGCCTTCACCTGCGCGCGTCGGCGCGGGCCGGGCAGAACGCCGAGCCGAAACTCGGGACCGCCCCTAGTCCCCTATCGCTCGACCGGACCGGTCGCGCGACCGAAACGGTTCAGGTCGGCGGAGGTTCGCAGTAAGAGATGGGCCCATGGACCGACTCGCCCACCACTTCTCGACGATGGCCTACAACAACGCCTGGTCGAACCATCGGCTGCTGAAGGCGGTAGGGCAGCTCTCGCAGACCGATTTCGTCGCGCCCCGCACGAGCTTCTTCCCGTCGTTCAAGGCGACGCTGAACCATATCGTGACGGTCGACTGGTACTACCTCGACGCGTTGGAGCGGAGCTTCCGCGGCGAGCCGGTGAACCAAGAGGCGCGCAGCTACTTCGACCCGGAGGAGCCTTTCGAGGACTGCCGCTCGCTCGCCGAAGCCCAGCGTGCGGTCGATCGGCGCCTCCTCGAGCTTTGCTTGGTGCTCAAAGACGAGCGCCTCGATACGCCGATCCACATTCTGCGTCGTACCGGCGTCGTCACCGAAAACGCGACGCGCGTGCTGGGACATCTGTTCCAACATCAAATTCATCATCGCGGGCAAGCTCACGCGATGCTCGCAGGGACGTCGGTTGCCCCCCCGCCGCTCGACGAGTTCTTTTGCGAAGGAGACGCGGAGCTTCGCGCGGCGGATTTTGCGGAGCTCGGCTTCTCCGAGCAGGCGATCTGGGCCCGCTGATCGCGCGTACGATGCGCGCCGTGGTGCGCCTCGTCGTCGCGTGGTTCGTGTTCCTCTCGCTCTCGTGGGTCGCGCGTTCCGCCCGGGCAGACGATCTCGACGCGATCAGAGCCCGCGGCACGCTGATCTGGGGCGCCGACCAAGAAGGCGGCGGCCCCTACGTCTACCCGCGTGACGACGACCCGAACGTCGTCACCGGCTTCGAGGTGGAGCTCGCGTCGGCCATCGCTCGCGAGCTCGGCGTCCGCGCGCAATTCTTTCAGGGCAATTGGGACAAGCTGCCCGACCTCCTGCGAACCCGCGAGATCGACGTCGTCATGAACGGCTACGAGCTCTCGGCCGAGCGAGCCGCGGTCATGGAGGCGTCGAAGCCTTATTACGTATATGGGCTCCAATTGCTCGTCCGTGACGGCGACAGCCTCGATTGGGCTTCGCTCGCGAAGAAGAAGGACCCGAAGCGCAAGATTGGCGTCCTCGTCGGATCGGCGGCCGACACCCTCTCGACGAACGAGCTCGGCGACGCCGTCGAGGTGGTCCGTTACGAGGGCAACACCGATTGCATGCGCGAGGTCGAGACGAAAAAGCTCGACGCGACGCTTCAAGATACGCCGATCGTCGCCTTCTATTCGCCGCGCTTTCCGGCCCTCCAGGCGGTGGGCGCTCCAATGGCGGAGGGCCATTACGTTCTTTACGGGCGCAAGGGCGAGACGCGGCTGATTGCGGCGATCGACGAGGCGCTCGCGCATTTGCACGAGCGCGGCGAGCTCGAGACCCTTTATCGCAAGTACGGCCTCTGGAACGACCAGCAGAAGGCGCTCGACGGCCTCCTCGGTGTGAAATCGCGGTCCGCTCCCGATGCCCCGCACGCCGAAGAGCCCCCGCCCATTCGAGCGGCGCCGCGAAAACGCGGCCTCGCGATCCTGACCGAATATGGCGGCGTGCTCCTTCAATCGGCCGGCATGACGGTTCTTCTCAGCGTCCTGTCGTTCCCGCTCGCCATTTTCCTCGGGCTCCTCGTCGCGCTCGGACGCATGTACGGCCCTCGCTGGCTGAAGCCGATCCTCGCCGCGTACGTCGAGCTTCTCCGCGGGACACCGCTGATGCTGCAGCTGTATTTCATTTTCTTCTTCTTGCCCGAGGTGGGGCTTCGGCCGTCGGCGATGCTCACGGCCGTCCTGGGCCTGGCAATCAACTATTCCGCCTACGAATCAGAGATCTATCGAGCGGGGCTCTCGGCCGTGCCGGAGGGTCAGGTCGAAGCTGCGCTTTCGCTCGGGCTGTCGCGCTGGCAGGCGCTGCGTTTCGTCGTCCTCCCGCAGGCCACGCGCGTCGTCATTCCTCCCGTGGTGAACGACTTCGTCGCGCTGTTCAAAGACACGAGCGTCTGCTCGGTCATCACCATCGTCGAGCTGACGAAACGCTATTCGGTGCTATCGATGAGCACCCAAGCGACGATCGAGCTGATGATTTTGACGGCCATCCTGTACCTCGCAATGAGCCTCCCCCTTTCTATCGCGTCTCGACGGCTCGAGGCGCGTCTGGACCCGAAGAGGGCGCAATCGTGATTGCCGTCCGTTCATTGCGAAAGTCTCGGGCAGGCAAAGATGCGCTCCGCGGCATCGATTTGGAGGTCGCCCCGGGAAGTGTCGCGGCGGTCATCGGCTCGAGCGGCTCGGGAAAGACGACGCTGCTTCGCTGCATCAATGGACTCGAGTCGTTCGACGACGGGGTCATCGATGCATTTGGAACGACGTTGCGCCCGGGGCGCGCGGCCGGGCACGACGAGCTCGCTCGATTGCGGCGTAGCGTCGGAATGGTCTTTCAGGGGTTCCACCTTTTTCCCCATATGCACGTGCTCGACAATCTCACCCTCGCGCCGAGGGCGGTCCTCGGTGAGCGCCGCGACGAGGCGGAGACGCGCGGTCGCGCGCTGCTCGAGCGAATGGGTCTTTCAGGGCGCGAAAAGAGCATGCCGCACACGCTCTCGGGCGGGCAGCAGCAACGGGTCGCCATTGCGAGGGCCATGATGATGCGCCCCAAAGCGCTGCTCCTCGACGAGCCGACCAGCGCGCTCGATCCACGACATGCGCTCGACGTCCTCGCCGTGCTGCTCGAGCTGGCGAGAGACGGACAAACGATGATCGTGGCGACACACGCGCTTTCCTTCGCGCGCAAAGCCGCCGCGAGGGTGCACGTTCTCGCAGACGGCGAGCAAATCGAATGCGGCTCGCCGGACGAGGTGTTCGACAATCCGCGCCACGAGGCGACGCGAACGATCCTGGACGCGGCGCGGGGTTAGTACGCGCCCGAGAAAAGGCGAACCGCAAAGTCGCAAAGGGAAGAAGAAGGACGCAAAGGATTGTTCTCAAATCCTCTTTGCGCGCTTTTTCTGCCCTTTGTGTCTTTGCGGTTCTCTTCTAGGGAGCCCCGCCGGTGCCACCCGTGCCGGGGTCGGAGCCGCCGAGCGGCGCAATCAAGCAGGGCTGGGCGCCGCCTTGGCCTCCCACACCGCCCTGACCACCGCCGCCGGGTGGGGGCATATCGAGGCACGGCTGTGGGACGCCGCCCTGTCCGTCGTCGACGACGTCGTCACCGCAGCCTTGAATCCCGGCTGGTGCGATCGCGAGGCCTGCGAGGGCGGTCGCGATGAAGCGCGCGCGCCGGGCGAGGATGGAAGCTCGATCGTCGTCGCCCATGACGACGAGTCTACGCGAGATCAGCGACGAGCGGGCGGCTCCCAGAGCTCGAGACGATTGCCCTCGGGATCCATGCACCAGCCGAAGCGACCGAACTCCGACTCTTCGACGCGCGTGTCGACCTCGACACCTGCCGTGCGAAGTTGCGACAGCATTGCGTCGAGGTTTTTCACGCGGAAGTTCACCATGAACGGCGACCGTGAAGGATCGAAGTATTTCGTATCGTTCTTGAATGGAGTCCACACGAGGTAGCTCTCGCGCTCCGGGTCCTCCATCTCGCGGAACTTGAACGAAGCGCCACCCCACGTTTCGACGGGGACGCCGAGGTGCCGTTCGTACCAGGCGGCGAGCGCCTTCGGATCCGACGCCTTGAAGAAGATGCCTCCGATCCCGGTGACGCGCTCCATTGCGACGCCCACGTTATCAGGAGGCCGCCGCGCGCAAAGGTGTTTTACGTGCTTCGCGTCGACAGGCCCGTCGACGGCAACCGCCACAACACCCAGGCCACGACCCCGGGCAGGACGATCACGGAGAGCGCGAAGATGCTCCCTACATAGCTGTGGGTCCGGTCCACCGACCGACCCACGAGCTCGTTCGAGACCACGTACGCGAGTGATTGGGCCGCTGCCGTGATCCCGCCGGCGGTGCTCGCCGCGTTCGTCGGGACGCGCTGCAGCATGTCGGCCGTAAAGAGCGCGAACAACCCGGCAATCCCAGCGAGCGTGACCCCGGCGAAGATCATCATCGGCCAAGGGCCGTGGACGAAAAGACAAAGGGGCAGGACCGAGGCGGCGACACCGCACAGGACGAACAACGCGATGGGTCTCGAGCCCGTCCGCTTCGCACGCACGCTGGCTAGATGGCCAACGCCGACCGACCCGATGTCGTAGAGGACCGGGGCGACCCACAGATAGCGACCCATGCGATCCATCCCGACGCCCTCGACGTCGAATAGGTAGTTGGAGCTCCAATTCAGGATGAAGCTCGCAAGCGGAGCCGTGGCGAGCACCACGATGACCGCGCGTAGGACGGCGGGCCGCGCGAGCGTCTCCAGGATGGAGGCGCGGGGCTGAACGACCGCTGTCGCCGTCGCCGGGCTGGGATCCAGCGCGGTACGGGCTTCACGGCTTCGCGTCACGAACAGCCACATCGGGATCCAAGCGAGGCCGGCGACGGCCGTGACGAGGAACGCGATCCGCCAACCATAACGAGCGTCGAGCTTCGTCGCCGCAATGCTCGCGACGAGCGCACCGATCGAGCTCCCGGTGAACAGAAGCCCGAACCCACGCGCCCTGGAGGTGAGTGGGAGGGCTCGCGTAATGGTGGCGGCAGCTCCCGGGAACGTCGGCGACTCGGCAATGCCGAGCGCAATTCGCATGACGAGCAACATCCAAAACGAGGCCGCGAGCGAATGGACGGCGGCAACCGCAGTCCAGACGACGACCGCCGCGACGAGGACGCGCCGAACACCGAGGCGGTCGATCAGCGTCCCGGCGAGGGGCGACCCAATGAGGTACGCAATGGAGAATGCGCTGACCAGGCGGCCATATTGATGATGACTGATATCGAGACCGGCCCTCACGCTCGGGCCGATCGCCGCCATGGTGTGTCGATCGAAATAGCTGACGCTCATCGTCAGCGTCGCACCGACCGCGAGCGCCCAGCCGACGCGTGACGACGGCACCGCACGCGTGGTCGATTCGGTCGTCGATTCGCTGGCGAGCGCGGTCGTCATAGATCGATCGCTTTCACATTCTCGATTTCGTGGCCGAGGAAGCGGGCGGCGACCTCGGCGAAGCTCTTCGGTAAATCGGTGACCAAAAGCTCGAGGGACGTGTCTCGCGGAACGCGTTGCGCTGCGAGGTCGCGCTCCGCGAGAAAGGAGACGACATCCTCCGCCGTCGCCTCGGCGCTGTCGACGATGGCGACGGGATCGCTGGAGAGTGACTGCGACACCTTCGCAATGACGCTTTTGAGCAGCGGGAAATGCGTGCAGCCAAGCACGATCGAGCGGACGCGTTTCTCAGCCAGAGGCTCGAGATACCGGCGAACGACGAGCTCCGGCACCTCACCGTCGAGCCAGCCCTCTTCCACCAGGGGAACGAGCAGCGGTGCAGGCTGGCCGATGACCTCGGCCCGCGTCGAAATGGCGGCGATGGCGCGCGGATATGCGCCCGACGAAATCGTCCCTCGCGTTCCCAAAACGCCGATGGGCCCGGCACCCGCCGCGCGAACGGCGGCGCGTGCGCCGGGAACGATGACACCGAGGACCGGCAAATCGAACTCGACGCGGAGCGCGTCGATCGCGACGGCGCTCACCGTATTGCATGCGACGACGAGCGCTTTGACGCCTTGGCGAACGAGGACCCTCGCGCAGCCGATGGCATAGCGGACGACCGTCTCCGCCGAGCGGGTGCCGTACGGAACGCGCGCGGTGTCGCCGAGGTACACGATGCTCTCGCGCGGGCACGCTTCGCGAAGCGCGCGGACGACGGTGAGCCCGCCGAGGCCGGAGTCGAAGACGCCGAGGGGCGCATCGTTTCCCAGCAGCACCGCGTCAGCCCTCCTCGATCCGGAGCAACACCGCCGGGGCGCGGAGGAAGCGCTTGTCGGCAAGAGCGGAGAGCGCGGCGCCGACCGCAGATTCGCGCGCCTCGTGCGTGATGATGACCACCTGGGCGGTGCCGTCTTTTCCTTCGGTTTGGACGATCTGCGAGAGGCTCACGCGCTCCCGGCCGAGGGCTCCTGCGATCTCGGCCATGACGCCCGGCTCGTCGGCGACAGCGAGCCGGAGGTAGTAACGGAGGACGATTTCGGAGGGGGGCGTGAGCGGTCGCGCCGCGAGCGGCCGCGCGCCGGTCACGATGCCGGGCGCACCTGCGACGATCGCGCGTGCGACGTCGAGGATATCGGCGACGACGCTGACGGCGGTCGGCATGTCGCCCGCGCCGCGTCCGGACAAAAGGCACGGGCCGAGCGCGTGGCCCTCCAGCCGAATCGCATTGAGCACACCGGACACGTTGGCGAAGACGCTCGATTTCTTCACCAGCGCAGCGTGCGCGCGAAGCTCGACCGAAGCGCCGCGATCTTTGCCGACGGCCACGTGTTTGACGACGTATCCGAATTGGCCCGCGAGCTTTACGTCGACGGCGTCGAGCCCGCGAATGCCCTCGATGAGCATTCCGCTTTCGGGGGGTCGGGCGCCGAAAGCGAGCATCGCGAGGACCATCAGCTTTTGCGCGGCGTCGTGCCCGTCGATGTCGAGCGACGGATCGGCTTCGGCGTAACCCTTGTCTTGCGCCTCGCGGAGGACGTCGTTGAAGAGCGCGCCATCCTCCGTCATGCGCGTGAGGATGTAGTTGCTCGTCCCATTGAGGATGCCGGTGAGCTCGACGACGTCGTCGCTCGCGAATGCGTCTCGGATCGTTCGAATCACCGGAATGCCGCCGCCGACGGCCGCCTCGAATGCGAGCCCGACGCGGTTCGTGCCGGCGAGCTCCAGCAAGGTCGGACCGCGCCGTGCGAGCAGGGCTTTGTTCGCGGTGACGACGCTCCTGCCGGAGGACAAGGCGCGCTCGATGCAATCGCCCGCGAATCCCTCGCCACCCATGACCTCGACGACGATTTCGATATCCTCGTCGGTCAGGATGTCGTCCACCTTCGTCGTGAGGAGGGAACGGTCGAGCTCGTCGACGCGGGGTTTGTCCGCATCCCGAACGAGGACACGTCGGACCTCGATCGGGACCCCGACCCTCCGGCGGAATTCTGCGGCGTTTTTGGTGAGCAGCCGCAGCACGCCCCCGCCGACCGTTCCACACCCGAGCAGCCCCAACCGAATCGGTGCACCGCCGTGCGGTCTCCGTCGTTCTTCGTGCTTCACGGCCGCGGAGGTTACCAGGCTTCCGCTGTCGGCGAAGTTGGCGCGCGACGTTGCATGCGCGCGGACAAACCTCATGTATCCTCGCCCGCCATGGCTGAAAAAGGCTTCATGATGGGCTCGATGAAGTTCTCGAAGGGGGACGAGGACGCTCCCCCCGAGGTGCCCGAAGGACCGCTTCTGCCTTTGCGCATCCTCGTCGTCACGAGCGTCGTGCCCACCGACGAGTCGAACGCGGGCGCCGCCGCGCCGGAGCACCCGGTGCGCGTCGATCTGTCGGATCCGAACTTCGTGTTTTCGAAGATCCGCCCGCGCCTGAAGATCGAGGTGCCGAGCGTCCTGGACAAGGGCCGGCCCATCAAGCTCGATCTCGCGCCTACCAGCCTGAAGAGCTTCCGCCCCGACGGCCTTCTTCAAGAGGTGCCGCTCCTTCGTTCGCTCCTCGACGGCAAGCTCGTCTTGGATCGGCTTCGGGCCGGCGAGATCTCCGAGGATCAGGCGCAGGCGCAGCTCGATCGACTTTGGGGCGGCTCTGCGCTCGCGTCGCAGGTGCTCGGTCGAACGCCGCGCGGTCAGGAGGCGGAAGCGCCCCGCCCCGCCGCGGCCGCGCCGAAGCCCGCGTCGACCGGCGGCGGAGGCAGCTCGCTCGATTCGCTCCTCGACATGGTGGACATTCCCGGCGGCTCGAGCGAGCCGCAGGCGAGCACATCGTCGTACGAGGGTGACGACCGGATCGCGAAGATCATCGCGGAGGTCGCGCTCGGCTCGAGAGCGCGCGGTGGCCGCGGCAAGACCGGCATCCCGATGGTGGAGGAAGCGATCGCCGTGCAGCTCGGCGCGGTGTTGCAGCACCCCGAGGTACGCAGGCTCGAGCGCGCGTATCGCTCGATCCAATTCCTCGCGGATCGCGCCCAGCGGATCCCCGGCGTGCTGCTCGATGTGCTCGCGATCCCCGCTGACGGTGCGGCGAGCGCATTCAAGCGCACGCTCGACAGGCCGCAAGACGTGCCGTTTTCGCTCGCGATCGTCGACGTCGAGGTGGACGGGTCCGCGCGTTCGTTCGCAGAGCTCGAAGCGATCGCCGACGTCGCCGAGGAGGCCTGCTGCCCCGCCCTCGTGAACGGCACGGAGAAGCTCCTCGGCGTGGGCGACCTCGCGCGCGTCGACAAGATCGACAACAAGGCGGCGCTCTTCACTGCGCCGCACCGCGCTCCGTGGCGGTCGACCGCCCACAAGCCGAAGCTGCGCTGGGTGTCGATCGCGATGAACGGCGTCCTGCTCCGCACGCCCTACGACAAGCAGAGCTCGCGCATCCGCGAAGCGATCATCGTCGAGTCGCCCAATGACCATGAGGCGTTCGTTTGGATGGCGCCCGCGTACGCCGTCGCCGCGGTGACGATCGTGAGCTTCAAGGACACCGGCTGGCCTGCGCGCATCACCGGCGTGCGGCACGGCCAGGTCGAAAATCTCCTCGTCCGAGAGATCGAAGACGACGGCATGCCGATCGCCATTCCGACGCAGGCGTTCATCAGCACGGAGACACAGCGCGAGCTCGGTCGCCTCGGTGTCCTCGCGCTCGCGTCCGCGCCGAACAGCGATGCCGCCTACATCCACACCGCGCCGACGGCGTACGTCCAAACTGACAAGAAGACGTACGACTCACCCTCCGCCGCGCAGGAAGATCGGCCCCCTGCCCTGTCGCTCGTGGATCAACTGTTCGTTGGGCGGCTCGTTCAGTTCACGCGATCGCTCTGCCAGAAGCTGCCGCGTGAGGTCGATCCGAACGAAGCACAGGAAATCCTCCAGGCTGCGACCTGGGCGCTGTTCGAAAACGCGCCGCCTGCAGGCCCGCAGCTCGGCGTTCGCGTCCGGCGCGAGGCCGACGGACCGGTCGCGACGTTCCAGATCGTGCCGCGCCGCTTTTTGGGTGTCAGTCTCGAAGAGTTCAACTTCGAGATGCCGATCGGCTGAGCTTCGTCATGAACATCGTTTGTATTGGTGGGGGTCCCGCGGGCCTCTACTTCGCCATCCTCACCAAGAAGCGGAATCCGCGTGCCCATGTCGTCGTCTACGAGCGGAACCGCGCCGACGACACCTTCGGCTTCGGCGTCGTCTTCTCCGACAAGACCCTCGAGAACCTCGAGCAGATCGACGCCGAGAGCTACAAGGCGATAACGGAGAGCTTCTTTCATTGGGACGCCATCGACGTCCACTTCAAGGGTGAGGTCGTCACCTCGCGCGGGCATGGCTTCAGCGGCGTGTCGCGCAAAGAGCTCCTCGGCATCCTCACGCGGCGCGCGCGGGAGGTCGGCGTGGAGCTCGTGTTCGAGCGTGACGTACGCCCCGGCGATCCGGAGCTCGCAGGCGCGGATCTGATCGTCGTCGCCGACGGCGTGAACAGCAGCTTCCGCGACGCGCACAAGGCGGCCTTCGGGCCCAGCATCGATCTTCGGCCGCACCGCTTCGTCTGGCTCGGCACGACGTTCCCCTTCGAAGCGTTCACCTTCTATTTCAGGCACGCGGATCCCGGCTTGTTCCAGGTGCACGCGTACCGGTACGAGCCGAACCGCTCGACCTTCATCGTCGAGTGCAGCGAAGAGGTGTTCCGCCGCTCGGGCCTCGCCGAAGACGACGAAGCCGCGACCGCGCGGTACGTGGAGAAGGTGTTCGAGCGCGAGCTCGCGGGTCACCCGCTGCTCGCGAACCGCTCGATCTGGCGCCGCTTCCCCGTCGTTCGCAATGCGCGCTGGCACCACGAGAACATGGTGATCCTCGGCGACGCAGCGCACACCGCTCACTTTTCGATCGGCTCGGGGACGAAGCTCGCGTTCGAGGACGCCATCGCTCTTCGGGATGCGCTCGATCGCGGAGGCCCGCTCGGTGATTGTTTGAAGTCCTACGAAGCGACGAGGCGCCCCGTCGTGGAGTCGTTCCAGCGCGCGGCGCAGGTCAGCCTCGAGTGGTTCGAGACGACCGAGCGCCACGCGAAGAAGCCGCCGCTCGTCTTCTCCTTCGCGCTCCTCACGCGGAGCCTCCGGGTCACGCACGAGAACCTCAAGGTCCGTGATGCGGCCTTCGCCGAGCGCATCGATCGCGACTTCGAGCGCGAGGCGGCGACCATCCTCCAGCAGCCGCTTCCACCGCGTACCGATGGGAAAACCGAGCCGCGCCCGCCGATGTTCGTCCCGTTCCGAATGCGGGATCTCGTGCTGGAAAACCGCGTCGCGGTCTCGTCGATGTGCATGTACAGCGCCGAAGACGGCACCGTCGACGACTTCCACCTCGTCCACCTCGGTAGTCGCGCGATGGGTGGCGCCGGCCTGGTGATGGCGGAGATGACCGACGTGTCGCGCGACGGTCGAATCACGCCCGGCTGCGCCGGCATCTACAAGGAAGAGCACGTCGGCGCGTGGAAACGCATCACCGATTTCGTGCACAAGACGACGAACGCGAAGGTCGGCCTCCAGCTCGGACACGCAGGCCGAAAAGGTTCGACCCTCGAGCCGTGGGAAGGACAGGACGTCCCGCTTCCGACCGGTGGATGGGAGACGCTCGGTCCGAGCGCGCTTCCCTGGGACGGCCGGCACACACCGCCGCGCGAGATGACCCGGGCGGACATGGAGGTCGTGAAGGCCGACTTCGTGCGCGCGGCCGAAATGGCGAAGGCGGCGAACTTCGACCTACTCGAGCTGCACTGCGCACACGGGTATCTGCTCGCGACGTTCCTCTCGCCGCTCACGAACCGCCGCACGGATGAATACGGTGGCTCCATCGAAAACCGCGCCCGCTTCCCGCTCGACGTGTTCGCGGCGATTCGGCGCGTGTGGCCGGAAGAGCGACCGATGAGCGTGCGCGTCAGCGCCTCCGACTGGGCGCCGGGCGGCACGACCGACGCCGACGTCGTTGCGCTCGCGCGGATGCTCAAACAAGCCGGCGCGGATCTCATCGACGTCTCGACGGGAAGCACCGTACCCGAACAGCGGCCCCGCTTCGGCCGCCTCTACCAAGTTCCGTTCGCGGAGCTGGTGCGCAGCGAAGCGGGGATCGCCACGGCCGCGGTCGGTGCGATCTCGTCTTATGCCGACGTCAACGGGATCCTCGCCGCGCGAAGAGCGGATTTGTGCTTCATCGCGCGCGCACACCTGTTCGATCCATATTGGGTGCGCCACGCCGCCCAGGCGCAAGGTTACGAGCTGCCCTGGCCGAAGCCGTACGGCGTGCTCCGCGGCTACAATCCCCGCTTTGCGTGAGCATGATGAGCGACTCGGAAACGGTAGAAGCCCGCGGGGGCGGGGGCAGCGAGGCGAGCCGTAAATCCGACGGGCGCCCGACCGGCCCCGCCATCAAGGCGCTCGTGCGCGAGGCTCCCCTCGACACGACCGCCGAGATCGAGACGCCGGAGCACATCCGTTTTCGCTATCACCTCGCCGGGCCTGGACGGCGCCTCTTCGCGTACGCGCTCGACTTCCTCGTCCGCGGACTGATCATCATCGCCTTCGTCATCGTGCTGGCGCTCGCCGGCTTCGCCGTCGGTGAAGAGGCGGGCTTCGCGTCGATCGGCGTCCTTTCGATCATCTACTTCGTCCTCGAGTGGTTCTACTTCGTGCTGTTCGAGGCGCTCTGGGGCGGGCGCACGCCGGGTAAGCGCGCGCTCGACCTGCGCGTCATCGGACACGAAGGCCACCCGCTGCGCTTCTATCAAAGCGTCCTTCGAAACCTGCTTCGCGCAGCGGATTACCTGCCGCTCTTCACCATCACCGCGCTCAAGGGTTTGGGCTTGCCGACGTATGCGCTCGCGACGCTCATCATGGGGCGCGACGAGCGTTTTCGGCGGCTCGGGGATCTCGTCGCAGGGTCGATGGTCGTCGTGGAGAAGCGCCACGCGGTCGAAGGTCCGGTGCGGATCGATCCGCCGCCGACGCCCGCGGAGCTCGCGTCGCTTCCGCAACGTTTGCCGCTCGAAGGAGACGACCTCGAGGCGATCGAGCTTTTGCTTCGCCGTGAGCACAAGATCGCGCCGGCGCGCGCGTACGAGCTCGCGTCGATGGTGGCGTCGATCTACGGCGATCGATTGAATCTGCGCGTCTCGGACCCGCTGCGATTCCTCAAGGTCTTGTACGCACGGGCACGCGGGATCGCCGGCGTCGAGCAACAACCCGCACAGGCGTGGATGCCGCAGGTCGGTCACCAAGGCGGATATGGCTACGGCCAGCTCGGCCAAACATCACCCGGTTACGGTCCACCGGGGTACGGCGCTCCGCCGGGGTACGGCGCTCCGCCGTACGGCGCGCCGGGTTATGGGGGATATGGCCAACCGGGTTACGGACAGCCTGGTTATGGGCAACCCGGTTATGGGCAACCTGGCTATGGCCCGCAGGGACATCCGGGGTATGGCCAACAGCCTCCTGCGCAACCAGGCTACGGCCAACAAGGCTATCGCCCGCAGGGCTACGGCCAGCCCGGCTACGGCGGCCAGCCCGATCAAGCCGACGGCGGTTATGGAGAGGGCGCGGACGGTCGCCGCGTTCGTCGTGCCCGGAGGTACCCGTGATTCCGCAGGATCAGTTCGTCGCCGCACGACACCGGGACTGGGACGCCCTCGATGCTCTCGTGGGCACGGGCGGCGCGCTTCACGGCAAAGACGGCGCGACGATCTCTCGAACCGCGGCGCTCTATCGATCCCTCTGCAACGATCTCACGCGCGCGGAGGGTGCTCGGTACACGCCCGACCTACTCGCGTATCTGCACGGCCTCGCCGCGCGCACGCACAACGTCCTCTACGGCGCGCCGCCCTTGCGCGGCGCGAACGCGCTTCGCGTACTGCTGGTCGATTTTCCGGTGGCGCTCCGAAGAAACTACAAGCTGTTCCTTCTCAGCTGCGCGCTGTTCCTGATCCCCTTCGCCGTGGGTGTGGTCGGCGCGATGAGCTCGCAGGACTTCGCGGAAGGTGTTCTGCCGAAGGCCACGCTCGACCAGATGGCGGATGCGTACAGCCAAGGCTTTCGTGACGGCCGCAGCTCCGGCCAGGACACGCTGATGGCCGGCTTCTACGTTCAACACAATGTCGGCATCGCGTTTCGGTGTTTTGCGACAGGTGTGCTCTTCGGGCTCGGGAGCATCTTTTTCCTCGTCTACAACGGCCTGCTCATCGGCACGACGATGGGTTGGGTCGCGCACATGGGCCACGGGACCAACATCCTCACGTTCGTCTGCGGACACGGCCCCTACGAGATCACCGCGATCCTCATCGCGGGCGGCGCGGGTCTCCAAATGGGGTACGCGCTCGTCGCGACCGACGGCCTGACACGGTTCGGATCACTGCGCCGGCATGCACGCGCCATCTTCGCGCAGATCATCGGCGCCGCCGCGATGCTGATCATCGCCGCGATGATCGAAGGCTTCTGGTCGCCTTCCTCGCTGCCGAACGAAGTGAAGTGGGGATTTTCGGCCATCAACATGATGGCCGTGCTCGCCTTCATCGTCCTCGGCGGGCGTGGGGCGACCACCACGGGCTTGCCCGAGGTGCGCCCATGAACCTCGGCGCGTCGGCCATCGTCCTTCGCCCGAGAACGGTCGCCGAGATCATGGATCTCGCGTGCCGCTTCACGTTCGCGCGATCGCTCGCGCTCTACTTGAAGCTCTCCGCGGTGTTCGTCCTGCCGTTTTTCGCGATCACCGTCGCGCTCGTCTACATCCTCGAGCCGACCTGGTGGGTGGTGTGGGCGTTCGCGTATCCGCTCTCGATCTGGCTGCAGGCGCCGTTCACGCTGGCCGCGAGTCGCATGATGTTCGGCGACAAACCGACCGTGAAGGGCGTGCTGAAATCGTTCTGGTCGCGCTTCGGCTCGTACACCGGCGCGATGATGTTGAAGCTCCTCTACGTCTCCCTCGGTGGCGCGCTCTGCGGCATCGGCGCGTTCTTCGTGGCGCCGGGCGGCACGCTCGTCACCGAAGCGAGCCTCCTCGAAGGCGCGAGCGCAGGTGAGTCGTGGGGCCGAAGCCGGCGGCTCGTGTCACAGCGATCGACCGACTCGTTCCTCGCGCTCATGTCGCTCGTCGTCGCGCACCTCGCGTTCGTCATCGGCTTCGAGCTGTTCGGCCAAGCGCTGTCGAACGAGATCCTCCAGATCGGCAAGCCGCTCGGCGATCTGTTCAAAGACGGCGTGACGCCCTTCGCGCTCGCCGGGCTCTTCTTCGCGGCGCCATTCATCTCGACGGCGCGCTTCCTCCACTACATCGACACCCGGACCCGAGCCGACGGCTGGGACATTCAAGTGAAGTTCATGGCCATCGTCGCGAAGCACGAAGAGGCCAAGCTGCAAGGTGGTCGCGCATGATGCCGGTCTGCGTCGCCGTGCTGCTCTGGGGCGCCGTCCCGTTGCCCGCGCCGATCGACGACGGCGCACGTCCCGTCGTCGCGCTCGGCGACGCGACGAGCAAACAGGTCACCGAGGACGTCCGGCGCATCTTCGAAGACGAAGCGTACGCGTTCTGCCACGACGAAGAGCTCGCGCTCTTTCCGATGGCGAAGGAGTACTGCGAGCTCGTCGGCGACGAGAACGACGTGTGCCCTGCCCTGCCGAAGGTCTGCAAGAACGAGCTCGGCAACGTCGAGTGGGTCCCTTCCGGCCGTGTTCGCTTCGGTCGCGACGGCGCCGACTACGGCGAGAAGTCGGGCAAAGGGAGCGGATCAGGATCCGGCAGCGGAAGCGGCTCGGGCAGCGGATCTGGATCGGGCTCCGGCAGCGGCTCCGGATCCGGGAAGGGCTCGGGGTCGAAGGACGGGTCGAGCGAGCCGTCGAGCGGCGACACCGAGAGCGCGAAGCCTCCGCCGAAGGTCGAGCCGCCTCCTCCTCCGCCGGAGCCTCTCAAGATTCCGGAATGGGTCGGCGCGCTGTTCCGGATGCTCTTCTACGTGCTCGTCGCAGCGTTCATCGGCGGCATCATCTACTTCATCTGGAAGAACTGGATGAAGGGCCGCGACAAGGACGAGGAGGAAGAGACTCGCACCTCGAAGCCGCCGGACGAGGAAGAGCAAGCTCCGAAGCCTCGCGGTCCCATCGAGACGGACGTCGATCGGCTGCTCGCGCGCGCCCGCGCCGCCGCCGCGAAAGGCGACTACAAGCAAGCTGTCGAAGACGCGTACGCAGCGCTCTTGCGCCGGCTCGAAGGCGACGGTCTTTTGGATTTGCACCCGTCGCGGACGAACGGCGACTACGTGCGATCCCTGCGAGAGCGTGCCGAGCTGAAGTCGGCGGTTCGCGGCATCGCGTCCGACGTCGAGAGCATGCAGTTCGGCACGGCGGAGCCGACGCCGACGTTGTTCGAGTCGGTTTATCACCGCGTCTTGCCGCTGGTCGGCAAGGCGGCGGTCGTTCTGCTCATCCTCACGGGCTTCGGTCCGCTCGCGTCGTGCGAGCCGTCGCACGGCGCCGACCGAAACATGTTGCACGCCCCGCTCATGGGCGAGCGCCCGCAGGGCGGGACGAACCCGACCGGCCTGCAGGCGGTCGCCGATGTCCTCGACAAGGAGGGCATCTCGGTCACGTTCGATCGGCCGAAGGACGACGAAGCCTCGGGCGAGAACAAAGCCATCGTGCTCATGCCGGGCACGGAGCTGTCGAAGGACGGCTGGAAATCCCTGCGCCGATGGGTGCGCTCGGACGGCGGCGTACTGGTCCTCGCCGGCTGGCAGGAGCGCGTGCGCGACGATTTCGGCATCGACTACGTGCCCTCGAAGGGCCCGGGACCGATCCGGCCGGTGGGCATCCACGCGCCGTGGGCTTCGAATCACAAGGTCGCGCTGCCACACGTCGGTGCGCTCGCGTACGAGCCCGACCTCGAAGAGACGATCGGCGTCACCCTCCTCCAGCGCGACCGCGGCGACAGCGCGAACGAGACGTACGCGACGCTCATCGACGCTTTTTCGCACACGGGGCGCGGCAAAATCGTCGTCTTCGCGGACGACCGCCTGTTCGCGAACATCGCGCTCACGCTCGGCGACAACGCGTCGTTCTTGCGCGGCTTCTTCAAGGACATGCACGTCGAGGACGTCGAGATCTGGGACGACCCGCGCGGCAACGGCGGAGGCACGGGCAGCGGTGGCGGCGGCGGCGCGGACAACCCGCTCGAGTCGCTCGCGCGCGCTCACCTCTTGCCGATCGTGCTGCAGCTCCTCGCGCTCGTGATCCTCTACCTCTTGTACCGCGGCACGCGCTTCGGGACGCCCGGCGATCCGAAGGCGGAATCGCGACGAGCGTTCGCGGATCACGGACGTGCGCTCGGGACGACCTACGCACGCGCCGACGCGAGCCGCCACGCGGTCGGCGTCTTCAGCGTGTGGGCGCTCGATCGCCTTCGCGAGCGCGTGCTCGGCTCCGGCCGGCGCGGCGGGCTCACCCAGCTCGCCGAAGCGATCGCGTCCCGCACCGGAAGGCCGATCGGCGAGGTCATGCAGGTGCTGGTCGAGGCCAACGGCCTGCGCGACGAGGTCGCGCCGCCGTCGTCGTTCCGCCCCGAGGGTTTCCACGGCGGAGGACCTGCAGGCGCGGCCGCGAAGGGTGAACGAACCAGGCACTTCTGGATCATGGAGCAGCTCGACGCATATCTTGCCGCGACGAGCGGCACGCTGAAGACGGGAGCACGAGGCGCACGATGATGAACATTCACGAGTTCCGCGATCGATTCGCGCTGATGAAGCGCGAGATCGAGCGGGTCCTCCTCGGCCAGGAAGAGATCGTCGAGTCGACGTTGATCGCGATCCTGGCCGGCGGGCACGTCCTGATCGAGGGCGTCCCCGGCCTCGGTAAGACGTTGCTCGTGCGCACGCTGGCGCACGTCCTCGGCTGCACGTTCAAGCGCATCCAATTCACGCCGGATTTGATGCCGAGCGACGTGACCGGCGGAAACATCTTCAACCAGAAGGAAGACCGCTTCGTCTTCCACCAAGGCCCGGTGTTCACGCAGCTCCTCCTCGCGGACGAGATCAACCGCGCCCCCGCGAAGACGCAGTCGTCGCTCCTCGAAGCGATGCAGGACCTCGCGGTAACGACCGACGGCATCACGCGCCCGCTCCCCGATCCGTTCTTCGTCATCGCGACGCAGAACCCGATCGAGTCGCAGGGCACGTATCCGCTCCCCGAGGCGCAGCTCGACCGCTTCTTGATGAAGCTCCACGTGCGGCACCCGTCCGCACAGGTCGAGCGCGTGATGTTGCGAAACATCGCGCAAGGCTTCCAGCCCGCGCACCTCGAGACCATGCAACTGCAGCGTGTGATCAGCGCGGAAGAGATCGCCGCGCTTCGACGAGGTCTCTACGGCGTGCGCGTCGACGACGGGATCCTCGAGTACATCACCGACATCGTCTCGAAGAGCCGCACGCACCGCTCGATCTACCTCGGGGCTTCGCCGCGCGGATCGATCGGCCTGCTCGCCGTCTCGCGTGCCCAGGCGGCCAGCCAAGGCCGCGACTTCGTCATTCCCGACGACGTGAAGGCGCTCGCGCCCGCGGTCCTTCGACACCGCGTGATCCTCCACCCCGACGCCGAGATCGAGGGCATCTCGACGGACGACTGCATCGAGGAGATCCTCCGCGAGGCGAAGGTCCCGCGCACGGCAGCATGATCCCTTCACGCGCCTTCGTCTTGCTCGCGGTCGGCCCGGTGCTCTTGTCGCTGGCGACGCTCGCCGACAAATCGCTCCTGTGGCCGATGCTCGGCCTCGACGGCGCGATCGTGTTCCTGGCGCTCGTCGACATGCTGCTCGCGCGCAAGCGGCTCGTTCACGTCGACAGACGCTCGCCACGCGTGATGTCGATCGGCAAGCCGAACAACGTGGAGCTGGAGATCCGGTCCTACGCCTCTCGCAAGCTCAACATCGAGATCGCGCAGGACCTGTTTCAGGGCGCCGCATCCGACGACCTGCCGCTCAAGGTGACGCTGACGTCGAAGGGCCGCGCCCGCGTGAAGTACCGCGTCACCCCGGGGCGGCGCGGCGCATACGAGCTCGGCGATCACTTCGTTCGGTACCACTCGCCGCTCGGCATGTGGATCCGGCAGCTTCGGATCCCGCAGCGCACCTTCGTGAAGGTGTACCCCGACATTCAGGCGGTGCGCGCGTTCGAGCTGCAAGCGATGAAAGATCGCGACGTCGCCGGCGTGCGCGCTTCACGCCGCCGCGGCGGCGAGAGCGAGTTCGAGCGGCTGCGCGAATATCGCCGCGAGGACGAGTTTCGCGCCATCGATTGGAAGGCGACGGCCCGCAACAGCAAGCTCATCGCGCGCGAGTATCAGCTCGAGCGCAATCAGAACGTGCTCTTCCTGCTCGACGCCGGCCGCCTCATGACCGCGGAGGCGCAGGGGCTCAGCCTCTTCGATCACGCGCTCAACGCCACGCTCATGCTGTCGCACGTCGCAGCGCGCGCGGGCGATCAGGTGGGCTTGCTCGCCTTCAGCGACGACGTGAAGAGCTACGCGCCGTGTGCCGGCGGCACGAGCGCGGCTTCGCGTATCGTCCAAGCCGCGTATCACCTGCACCCCGACATCACCGAGACGAACTTCGCAGCCGCGATCGAGCAGGTCGGCTTCCGCGTGAAGAAGCGAACGCTCATCGTCCTCTTCACGCAGGTCGTCGACGACGTCGCTGCGGCAGAGCTTCTGCGCCTGATGCGCGGATTGCTTCCGCGCCACCTGCCGCTCCTGGTTCCGTTCCGCGATATCGAGATCGACGCGCTCGCGCTCGGCCAGACCGAAGAGACGACCACCGCGACCGGATCCGGGCCCTTCGTCCGAGCGGCCGCCGCGGAGCTCGTGAGCTTCCGCGACAAGCTGGTGCGGGAGCTCAAGCGGCGCGGCGCACACGTCCTCGATTGCACGCCCGGTGAGCTGACCCCGGCGCTGATCAATCGTTATTTGGAAATCAAAGCCCGCCACTTGCTCTGATTTTCAGGTGATTCGCGGCTCGGGTCTCGCCCATCGGGCAATGGTCCGGCACGATTTCCACACCTCGAGCTTGTAGGAGCGAGCCCACCTGGTGCGTCCGACCTTGTAGTCAGATGCCGTCGCTTCCCCGTACCGCCCGCGTTGAGACCATAGACGCCGTTCAAGCCCGCTCCCGAGGCCTCGCCTTCGGTGGCGCCCTCATCCTCGTCGCCGTCCTCGCTGCGTCGTATCCGTTTTGGGAGCGCCTCGGCGCCCCCACCACGCTGCTCGTGGCCGGCCCGTTTGCCTTCGTCATCACGACCGTCCTGCTCGTTCATGCGTACGTTCGCGGGACGCGCCCGCGTGTGGTTGCCGGCGTCGTCGCCCGCGTCGATCGCGGCGCCCTCGTGATCGAACGTGGCGACGACGAGACCAAGTTCGCTGCGGACGAGCTCGAAGCCATCTGGCTCGAAGATCGCGAAGCCGTCGTCGTCACGCGCGGCGAGCGCGTCGTTCGCGTCCGCACGGGCAGCCCACAAGACGCCGCTTCGCTCGCAAAGGAGATGCGCGCGACCTCGAAGGGCCCGACCTCGTCACGCGTCCCGCTCGACGTGCTCGACACACGCGGCAGCGAGCGCCCCCTCTACGCGATGGCCGCCATCGCATTCGTCATCGGCGGCCTCTGGAACACGTCGCTGCGCGCGAACCCGCAACCGCTCCTCGAGGCGCTCGTTCCGCTCGCCATCGCCGCCATCGGCATGATCCTCGTCCGCCGCTCGCGCCCCGTCGTCCTCACCCTCGGTCGCGAAGGCTTCGCCGAGGAAGGCCGCGCACCCAAGCCCTACCGCCGCATCGCCAACGCGCGCGCCGACCTCGAGACGCTCGTCGTCACCACCGACGACGGAGAAGAGACCGCCCTCGACGTCGGCCGGCCCACCAGCGCCGAAGCCCTCGCCGCCGAGCTCACCGAACGCGCCCGCCCCTCGTTCGCCTGAAGCGCCGCCCCAGATGGGAGAGGGAGAGGGGTCGCCAAGAGCGCCAAGGGGAGAAGAGGAAGAAGAGGAAGAAGAGGGTTTTGATAAATCAGAATAGAAACCTCTCTCTCCTCTTCCTCCTTCTGCACTTGGCGCCCTTGGCGACCCCTCTCTTCTCCTGAAATGACTGAAGGCCGCGTCGTGAGACGCGGCCTTCGGCGTTATCGGCGCGGGGCCGATTACTCCTTATCCAACTTGCCGACGAGGCTGAGCGAGAAGAACGCGCCCATGTACTTGAAGTGCGGGCGCACCTTCATGTCGACCTTGTACCAGCCGGCATTGCCGGGGACGTCGGTGACGATGATCTGCGCCTGACGCAGCGGACGGCGGCTACGGATGGCCGGGCTCACGACGTCTTGGTCGGCGACGTACTGGTTGATCCAGTCGTTGAGCTCTTGCTCGAGATCGGTGCGCTCCTTCCACGTACCGATCTGCTCGCGCTGGAGCACCTTCAGGTAGTGGGCGATGCGGCACATGATGAACATGTACGGCAGCTGCGTGCCGAGACGGTAGTTGAGCTCGGCGTTGCGGCCCTCTTCGCTCTGGCCGAAGTACTTCGGCTTCTGCACCGAGTTCGCCGAGAAGAAGCAGGCGTTGTCCGAGTCCTTACGGTAGGTGAGCGCAATGAAGCCCTCTTCCGAGAGCTCGTACTCGCGGCGCTCCGTGAGCATGATCTCGGTCGGGATCTTCGTCTGGATTTCACCCATCGCTTCGTACTGGTGAAGCGGCAGGTTCTCGACCGAGCCACCGGCCTGCGGGCCGATGATGTTCGGGCACCAGCGGTACTTCGCGAACGAGTCCGCGACGCGCGTCGCGAACGCGAACGTCGCACTGCCCCAGAGGTAGGCGTCGTGCTTGCCGACGACGTCCTCTTCGTAGTTGAAGGTCTTCACCGGGACGGTGTTGGCGCCGTACGGCAGGCGGAGCAGGAACCGCGGCAGGAGGAGACCGACGTAACGCGCGTCCTCCGTCTCGCGGAAGCTCTGCCACTTCGTGTACTGCGGGCCTTCGAAGACCGCGCGCAAATCTTTGAGGTTGGGCAGGCCGTTGTAGTCCTTCAGGCCGAAGAACTGCGGGCCGGCGGCCGCGAAGAACGGGGCGTGCGACATCGCCGCGACGCTCGCGCACTTCTGCAGGAGCGCGATGTCTTGCGGGCCGGGGCCGAAGTCGTAGTTCGAGACGATCGCGCCGTAAGGGCGACCACCGAACTGGCCGTACTCGGCCGAGTACACGAGCTTGTAGAGACCGCTCTTCGGAACCTCGGGCGCGTCCTCGAAGTCCGCGAGGAGGTCTTCCTTCGAGCAGTTGACGAGCTCGACCTTGATGTTCTCGCGGAAGTCCGTGCGATCGACGAGGAACTTGAGACCGCGCCAGGTCGACTCGAGCTTCTGGAACTGCGGATGGTGGAGGATCTCGTCGAGCTGCTTCGAGAGCTTCTGGTCGATCTCGGCGATCAGCGCGTCGACGAAGGCCTTGTCGACCTTCTCGCCCTCACGCTTCGGGGTGATGAGCTCGGCGATGAGGGCTTGAACGCCTTTCTTGGCGACCTCGTAGCCCTCGTTGCCGGGCGCCATCCTCGTCTCGGAGAGGATCTCGTCGAGAAGCGAAGCGCCTTCGAGCGACTGCGCCTGTGCGCCGCCTTGGCCTTGAGTTTCCGTAGCCATCGATTACTCGCCTTCCTTGCCGAGCCCGAGCTCGCTGATGAGTTTGTTTCGCTGAGCAGGGTCGCCCAGGATCTGTTGAATCTTGTTTCGGAACGCCTTCTCGTTTCCGAGCGGGCCCTTCAACGCAGTCAGCGCGGCGCGGAGCTCGAGGAGCTTCTTCAGCTCGGGAACCTGGCTCGCAACGGCCTCCGGCTCCATGTCGGCGAGGCGACGGAACTTGAGGTTGACCGAGAGCTCGTCGTCCGGGTTCTCGCTAAGGCTGTTCTTCACATTGAAGTTGAGATTGAGCTTCTGCTCGCTCATCACCTTCTGGAAGTTGTCCTTGTCGATGTTGATCGGCTTACGGTCCTCGAGCGGACGCGGATCCGGTCGCATCGTGTAGTCGCCCAGCATCAAGAGCTTCAGCGGTAGCTCGACTTCTTCCTTCGCATCGCCGATGGCGGGCTTGTACGTGATGTTCACGCGTTCCTTCGGCGCGACACTTCCCTCTTTCATCGCTGGCAGCTCCTTTCAATACTCTCTATTGATCCACACCGAGTGCAGCGTGAATCGCCGAACAGACGGCTCGTCTGGGCGATGACGAGCCGCACGTAAAGATACGGTAAGCTCTCCCGCAGGCGGAAGACTCAAAAGCGATGGAACGCGGCGGTACCAGCCCTTCGGAGGCGGCCACTGCGACCACGCGAAAACACGAGACGACGCGGGCCGAGCCCGAACGAAGGCGCACGTCGGACCGCCCGGCCCGGATGCGATCCCGTCGTTCGGACCGACTCGTCAAACCTGGCCCTCCTGCATGGCGAGCAGCGCTTGGGCAGCGTCGAGCTCGGTCAGCTTCTGCAATGCCTGGTTGATCTTGCGCGGCAGCTCCGCGTCATCGGTCGCGAGCATGCTCTGGGCACGTCGCGCTCGGTACAGGTTGGCGTACATCTCGGCACAGAGCTCGGGGTCCCATGCCGCCAGGCGGTGCTCGTCGGCGACGCGCTCGAGCGCCTCCAGCTGGGCGAGCGCGATGTCGATGATCTGCCCCTTCAAACAGGCCTTCGCGATCTCGAGGCGCGCGCGGAACTTCTGCATGGGCGACGAGACCTGGTTGGCGACGCGCGAGAGCAACCCGATCGCTTGCGCCGTCTGGCCCTGCTGCAGATGTTTGTCGGCCTCGATCGCGGCTTTGTCGACGGGCGATTTCGCAGCGCCACCACCGCCACCACCGACCGCGAGGCCCTTCGCCCATTCCTTCGTGTCACCGCTCGCGAAGGCGACGCCGTTCAAGAACGTGAGACTCGGAAGCTCCGGGGCGCGCGCGAGGAGCGCGGCGGTCTCCCGCATCACCGCGGTCGCTGCCGTCGCATATCCGTCGAGGTTCTGCAGCGCCACGACCTGGTAGCGGATCGCGTCGAGGTACAACGGGAAGTCGAACGCGACCTGGCTCGACGTGGTGAGGAGGCTCTGGAAATCCTGCGCGGCGGCGAGGTCGATCAGCGCCTGCGTGACGTGCTCCGCGGGGCCGTCGATCTGGGTCTGCCCGCCTTCGTTGTAGGGCATGCCGCCAACGAGCAGCCACCCGGCGACGCGCGCGAGCCGGAAGCCGTCCGCGCTGGTCGCGTCGGATCCCAAGATGGCGTCGCCCGCGCGTCCGATGATCGGCGCGACCTCGGAGAGGGCCTGATACGCAGTCTGAACGTCGTAGATCTCGGTGACGGCGAGACCGCCGCCCGTCGCCATCGCGCTCGTGTCCGTCCCGCCGTAGCTCACGCCTGCGTCGGCGACGGCTGTCGTGCTCGGCGTACCGGACGAGGCCGGGCCGGCAGCAGGGGCAGCCGCGGGGGCGGGCGGGGGCGCGGGCGGCGGAGGATCCGCGGGCACGCGATGCGGCAGGCTCTTCACCGCGTCGCGGAGCGTGTTCATCCCCGGGTACGCGTCGCCGAGCTTGTCGGCGAGGAAGTTGTCGAGCTCACGGAACGTGCGCTCGAGCGCGCCGATCATCGCGCGCTCGGTGGAGGTCGGTGCGTACTGCTGCGCGATCGGCGTCGCGACCTCCGACAGCCATCCGCAGAGCGCACCGCGCGCGCGGGGGCGTTTGAGCGCGGGGAACATCGGCTCCCAAAACGCGTTCGACAGCTCGTTCAAGATCAGGACGCCTTCGAAGAGGCCGGCGACCTTCCGGTTCTGAGCGGCAGCGGCGGTGTAGTAGAGCGCGACGCGAAAGTCCTTCGAGCGTTCGGCGAGGAGGTCGTAGGCCTTGCTCTCGACGGCTTTCCAATCCGTCGAGCCGCCCTCGATCGAGCTTGCGCGATCGAGCTCCATTTTGATGGCCTCGAACGCCTCGTCGTAGGACGCATCCTCGCCGACGCCGCCGTTGATCGGCGCGAGCACGGGCTCGAGCCGTGATTTCGTCTCGCTCAGAACTTCGTCGACGCTCATCGATTCTCCCTGCCGCTCATCGACAGAACAAAGGACACTTCGCTGCTCGCGGCGCTCCCACCACCACCGAATCGCGAAGCATAGCGATAATCCGCAACGATCATCTGCTTTCGCAGATGTCGATTGCGAAAAATTTCACCCCACCTGTGAGTACGCCGGGTCGTGGCCGGCCCTAGCCCGAGCGCTCGAGAAACGGCTCAGTCGAGTGCGCGAAGAAACTGCATGATCGGCTGATCGGTGACGGCGACGGCCGCGTCGAGCTCCGATCGAAGCCGGGATCGCGCCGTTTTTTCATCGAACGTCGGCAGGCCGCAGAGCTCCGCAACGTGGTCGGCGTGCCCCGTCGGGGACAACACCTCGCGCAGCGACCCGACGTGGGGCGGGCCGAGGTGAAGCAGCGCCGTCTGTTGAGGCGTCCAAAAGGTATTGAGCAGCGTGTGCTTCCACCGCGAGACGCGGAGCACCATGTCGATCCAAACGGCGGTCGCGTAGGCGTCGCCTGCGCCGATCGGCATGCGGAGCGCGAGGCCCGTCTGCGGCAGCTCTTTGCCGCGGAACGGCTCGACCGACTCCATGACGCTCGACAGCACCCAGAAGCGGCTCGCGTCGCTGCCGAAGCCCGTCTCCCAGAGGGCCTTCATGGTGTTGTCCATGAGCCACTTCCGATACGTCGCGCAGACGCCCTCCGCGTCTTCGATGTTCGGCACCTCGAGGCGCCCGACGCGGTCGATGAAGGTCTGAACCGGCCACGCGCGACCTTGGGTCGCGATCTCGTAGGCGCCGGTGAGGAAGCGCCAGAGCGCGACCGGCGCGGCGGCGCCGAGGTTCACGAGCTGGCCGTAGTCGTACGAAGCAAACACGACCATCGGATAAAGGCGCCCAGCGCTGTCGCCGCTCGCGGCCCAAGCGCCGACCAGCGCGCGCGAGGGCTCTTCGTCGCCTTTCGTGTCGCCGCGGAAGATGAAAAGGCCGACGGCTCGCTGGTAGACGGGCTCGAACCCGTTCCCGAGGCTGCGCTGCGCGAAGTCCATCGCGGCGCCGAGCCATCGGTCGAAGGCGGCCAGCTCGTCTCCGCCCGCGTTGTGGCGAATGAAGTCTCCCGTCGCGGGGAGTTTGCCGAAGCACCCCACGAGGGGCGGGCCCGACGGCTTCTTTTTGCGCCAAAACATGAGGCCCCCGCAGGCTACACCATTGTCACGAGGTCGTGCGCGAACGAAAGGGGCGCGCGCGTTCCTTTCGGCAACCGGCAGGAGCGCGCGCCATTCCCATTCGAGGGCGGGTCGTCAGTTCTTCTCTTTGTCCCCGCCGCCGAACTTGTCGCCGATGCTCGGCGGGCAGTTCGTGTTGCGGAAGAAGCTCAGCGGGAAGGGATGGTTGCCTCGACGCGGCCGGACCTGCATGACGACGGTGACCGGCGGCGCGCTCATCGTCCACGTGACGAGGAACTCTTCGTCGCTTTCCTTCACGGCGGTGATCTTGTCGGCCGCCTCGAAGAGCCGGAAGATGCCCCACGGACCGTCGCGAACGATCTCCTCGTCGAGGCCGCCGGCGCCGCGCAGCTGGATGCTCGCGCCGTGTCGCTCCTCGCCCGGCCAGGAGAACTCGTACCAGAACTCCTTCTCGTTACGGTACGTGCGCTTCTGACCGTCCACCGAGAAGACGACGTCGCTCACGATCGGGCTCACCGTCTTCAGGTTGATTTGGAATTTGACCTGCGGCTGATCCTCGGCGCCTTCGGGACCCCAAAGCGCGTCGGTGATCTCGTCCGCCCGCTTGAGGCAGTTGTACATGAGCGGGTTGAACGGCGTGGAGCCGCGCGCCTTCTTCGCCGGCCCGCCCGCGCCCTGCTTCTCCCCGCCGCCTTGGAGGAACGAGACCGGGATGAAATCGTGGTCCTGCTTGCGGTGGAAGTTCGCGAGGTACTTTTCGTAGAAGCCCCAGAGGACGCCCTTCGGTTTGAAGAAGAGCTTCGCGTCTTCGAGCGACGCGTCACGCTTCGCCGCGAGGTTGAAGGGGTAACGGTCCTTGATCTTGTCGCGGTAGTGCGGCCAAACCATGACCTCCCAGAGGCCGCTGGCCGCGCCGCCCGCACCTTTGATGTACGCCTTGTAGCCCTGACGAAGCGGGTTCAGGAGCATCTCGCGCATCATGTCCTGACCGCGCTTGTCGAGCTTCAGGATCATCGCCTCGGTGTCCTTCACCGCCTGGGTGAAGAGCTTCGTCGCCTCGGCCGTCTCGGTGTTGAGCGGGCCTTCCTCGATGATCTGCATCTCGCTCGAGAGCTTCTCGAGGTGGGCGACGTACTTGTTGAGCTCGGGCTCCTGCTGCGGCGGCGGCGGCGGACGGCTGCCGTCTTCCGCGGCCGGCGGCGGAACGTAAGGCTGCGTGAGGCCGAACTTCACGACCGTCTCGAAGGTGCGCTTGATGCGCTCCTTGCTCGAGAGATCCTGCGCGGCGATAAGCTCGTCGATGCTCAGGTTCGTCTTCGTCGTGAAGCGTCGCTTCACCCGCGTCTTGATCTGATCGATGACGCCGCCGTCGCTCGTGAGCCCAGCCGGGACCTTCTCGTCCTGGAACTGCGTGTTGTCGGACAGGGCCTGGATGAGCCGCTGGTACGGCCAATCCGGCGTCGAGAGGATCTTGTACTCGGAGATCGCTGCCGCGTTCGTCTCCGGGATCTTCGTGTTGACGTCGATGAAGAGGTCGCGCCACGCCGCTATGTACGCGTCCTCGTAGCGCTTGCGCACGCCCTTGAGACGCTTCTCGATGTCCTCTTGGGCGAGCTTCTCCTCGCGATCGTATGGGACGACCCAGGCTTCGCGCTCGAGGAGCTTCGCTGCCTCGTCGGAGAGGAGCTTGTCGATCACCTTGAAGGCTTCTGCGGTGAACGCGCCCTCGACCTGGAACGCCTTCTTCTTCACCTCGACCGCGTCCTTCGACGAAAGAACGGTCTGCACCTCGGGGCGATCCGCGAAGATGTCTTCGAGCGCGATGGGCGGATACTTGAGGTTCGTCTTGTCGCCGTCGGGCTTGGTCGGGTCGATCTTCTCTTCGTTGCGCGCGCGGACGAACAAATCGTAGTACGCCTGCTCTTGGTCGGCGCTGCGAAGGCGCTCCCGTGCGGCGGCGATGGTCTTCGGATCCCCGGGCAAGCCCGGCGTATTTCCGTCGCGCTGCAGCGAGATGAAGAACCGCACGTGGGGGCCGATCTTGCGCTTGAGCTCTTCCTCGCCGACGCCACCCGACGTACGCGACAGAAGCTCGCCCCAAATCTGCGTGAGGCGCGAGACCTGGAACTCGAAGTACTCCGGATCTTTGAGGCGCGCCGTGTCCTCGAGGAGGAGATACGTCTTCAGGTTGTTGTAGTCGGGGAGGTAATCCTGCCCCGTGACGGCCTTCACGCGCCGCTCGAGCTCGAGCTTGGTCGGCTTGACGAAGCCCTCTTGGAGGCTCGACACGTAGAGGTTCTTCGTGGGCTCGAAGAGGTCCTCGCCGCGATACATGAACCACGAGTACGAGATGGGCTTGCCGTTGTCGTTCCAGTCCTTGAGCTTCTCGAGGTGATCGCGGAGCTCGTCGAGGCGCTGCACCTTGTCGTAGGAGCTGCCCGGACCGGGCCAATCGATCTTCCCGGTGTCGGCCGCGACCCGCTGGGTCTTCGTGACGAGGTCGCGGTTGTTGAAGTACGAGACCACCGCGGGGATCGTGAACAACATCGCGAGTGCGATGGCGCCGGCGGCGAACGCCAGCTTCTGCAGCAAGCGGCGCCGAATCTCCGCTTGGCTCATCGCCGCGACGTTCTGGTCCGGGAAGACGACCTTCAAGAAGACGTCGCGCAGGAAGTAGCTGCGTGACTCCTTCTGCTCGGGCTCTTCCTGGATGCTCCCCTTCAGACCGAACGCACGGCCCATGGCGCCGACGACGCGATCGAGGGGTTTGCCCTCCTGCGTACCGCTGGTGAAGTAGAAGCCGCGGAGGATCGGATCCGGCATCGATCCGCCGACCTTCGCGTCCTTGCCCGTGGCCGCGGCCATCGGCGCGAACGCCGCCTGCATGAAGTCCGCGAGGTTGCGCTTGATGGCCGCGAACTCGAGCGGGAACTGGTAGATGCGCTCCTTCGCGGCGCGCGACTTCTCGTTGTTGATGCGCTTCGTAACGCGTTCGTGGACGCGCTCGACCAGGGTGTCGAACTCGCGCTCGAACATCCGCCCCGGCTCCGCCTTCGCATCGCGGAGGTTGAACGTCGCGCCCCAGGGCTGGCCGCGCTCGCTCTTTCGGAGGTCGCCGAAGAACTCGGTGAAGCCGGCGACGAGGTCGGTCTTCGTGAAGAGCACGTAGACCGGGAGCGTCATCTTCAGCGTCGCCTGCATCTCGTCCACGCGGGCGCGGACCTTCGCGCCCGTGGCCCGGATCTGATCCTCGGTCGCGTCCAAGAGCTCGCTCACGCTGACGGCGACGAGCACGCCGTTGAGGGGCTTCTCCGGGCGGTATTTGACGAGCTGCTCGAGGAAGGCGACCCACTCGTCGCGATCGTCGGCCTCGGTCGTGTAGCGGCCTGCGGTATCGAGGAGGATCGCCTCGTTGGTGAACCACCAATCGCAGTTACGGGTGCCGCCGACGCCCTTCACCGCGCCGCCGGACTGCGGATCCAAAAATGGGAATTGCAGCCCCGAGTGCCGAATCGCCGTCGTCTTACCCGCGCCGGGTGGACCGACGATCGCATACCAAGGCAACGCGTAGAGAGCGTGCTCGCCTTTGCGTCCGCCGCCCAGCTTCGACGCTTTGAGGGCGTTGATGCCCTCCGCGATCTGGCGATAGAGCGCCTGGATCTCTTCGCGTTCTTCCGGCTTCGCGTTGAGCGCTTGTTCTTGTGCCTGCTGCGCGATCGCCTTCTCGAGCGCACGCGCCGCGCGGGCGGCCCGGATCCGGCGAATCAGCCAGAGCGCGATCAAGAGACCGAGCACGACCGCGCTGACGGTGATCGCCAGCCATGTCGGGATCAGCTCACCAGCGCCGCTCTCGTCCGGTGGGAACAAGAACCAGAGCGTCCAGACGGCGAAGATGATGAGTATGCCGAGGATCCAGAGCCACATGGTCGAGCGAAATGATGAAGGCTCCCTGAGCGGGAGCCAACTTTTGATCTTTGTCCGCCGTCTTTTTGTGTGGGAGCGGCGGGCGTGCCTGCTATGGCGCTAACCGAAAAGGAGCCTAATTCGAGATCAATTTGTTGATTTCGGAGGCCGTCTCGTCCGCGGCGCTGCCGATGGCCAACCTGAGGCCGACGACCACGAGGACGGCCACGACGAGGATCCCGATCGCGATGCCGACGAACGGAAGCTCGCGACGGACGACACCGGCCCCCGCGTCTTTGCGCTCCGCGTTGGGCGCGAGGAGGTCACCGCCGCCCTCTTGGACGGCGACGTAGTTGCCGAGACCTTCGACGACCTGCTGCAGACCCTCTTGGTTTCGCAGGCGGAATTTGCCTTGGAAACCGAGCGCCAAACACAGGAAGTAGATCTGCGCGACGTGGTTACGGCCGCGCTGGCCGTGAAGGTTGTCGAGGTTGACGAAGAAGCCGTCACCGGCGGTGTTGATGCCGAAGAACTGGAGCTGCAGCGGGTTCGACAGCCACTGCGTCTTGCCCGGCCACGTCGAGTGGTAGATGACCTCGTCGGCGAACGCGGCGAGCGCGAACTTCGCGTCGATCATGTCCTGCTCGGGGATCCGCTGCTCGCGACCGTTCTGCATCATCGTCTCGAACAGGCCGAGCACGCGTCGCTGAAGGATGTCCGGCGCAGGGAGATCGCGCGAGTTTCGCAGCTGCAGGATGAGCGAGAGCACATCCGAGCAAACCCAGTACATCGTCTGCGACATCGTGGACATAAGGCCGCCTTGGAACGGACAGAACTACTTCTGAACCTGCACGCCGATGAGCCTCATGTCGACTTTCTGGGGTTCGATCGGCTGGTAGATCGCGATCGTGCCAGAGCCGAGGATGTCGTTCCAGTAATCGCCAGCCTGCTCTACCCGGAGGTAGACGAGACCCGGCTTGATCGGGATCGCCCCCGGGGGCCGATACTCGACCGACACGCGGACGCCCGGCATGGCGGCGTTGAGGATGTACCCGATCTGGGTCCACGAGCCGACCTTGAGCAGACGCGGCAGCCGCTCGCGCAGCGTGCCTTCGTCGATGCCCTTCGCCTCGAGGAAGAACTCGTGTGTGCGGGGGATCTTCGGGTCCTCGAACTTGCCGAGGTACATGCCGTCGTCGCGCTTTTCGAGCGGCACGACGATGAAGTTCTCCGCGAGGACGTTGGAGATGAGCGACAGCGCGCGGTCGAAGACCGGATCGAAGACGTCGCCGAGCTCGAGGTAGTTGAACTTCGGGATCGTCGTCGGGTCACCGTCGGGAGAGAACGTGCAGAGCTCACCGATGAGCGACGCGAGCATGGTGAAGGCGTGCTCCGGGTGGGCCGTCCCGTGATCGACCATGTGCGAGGTCAGCGGGATGTACGAGTTCATCGTGTGGAGCATCCAGAACTTCGCCGTATCGGAAGCCTGGAAGTCGACCGAGGCAGCGGTGCGCATGCGCCGGCCTTCGGCGAGGGCCTTCTGCTTGCCGACCATGGCGCTGAGCACGCGGCGCATCCCGGACATCAGATGTTCGCTCGTCCGCATGCGGAGGATCGGCGGGATGAAGTTCTTTCGCAGGACGATCGCGCCGGTTCGGTCGCGAACCAGCTGCGCGATGCGGATGGTCTCGAAGGCGTCGCGCGCCTCCGTCCCGAAGAGGATCTTCAGGTTCGATCGGCCCCACGTGACCGACGTCTCGTTTCGGCCGGTGTTCACGTCCGGCACGGAGACCTGCGCCGCGACGAGCCGCTGCGCGGGCCCCGCTTTGGCAGGATCCATCGCGACGTTCGCGGCGGTATCGCGCACGATCGGCAGCGCGATGAACACATCGAGCGCCTCGAGCGCCGCCGGGAACGCTCCCTCGAGCGGGCGCGCTTCGACGACGTCTTCGCCGCGGTCACCGACATAGAACGGCGTACCGTCTTGAAAGATGCCGTGGCACTTGGTGACGCGAACCTGGCCAGCCGTGAGCGCTCGTTCGTCGAACTGCACATCGGTGATGCCCCAGTCGTAGGGCACGATGGAGTGCACGCGCGAGTGCACCATCGCCTCGTGGTACGCGTCACTCTGCTGCAGGTGCTGGGGGGTCATGAACAACCCCTCCGTCCAGACGAGCTTGCGCGGTTGAATCATCGGGCGGCCATAGATGTATCAGCAACGCCCCACGAACTGCCAGACCGAGAAACGACGGTCCATCAGGAGGCGGCCATCGGCCACCGTCGGCACCATGCACCAGGCCGGAACAGGGCGCGCACAGGCTTGGGTGCCAAGTGCGACCGAAGGGAACACCCTTACAGGCGGGACCCGAGCCGTCGTGCGCGCGCGAAAAAAGAAGTGCGCGCGCGAGAAATCAGGGAGCGGCGGCGGACTTCTTGGGCAGGTTGAGCTTCCGGACGGGCTTCGAGCTCGTAAACATCGACTCGTCCATCTGCGCGCCGTTGTCGATCTTGGCGCCCTCGAGGAAGAACGCCGTCCGCGGATCGGCGACCCCGCCGACCCCTGCGTCACGGCCACCGCAGGCGGCTTCACCCGGCGCGAGGGGGAACTCGTAGAAGGTCTTCCAGCTTTGGCCTTTCGGCCCGTGGAACAGCGCGACACCCGCGAGGTACGAGGCCTCTTTGATGCGCTCGAACTTGATCTGCAGGTGGTCGCTCGGGAAGACGCTGACCTCGTCGACCTTCTGAATGTCCTTCCCGAGCGCTTCCTCGGGGTGCAGCAGCACGTCGTCGTAGCGAGCGTTTTGCAGGTTCAGATCGCTCGTCAACTGATAGAGCCGAACGACGACCGGGCGCGGGTTGCCGTTTTCGTTCGGGTTGACGTTGGTCGCCGCGTAGATGTCGAGCGTCACGATCTGCTTGTCGCAGGGCTTCGGCGGCTCGACCGGCGGAGGAGCGGACGAGCACCCGGTCGCAATCGTGATGGCCGCAGCCGATCCGAGCAGCAGCCCCGTGGCGATGCAGGCAGAGATGCGGCGAATCCAGCGGTCTTTGAGCATGGCCATGGGAGCGCGGCGTCACCTAACCATAAAAGAGATCGAGAGGTCCAAATAAGGGGAAATGTTGGGGCCGCTATTTCTCCCCCCTAGCCCCCCTCACTTCGTGAGGGGGGAACACGTTTTCGCGGGCACACCCTTCACAACGAAAAGCCCCCCACACGAAGTGGGGGGGGTTGGGGGGAGAAATTGCAGCCTCGATCTTC
>JABFXY010000207.1 GCA_013361525.1 Polyangiaceae bacterium | reverse complement strand
CGGGAGGGCTCTATAGCCCTCCGCGCACCGTCTGTCTCCCAAATTCCACATGGCCAGTGAAATCCGGGGAGGACGACGGCGGCGCGGCAGGCTGGAGTCTCGACGGAGCGCTGCCGCGCATCCTGACGGTCACATGCCGAGGAGCTTGGCGATGTAGTACTTCATCGTTTCGGTGGTGCCGCCGCCGATGCGGAGGAGGCGCTGGTCGCGCCAGGCTCGGGCGATGCGGAAGTCTTCGATGTAGCCCCAGCCGCCGTGGAACTGGAGGCAGTTGTCGGCGACGTCGCTGGCGAGGTCGCCGATGAGGATCTTGCACATGCTGATGTGCTTGACCGTCTCCATGCTGAGCGGCTGCTTCTTGATGTAGCGCTCCTCGTTGTAGCGATCGACGGTGAGGTAGACGTACGCCTTGGCCGACTCGAGCCGGGTGAGGAGGTCGACGAACTTGTGCTGCCAGACCTCGCGCTTGATGATCGGCTTGCCGAAGGCGGTGCGCTCGCGGCCGTAGGCCATCGCCTCTTCGATCATGTGAAACCCGCCGGAGATGGCGGAGACCGCGGCGATGAGGCGCTCGGTCTGGAAGTTTTGCATGAGGTACATGAACCCCATGTTTTCTTCGCCGAGGCGGTAGCGCGCGGGGATGCGCATGTCCTCGAAGAAGAGCTCGGCGGTGTCGCTCGCCTTGTTGCCGATCTTCTTGAGGGCCTTCGCGACCTGGAAGCCTTTGGTCTTCGTGGGGACGAGGAAGAACGAGCAGCCGTGCGCGCCGGCGTCGGGGTTGGTCTTCGCGAGGAGGGTGACGAAGTCGGCGCGGGTGCCGTTGGTGATGAAGGTCTTCGAGCCGTTGATGACGTAGTCGCCGCCGTCTTTGCGCGCGACGGTCTTGATGCCGGCGACGTCGCTGCCCGCGGCGGGCTCGGAGACGCCGAGCGCGGCGATCTTGTCGCCGGCGAGCGCGGGCTTCAGAAACTCTTCGATCTGCTCCGGTGAGCCGAGGTCGCTGATGACCGGCGTGGCCATGTCGCTCTGCACCAACAGGCCCATGCCGACGCCGGCGGAGCGGCTTCGCGGCAGCTCTTCGGCCTTGGCGACGGAGAACCAGTAGTCCTGCCCGCCGCCGCCATGCTCCTCCGGGAAGTGGGCGCCGAGGATGCCGAGCTCACCGGCGCGCTTGAAGACCCAGCCGGGGAAACAGCCCGTCTCCTCCCATTCGTCGGTGTTGGGCGCGAGCTCTTTCTCGGCGAAGGCGCGGACGGTCTTTCGGAACTGCTCGTGCTCTTCGGTGAAGGGCTGGAACATGGGACTCCCCGTTTTTCTCGGTGTTGATGGGGGCGGCGGCCCCCGTACGAAAATGATTCGTACACGAAACTTCTCGGGTCGCAACTCCCCTGGCACCCCTCGCGGAAACCGTCGAGCGGGCGAAAACAAAAGGGCCCCGCTACACTGCCGCGCCCCACCCGCCCCGGGGGTCGGTCTTCCCGTATGAGAATGCTCATTCTGTCGCGCAACGCCTCGCTGTACTCGACGAGCCGCATCGTCCTGGCAGCAAGGGCGCGAGGTCATCAAGTCACCGTCATCGACCCGCTCGACTTTCAGCTCGTCGTCGCGCGGGGCAAACCATCGCTGTACGTCGGCGGCGCGAAAGCCGGCTCGTACGACGTCGTCGTGCCGAGGATCGGCGCGAGCATCACCGGCTACGGGCTCGCCGTCGTGCGGCAGTTCGAGCTGATGGGCGTGCCGGTGTTGAACGCGGCGGTCGCGATCGCGCGAAGCCGCGACAAGCTCCGCGCGCTGCAACTCCTTTCGCGCGCGAAGCTCGACGTGCCCACCACCGTGTGCGCGCGAAACCCTGCCGGCCTCGATCGCGCGCTGCAGCTCGTGCGTGGTTGCCCCGCGATCGTGAAGCTTCAGCAAGGCACGCAAGGCATCGGCACGATGATCGCCAACACGCCGCAAGCGGCGCACGCCCTGCTCGAGACGTTCTGGGCGATGGGACAAGACATCGTGCTGCAGGAGTACGTGAAGGAATCGAAGGGCCGCGACGTGCGCGTGATCGTGGTCGGCGGTGAGGTGATCGCAGCGATGAGGCGCGTCGCGAAGAAGGGCGAGTTCCGCTCGAACCTGCACCGCGGCGCGCGCGGCCAGGGCATTCGGCTCGCGCCGCTCTATCGCAAAGCCGCGGTGCGCGCGGCTGCGCTGATGGGCCTCGAGGTCGCGGGGGTCGACATGCTCGAGGGCAAAAATGGTCCGCGCATCCTGGAGATCAACAGCTCGCCGGGCCTCGAAGGGATCGAGCGAGCCTCGGGGATCGACGTCGCCGGCGCGATCGTCGAGCACGCCGAGGTGTTCGCGCGGCTGATGGCGGCGAGGACGCGAAGCATCGCGCGCCGCAAGAACGGAACGACCGACGCAGGCCTAGCAAAGAGGTTGGACGGATGACGATGCCGGAGGTCGATGGCGCGCCGCACGTTCGGGTCGAGACGCGCGGATCGGCGCGCATCATCACGCTAGCCCGCGAGGCGAAGCGCAACGCGCTCGCGCGGCAGACCGTCGAAGAGATCGCGGCGGCGCTCAATGATGCTGCGTCGGACGAGACCATTCGCGGCATCGTCGTCGCGGCCGAAGGCGACGTCTTCATGGCCGGCGGCGATCTCTCGGAGTTCGCCGCGTTCCTCGAAGCGCCCGACGCAGCGGAGCGCGTGATCGAGATGGGCCAAAAGCTCGCGGTGATCGAGACGTTGCCGGTGCCGGTGATTTGCGCGGTCGCAGGCGACGTTTATGGCGGAGGCTGCGAGTTCCTCTTGCTCGCCGACGCCGTCCTCGCCGAGCCCCACGCGACGTTCTCATTTCGGCACGTGCAGATGGGGCTTTCGCCCGCGTGGGGAGGCGCGAGCCGATTGCTCGAGCGCGTCGGACCGCTCGCGGCGACGCGCCTCTTGCTGACGGCCGATCCGGTGATCGCCAAGGAAGCGCGCCGCGTCGGGTTGATCACCGACGTCGTGGATCACGGCACGGCGCTCGATGCAGCGTGCGCCATGGTCGAGCGCATCGCGCGCCACGACTGGGCCGTCGTCGCCGAGAACAAGCGCGCGCTCATGGCGGCGCGATCGATCCAGCGCGCGTCGCTCGCGCAGATCGAAGGCGACAGCTTCAAGTCGCTGTGGGCTGGGCCGGCACATCGCGCGGCGATGAGCCGCGGGCGGAAGCGCTGATTCGACGCAAACCCGCGCGGCCGATCAGCGCCGCGATCTTGAGGACGTGCCAGGGCCTCAGACCGCTCGCTTCACCGCGATACACAGGTCGCACGGTCACATCGACGATGCGCTGGTTTGCGATCGCCAGGTGCGAAAGCAAATCGTTCGGGTACCCGTAACGCGGCCACAGCGCCTCGAGATCGATCGCCAGCGCGGCCTTGCGTGAGATCACGGTGTAGCCGCATTGGCTGTCGGAGAGCGCGGGCACACCGATCGCCAGGCCCGTCGCCGCGCTGAGCAAACCGCCGACGATGCGGCGAGCGCGCGGCATCGTGTGACCGATGTCCGGATGGCGAAAGCGATCGCCCTTCGCGTAATCGGCGCGCCCCGCGATCACCGGTGCGGCGAGCCTTTGGAGATCGTCGGGACACATCTGTCCGTCGCCGGCCATCACCGCGATCGCATCGGCGCCCAGCTCGAGCGCGAGGCGATAGCCCGAGACGATCGCCGCCCCTACCCCGCGCGCCACCTCGTGGCGAAACACGATGGCGCCGAGGACCTTGGCCACGTCCCCGGTCCCGTCCGAGCTGCCGTCGTCGACCACGATGAGGTCGTCGACATAGGCGGGCATCGTCTGGATGACCCCGCGGATCCATTGGGCTTCGTCCTTGGCGGGGACGACGACCGCGATGCGATGACCGTCGAGCACGCCCCCCCTTACCGCATTCGGGCGGGTTTGGGCTGGCGGCGCTATTGACCGTCGGTTGACAGCGCGCGGAATGACATGTCACTCTGCCTTCCCATGAGCGACCGAACCGTTTCCGATCGAGCAGTGCAGCGGACCCGGATCGCCATCGTCGGCGGGGGGTTTTCAGGGTTGGGCGTCGGCATCGAGCTGCTCGAGCAAGGCGTCCGCGACTTCGTCATTCTCGAGAAAGCGAGCCAGCTCGGCGGCACCTGGCGGGAGAACACCTATCCCGGCTGCGCCTGCGACGTGCCCTCGCACCTCTATTCGTATTCGTTCGAGCGAAAGGCCGATTGGAGCCGCGTCTTCGCCGAGCAACCGGAGATTCAGGCCTACCTCCTCGACGTCGCCAAGCGCCGAGGGGTCATGCCGTACGTGCACCTCCAAACGGAGGCCCTTTGCACGCAATGGGACAAATCGAGGAAACGCTGGCGCATCGAGACCAATCGCGGCGTCTATGACGCGCAATTCGTCGTCTTCGGCCCCGGCCCTCTGCACGAGCCGCGGCTGCCCTCGGTGCCGGGGATCGAGCGCTTCTCGGGCACGACCTTTCATTCGGCTCAATGGCGCCACGACCACGATTTGGCGGGCAAACGCGTCGCCGTTTTGGGAACGGGGTCGTCGGCGATTCAATTCGTGCCGAAGATCCAACCCAAGGTGGAGCGCCTATTCGTCTTTCAGCGGACGGCACCGTGGGTCCTGCCGAAGCCGGACCACAGGATCCCGGCGATCGAGCAATGGGCGCTACGAAACCTTCCTGGCTTTCAATGGTCCCTGCGCCAAACCATTTATGGCGCGACCGAGCTCTTGCAGCTCGCCCAGCGAAGCCCGCGCACCATGCAACGGATACAGAAGCTGGGCCTCTGGCATTTGCGAAGGCAAGTCCAGGATCCGAAGCTTCGCGAAGCATTGACGCCGAACTTCACGCTGGGCTGCAAGCGACTGCTTCTGTCGAATACCTATTATCCGGCCATCCAAGCCCCCAATGCGGAGCTCATTCCGCGGGCGGTCACCGAAATCACCGATAGCGGGGTCGTCGGCGCGGACGGTATCGAGCGCAAGGTCGACACGATCATCTTCGGCACCGGCTTCCACGTGACCGACAACAGCGCCTTTGGGCGCGTCATCGGCAGCGCCGGTACCTCACTCGAGGAAGCCTGGGGCGGCAGCCCCGAGGCGTACATGGGTACGGTCTGCAACGGCTTCCCTAATGCGTTTTTCATGATCGGGCCGAACCTCGGCAATGGTCATGGCTCGGCGTTCGTCCTCATCGAAGCGCAGGCGCGGTACATCGCCGACGCGATCAAAACGGCCGATCGCGAGCGAATCGCGATGCTGGAGGTCCGGCGGTCGGTCCAGCGCGCCTTCAATGAAGAGGTGCAGGCCGCGCTTTCGACGACGGTCTTCAATGCCGGCGGGTGCGCGAGCTATTACATCGACAAGAACGGACGAAACAGCTCGATCTATCCCTGGACGACGGTCGATCTCCGCTGGCGGCTGAGAAAGTTCGACGTCGAACAATTCGAGATCGAACCTGCTGAAGTCGGGGAACGACGTCCCCGCCCCGCCTCCCCACCTCGAATCGACCTCGCCGGCGCGGTGGTCGCCATTACAGGTGCAGCGCGGGGAATTGGGCTCGCGACGGCAAAACGATTCCTCGAAGAGGGCGCAATCGTGTGCATCGGCGATCTCGATCACCGAGCCGCGCTCGAGGCTGCCGTATCGCTCGGCCCGAAGGCGTACGGCTTTCATCTCGACGTTTCGCAGCGCGCTTCGTACGAGGCCTTTGTCGAACAGATCGAGACGCGCCTCGGCCCCATTGACGTGCTCGTGAACAACGCGGGCGTCATGCCGACGGGGCGGTTCCTCGACGAGACCGACGGCGTCGACGAGGTCGCGATGAGCGTGAACCATTTCGGCACCGCGATCGGGATGAAGCTCGTCCTTCCAAAGATGATCGCGCGCGGCCGCGGACACATGGTGAACGTCGCGTCGCTCGCGGGGAAGTTCGAGGTGCCGTACATGGCGAGCTACGTCGCGAGCAAACACGCGACCATCGGGCTTACCGGTGCGGTTCGCGCCGAAATCGAAGGCAGCGGCGTGACGCTCACGACGGTCATGCCGGGCGTCATCAAGACGAGGCTCAGCGACGGCATCTCGCTCGACGGCACGTTCGCGCGCGAGCCGGACGACGTCGCGCGGGCCATCGTCGACAGCTGCCGAACGCGCCAAGCGGACGTGGTCGTGCCGGGCGCATTTTCGGGGTTCGTTCCGCTCTATGCGGTCACGCCGCGCGCGGTTTGGCACCGATTGGTCGGCGCATTCCGAGCCGAGCGAATCGTCGACGACGGCGCGGTGCGATCGCGACAGACGTACGAGCAAGCGATCGCCGACCAGGCTTCGACGCTTTCGCACGCGACATCGACGCGCGTCTCGAACTAGAAGAAGGCGAAGTGCGCAGCGCCGCAACGAAAAAGCCAGACCGAGCCGAGTTACGCCGCGAGGAGATCCTAGACGCGTCCGAGCGAATCTTCGCCCAAAAGGGCTATCACGCGACCGGGATCGCCGACATCGCGAACGATCTCGGCATCGGGCACGGCACCTTCTATCGCTATTTCAAGAACAAGCACGACATCGCGCTCCACGTCTTCGATCGATTGATGCTCCGCTTCGCGGAGATCGGCCTCTCGGAAGACCCCGAGAGCAGCAACACCCTCGAGGAGTACCGGACGCAAACGAGCCGCATCTTGATGCGGTGGCTCGCGCTCGGGGAATCGCAGCCGCACGTGCTGCGCTTCTTTCACGAGCAATCGATGGTCGTCGACACCGAGCGGCTCGCGCGGGTCATCGACTCATATGTGGACCATATCGCGCGCTTCCTGCAAAACGGTGTCGACAAGGGCTTCTTGCGCGCGGGGCTCGACGTCCGCGCGACGGCGGAGATGTTGGTCGCGCTCATCCTGGACGGAACGCGGCGGACGCTTTCGATGCCGGATGTCGAAGCACGCAAACGATGGGCGGACGCCGGAATGGCGCTGATGTTCGACGGCGTCCGCGCGCGTTGAATCTCGGGGCTGCCCCGCTCGGCCGGCCCGGCTCAGCCCCAGGCCCGGCCCAGCCCAGCCCAGCCCGGCCCGGGGGGGCCGGTTTCGCTATTGCCAAAAAAGCGTGAGGTATATAGCCAGTCTACCTCACGCTTTTCGCGCGGGAGAGAAACCAAGCCCCGGCACTCCACCACGAGAGCGTCGCGCGCCGCCCTCCCTGAGACGGGTCGTGCCGCCGCCCCCGTCACAACCCGAGCTATTTGCCCGCGGCGTAGTCTTCGGCCGCTCGGCGCACGACATCGAAGTCGCGCGCCGCACGATTCGCGTCCATCACGAGCTCGGCCGTGAACATCGTGAGACCCCACATGCCAGCGCCCCGCTTGCGGAACGAATAACGCGTTCCGCGCGCGGTCACGATCGTCGCGCGCTCCCCTTCGATTTGCACCTCGGCGATGCCCGAGAGATCTTTGCGCAAGCGCCCAATCCACCCTCGCTCGTCGGCGAGCGTCGAAAAAAGCGCGTACCCGTCGGGAGCGCTCGCGACCTTTTCGTATTCCGCGAGGAGGCGCGCGCGATCCGGCTCGGGGAAGTTCGCGCTCACCAGATCGCTCGATCGCTTTCTGAAATCGTGCAGCGTGAAGATCGCATCGCGCGCGGGATCCTCGATGTAATCGAAGAGCACCTTCGGATCACCTTCGGTGAGCGCGTGCGCGATTCGGAGATAGGCACCTTCGGGCTTGTCGTCGGGCGGAAACTCGAATGCGCCGCGCGTGAGTAGCCAGACGCCGGAGATTGCGCCGACGGCCAGGACACCTCCGCCGATGAGCAACGCGCGGCGTTTCACGCCGAGCCCTCGCGGGCGAGATCGGCGAGGCACGCGCGAATCGCGACGCGGAGCGCATCTTCGGGAATGCGCTGCTGGCGCGAGATCTCCGCGGCAATGGCGTCGATGCTGCGCGCGCCATCAACGAGCGCGACGACCGCTGTAAAAAACGGGTGCGGCAATGGTCGCGCGCGAAACGCTTCGAGCCTGGGGATCGGCGCGCTCGTGTCGCTAAGCCATGCAGGCTCGGCCGACGGAGTCTCCTCGCGCGCGGCCAACGCAACCTTGCGCGCAGCGAACGTAAGGATCCGCTCAGTGCGGCCTTGGTTGCATGCGGGCGACTCCATGAACGTGAGGCGGCGAATGTCGGTCGAGTCGAGATCGAAGCCGCTATCGCGCGCGATCTCCGAGAGCTCGTCGGCGGTGTAACGAGCACGCACGGGTCGCGCGGCCGGATACACGAAGGGCCCGTGATTGATCCACGTTCCGTTTTCGCGAAGCAGCGCGTGAACGAGCGGCGCGAGCTCCGCCGCATCCGGCGCGACCTGATCGACGAACCACGCGGTCACGACGGTATCGAACGCGCCACGCGCGACCGGAGGCGAAAAGGCATCGCCGAATACCAAGGTCACATTCGCGACGGCCTCGAGCCCCTCACCGAGCGTGCGCTCGACGGCGACGTCGTCGATGCTGCGAGGTGAATTCGGGATCTCGGTGAGACGGACGGTCTCGCCGTCGAGGATCTTTCGCGCGACGAGGAATGGGAGCGGATTGATATCGAGCGCAATGGTCGCGCTCGCGCCCTGTCGAAGATGAAGCTCTCGAACGAGTCGCGCAGCGCCGGCTCCGAGAAATAGCGTTTTGCCGAGCGGGTCTTTGCCGCAGACCTCTGCAATGGCAATCGCGGCGGCCTCGATTTCTGCATCCGGCCAGCCCCAATCGCGGTGGATCTGGTGAAAATACGAGAGCGTGGTGTCGCCGACCGCAGGCGCGCCGGCCTCGGCGGGCGGACGCGCTCGCGATTCGAGCCCCGCGCCGCGAAACACCGATTGAATCTGTTCGAGCTGCGCGCCGAGCCCATTGCGAAGATGCTCGAGCCTGCGCCTCGTCGATGCGCGCCGAACGCTCGCCGTCGTATCGGCGAGCAATCGATCACGCCCGTGCGCGACGATTCGCTCGAGGTCGGCGAGGCCGTGCCGCCATTCGAGGATCGCCGCCGCTGGATCCGGCAAGAGGCACGGGATGCCGGCGAGAATCGGAAACGCTTTTGCGCAGCGCGGACAACGAAGCGCCGCTGCGTCGCGCTCGAGCGAGCCCTCGCATGTTGGACAGCGCAGGAGCTCGAGCGCGTCGGTCGCCGTCAGGTCGCGCTCGCTTTCGTCTTCAGCTCTGCGTAGGAGGCGCCGGGCGTCTCTTTCTCGACGGGCAGGCCCTGCGGCGACCAACCAGGCTCGGTGAGCTTGCCGAAGGAGTCGCGCGGGCCTTCGAAGCCTGCGCGCTGATCGATGACGGCGGTGTACCCAGCGGCGATCAGCGCTTGCGAAGCCTTGAGCGATCGGCCGCCCGACTTGCAGCCCACGACCATCGGGCAGTTCTTTTCGTAGAGCTTCTGCATCACCGGCAGAAATTCCGGGTTCGGAACGAAACCGGACGGCCCCGCGTGCGCCCACGGGACGTTGTGCGCCCCCACGGGGTGACCCGCGTTCCACTCCGCCTCGGTTCGAACGTCGACGTAGATGTAGCCCTCCTCCGTCATCAGGCGGTGAGCTTCCTCCGGGGATACACGCTTCAGCTCGTCGGCCATGGTCGTCTTCCTCTCAGGATCCGATGAAACTGCCCAATGTCAGAACGCGTGCACGAAGAGGCCCGAGCGAAGCTTCGGCTCGAACCAGGTGCTCTTCGGCGGCATGAGGCGACCTGCGTCGCTGACCGCGATGAGCTCTCGCATTTGCGTCGGGTAGAGGTGTAGCGCGAGGGTCATCTCGCCGCTGTCGACGCGGCGCTCGAGCTCTTCGTGGCCGCGGATACCGCCAACGAAGTCGACGTGTTTGTCGCGGCGCGGATCTTGGACGGCGAACAGCGGCCCCAAGATCTGGTCTTGGCAGATCGAACAATCGAGTGAGGCGACCGGGTCGGACGCGTCGAACGTGCCGGGCCGCGTGCGGACCCACCACCACTTGCCGCCGTGGTAGAGGCCGAAGGTCGGCTGCTCGTCGGGCGCGGGCTTTTTCGCGGGCTCGACGTCGAAGCGCGCGCGAAACAGCTCGAGAAGCTCCTCGGGGCTGCGCCCTTGAAGGTCTCGAACGACGCGGTTGTACGCCATGATCTGCATCTGATCGTCCGGGAAGACGACGGCGAGGAAGGCGTCGTGCTCACCGCCGTCGCCCTTGCGCTCCTTGTGCACACGCGACGCGGCGGCCGATCGATGATGGCCGTCGGCGACATAAAGCGCGGGCACCGGCGAAAACGCAGTGGCGATGGCGAGGCTCTGCTCGCGATCGAGCACCCAGAGCTGATGCTGCACGCCGTCTTTGGTCTCGAAGTCGTAGAGCGGGATCGCGCGCGTCGCGTCGGCGACGAGCTTGTCGATCGCGGGGACGGCCTTGTACGTGAGGAACACCGGCTCGTCGTGCGCGGCGAGGACGTCGATGTGCTTGGTGCGATCGTCTTCTTTGTCGGCGCGCGTGTTCTCGTGCTTCTTGATGAGGCCCGCGTCGTACTCGCGCACCGAGGCGCACGCGACGACGCCCATCTGGCGGTGCGAGCCCATTTTCTGCGCGTAGATGTAGATGCGCGGATCGGGATCGGGGACGAGCACGCCGTCGGAGATCAGCGCCTCGAGGTTCGTCCGAGCTTGCTCGTAGACGACGGCGGCGTGCTCGTCGGTGCCTTCGGGAAGGTCGATTTCCGGCCGTGTTACGTGCAAAAAGCTGAAGGGGTTGCCCTCGGCGAGGGCGCTCGCCTCCTTCGTGTTCACGACGTCGTACGGCGGGCTCGCGACCTTCTCGGCTCGATCGGGGCGAGGACGGTACGCGCGAAACGGACGAAGATCGGCCATGACGTTGGCTATGCCAAACCTGCGCCCGAGCGTCGAGAAGGTACGGCTGCGAGCAAGAGCGACTATAGTGCCGCGCCGTGGAAGAGCTCGAACCTGGGAGCGTGCACCCGACGTTGCCGCCCCCCTCACGTCTTCCGCGCGGGCGCAGGGTCATCGCGGTCGGCGGCGGACGAGGTGGCGTCGGAAAGAGCACGCTGACGCTGAATCTCGGCGTTTATTTCGCGCAGCTCGGTCGATCGGTCGTCGTGTGCGACGCCGATCCGGCGGGCTCGAATCTCCACGCGATGCTCGGCCTCGCGCAAGCGCCGGTCGTCCCCTACGACCCGGAGGCTGATCAGCTGGCGAAACCGGTCGCCACGCCGGTACCGGGCCTCAGCCTGTTTCCATCGGCGTTCGACGTCCTCGCGATGGCGCCGGTGAAGCCCGCGCGCAGGAGCGAGTGGCAGAAGAAGTTTGCGAGCGTCGAAGCGGACTACGTGCTCATCCACCTCGGCGCGAGCACCTCGACGCCGAGCCTCGATCTGTTCGCCAGCGCGGACGTGTCGGTTTGCGTGACCGCGCCCGAGCCGGTCGCGATCGAGACGACCTACGGCTTTTTGCGCGCGCTCTTTTCACGCGGTCTGAAGCGCAGGCTCATGCGCGAGAAGCTGAAGGTGCGGCTCGTCGAGCGCGCCGTCGAGCAGCTCGCCCCGATGTCGAGCCCGCTCGACATCGTCGAAGCGATTCATCGTTATGACACCGGCCTCGGCGGCATCGCGGCTTACGAGCTCTCGCGCCTCGCGCCGCGCCTCGTCGTCGGGCAGAGCCGCCTGCGATCCGATCTCGAGCTGGGGCCCGCGATGGCCGCGATCAGCGAGCGTTTCCTCGGCATCCATATCGATTACCTCGGCCACATCGAGCACGACGACGCCGCGTGGCTCAGCATTCGCCGGCGCAATCCGCTCCTCATCGAGAGCCCCACATCGAAGAGCGCGCGCAACATCGAGCGCATCGCGCGCCGCGTGCTCGCGCTTTTGATGGCGCAAGACGCGCGCGTACCGGTCGCTGCGTCACCGCCGGCGTGGTCCCCGAGCTCCGGCCCGCCGAGCGGCTCGATCAACTCCGGCGTATCGACGAACGAGTCGCGCGAGTGGCGCCGCCCGCTCCCGAAGAACCTCTACGAGGTGCTCGGCGTGACGCGCACGGCGGCCGACGACGAGATTCGTCGCGCGTACAAACGGCAGCGAGAGATCTTCCGCGACGGCAGCTTCCCGGTCGTTTCGGTCGTGCGCGAAGCCGCGCTCCGCGACGAGCAAGCGCGCATCGAAGAGGCCTACGACACGCTCCTCGATCCCAACAAACGACGCGCGTACGACCTTTCGACCTTCCCGCTCGACATCCGCGAGGACGCGCAACAAGAGCGGAGAATCGACGACGCGCGCGCGGCCGAGCTGATGATGCTCCAGGCGGAGCTCGCGCGTGAGATCCATGCCGAGACCGAGTTCTCCGGCGCGCTGTTGAAGAAGGTGCGCGAGGCGCAAGGCGTCGAGCTCATCGACATCGCGCAGCGCACGAAGATCTCGACGCTCCACCTCGGGGCTATCGAGGACGAGCGCGCGCAGGATCTGCCCGCGATGGTCTATGTGCAGGGCTTCGTCCAAGAGGTGGCGAAGTTCCTCAAGCTCGACACGACGCAGGTCACGCGGACGTACATGCGCCGCATTCGTGACATCGCCGCGCGCCAGCGGAGCGGCTAGTGGCCGAGGTAGCGACGGGATCGGCCACGGAGCGTGGTTCCACACTGCGATCCATCGATCGCTTCATCGCGGACAACCACCGCTGGGTGACGCTGGCGGTGTTCGCAATCGCGCTCGTCCCGCGCCTGTACGTCGCAATGGCGTGGGCGCGCGAGCCGGTGTGGGACGGGCACTATTACCATTTCGGTGCCGGACGAATCGCCGAGGGCGTCGGTTATGGCGACGACCGGAGCGGCGTCTTTCGCCCTTGGTGCCATTACCCCGTCGGCTACAGCGGGTTTCTCGGGCTGTTTTATGCCGTTTTCGGCGTAAAGCCCACGGTGGCAACGGCGGTGCAAGCGCTCGTCGGCGCGGCCACGGTCGCGACCGTGCATCAGCTCGCGCTCACGTTTCTGTCGCACCGAAGGGCGCTCATCGCGGCGCTCCTCTGCGCGGCCTGCCCCAACCTGATCCTCTATAGCGGGCTCGTCATGACCGAGCCGCTCGCGGGGCTCGGCCTTCTTCTCGCGCCGCTCGCGTTCGCGAAGCTCTCGAAAAAGAGCAATGGCACCTTCGATCGCCGCTCGCTCTTTGCAAGCGTCGTCGCGGGGATCATCTTCGGCCTCACCACGCTCGTTCGCCCGCAAACGTTGCTTTGCGCACCGGCCGTCGCATTGCTCGGCCCGAAGCGCGGCGGCTGGAAAGGTCGGCTCGCGGTCGCCGTGATGACGACCGCAATGTGTTTTGCGGTCGTGCTCCCGTGGACGGTCCGAAACTGCAAGCAGATGGACTCCTGCGCGTTCGTCTCCACCAACGCCGGGTGGAACCTCGCAATCGGCTCTCATCCCAATGCGACCGGCCGCTACATCGGCCTCACGTCGAAAGATGGATGTGGCGACGTCGTCGGGCAGGTCGATCAGGACCGGTGTTTCGCGCACAAAGGGATCCAATGGATCAAGGACGACCCCGTGCGCTGGATCTCGCTCGCGCCGGTGAAGCTCAGCTTCACCTTCGATCACCAATCCTTCGCGGTCGGTTACCTCGCCCAAGCCGACCCCGCCGCTTGGCCGGAAGAGCGACGCGCCTTCTACCGGCGCCTCATGTCGATGTCGCAATACGTGCTCATCCTGCTCGCGGCCCTCGGCGCGCTGGTCTTGCCGCGCGAGAGGAAGGGCGACGCCCTGCTGACCTTCGCCCTGGCGCTCGCCCCGGTGCTGTTCATGGATGGCCTCTTCCAACAGCCGGAGCGCATCTGGCCGCTCGCCCTGGCGATCCCGATCTTCGCCGTGATTCCGCCGCTTTCGCGCTCTTCGGGCGGCAAGGTCGAGTACCTCGCGTGGAGCGTCGCGACGCTGGTCATCGTCCACATCGCCTTCTTCGGGGAGGACCGCTACCAGGTCGTCGTCACCCCCGCCCTGGCGCTCCTCGCTGCCTGCGCCTTCCGCCCGCGCGTCACCGACGCTGAGGGGGAGGTTGCGCGGCCAAAAGACGCCAAGGAAACCGTTTGATACGCTCTCGCCCGGTGCGCCGGCCCTCGCTTGCCTTGACCGTGACCGTGGCGTTTGCCGCGTTCGCGACCGCGCTCTCGCCGAGCGGCGAGGCGGAGGCGTTCCCGTACACCGCGCAGCGAGGCGACACGCTCGCGGAGATCGCCGAGCGCTTCTACGGCAAAGTCGAAATGGAGAAGGTGCTCGTCGCGGCCAACGGCTTCGAGGACGACGTCCCGCTCCTCGCCGGTATGCGCGTCGAGATCCCGGCGGTCAGCCATTACCGCGTCAAAAAGGGCGAGTCGTGGAACGTCCTCGCCGAGACACTCCTCGGTGACGGAAAACGCGGGGAAGCGCTGGCGCTCTCCAATGACACGATGCCGTGGATCGCGCCCGCGCCCGGGCGCGAGGTCACCGTCCCTTACCCGCTCCGTTATGTCGCGAAGCGGGGTGATTCGACGCTGAGCATTGCGTATCGCTTCCTCGGCAAACGAGACGACGCGTACGTCATCGATCGCTACAACCATTTGAAGGGCGAGCCGCTCGAGCCCGGCGACGTCGTGCTCATTCCGATCGTCGATCTCGTCCTCACCGATGAAGGTCGTGAGGCCGCGCGACAGAGCCAGCAGCTCGTCCTCGGAGAAGGGGCCGGCGACGACGCCGACGCGCAAGAGCGTGCCACGCGCGAATTGCCGCTTTTGCTCTCCGATATTCGGAATGGCAATTACATGGACGCCATCGTTCGCGGCAATCAGCTGCTCGGCGCAGGGCAGCTCCTCGGCGCGGGCCAGCTCGCGGATGCGCAAATGGCGAGTGTGCATATGGCGCTCGTCGAAGCGTACGTCGCGCTGGGTCACACCGAGCTCGCGAGGAACGCGTGTGCCGAATGGCGCCGCTTCGACCCCGACACGTTGCTCGATCCGGTCGAGATGTCGCCGAAGATCCTCGAAGCCTGCGGCACCGCGCCCATCGATCCGACCTTCGGCGTGCCCGGCGCCGAGCTCCCGGATCCCAGCGCGATGCCCAGCGTTTCTGCGCCACCTGCGGGTCGCAAACGCGCGCCCGCATCCCAGCCCGGAGACGAGCCGTGACGAGCGAAGCGCTCGCCTCCGACGACGACAACGCCGATCCGGTGCAGGTCGGCGACCTCATCGCGGGCGAGTTCCTCACCGAAGACGTCCTCGGCCGCGGGGGGTCGGGCGTCGTCTACTCCGCGCGCCGCAAAACGAATGGAGAGCGCGTCGCGCTCAAAGTCATCTTCGCCGAGCATTGCCATTCGAGGCAGATCTTCGGCCGCTACAAACGCGAAGCCGCCATTTTGCAGCGCATTGGCGGTGAGCACATCGTGCGCTTTTTCGACTTCGTCGAGCACGACGGCCTGCTCGCCATTGCGCTCGAGCGCGTCGAAGGCACGTCGCTGGAGCGCGTGTTGGGCAGTCCGATCGAGCTCCAACGCGCGGTCTCCCTGTCGCTCCAAATCTGCCGCGGACTGGAAGCCGCGCACGAAGCCGGCGTCATTCACCGCGATTTGAAGCCCGCGAATGTGATCGTCGAGGCCTTTACCGTCGGCGAGCGCGCCCGCATCCTCGACTTCGGCCTCGCCAAGGTCGTCCACGGCGAGCACCTCGTCACCGGCCTCACCGAGCGCGACATGATCTTCGGAACTCCCGAATACATGGCGCCCGAACAAGCGCGCGGCGACGAGGTCGACGCCCGATGCGACGTCTATGCATTGGGCGTCATTCTCTACGAAATGGTCACCGGCAGCGTCCCATTCAAGGGCAGGTCGCCGCTCGCTACCATGACCGCCCAGCTCACCGAGGATATCGAGCCGCCGCGGTCGCGCGCCCCCACCCGCGACATCCCGCCCGCGCTCGAAGCCGTCATTCTGCGCGCGCTCAACAAAGAAGCCGACGGCCGCTACCAAACCGCCAAAGAGCTGGGCGACGCCCTCGAAGCGGCGCTCGAACGTCGCGTCATCTCGGTCAACTTCCACGACGCCGAAGACGCTGCCGTCAGCGACACCGAGCTCGCGTTGCGAAGAAGTCAGGTCCACGCGGCGAAAGGTCTATTGGAGGACGCGGAGAAGCTCGCAGCTTCAAAGGCTGCGAAGAGCGTAAAGCCCGCCCCGACCAGCTCGCGAGACGGCGGGCGAGCTTGGTTTTGGCCGGTCGTGACGGTGGCTGCGATCTTGGCTTGTGTCGGGATTGGCGTGTTGTTGGGGCTCAGGGGATTTTAGGCGATGCGCGGCGCCGTACCGCCGCCGCACCGCACCGCACCGCACCGCCGCCGCACCGCACCGCACCGCACCGCCGCCACGCGAACCGGGCGCGGGCGACGATATCTCTCCGCGCGAAACAGCGTGTAGTATACGATGCGTTTACCACACGCTTCGTGCTGGGTTGATAACCCCAAGACCGTTGACCAACGAGGGCAACGCGACGCCGCGCCTGGCCGGCCCCGGCGTCGCCGCTCCCCGCCTGGCGAGACTCAAAGCACCCGCTCGTAAAACGCATCACAGCCGAAATGACCTGTTTTGCCCTTCGGCGCGCAAAGCGGCACGAAGCCCTTTTTCTCGTAGAGTCGGCGCGCCGCGGTCATGTTCTCGAGGGTCTCGAGGTAACAGCGCTTGAAGCCGGCGCGTTTGGCGCTCGTTAGTGCCAAGTCGATGAGCATTTCGCCGATGCCGAGGCCGCGCACCTCCGAATAGAAGTACATCTTGCGAAGCTCGCACGTGTCCTTGGCTCCGCCCTCGAGCGGCGCGAAGCCGCCCGCACCGACGACGCGTCCGCCCCGCTCTACTACCCAATAGGCACTCCGCTTTCCCCCGTATGCCGCAGACATGTTGTCGACCTCGGGATCGTTGATGGCGAAGCCGGGCCCTTTGGCGCCAAACTCGGGCATGACGGTGCGGATGAGCGCGGCGACCGCCGGATCGTCCGCGGATTGGATTGGGCGAATCGAGAGCTCGGCGCGTAGCCGTGATCGTTCCAGCGCCCGCGCGTAAAGCTCGAGCCCGCGAATCGCCGCGCTGCGGTCCACCTCGCCCAGCGCGGCGAGCGCCTCGTTCACCCGCCCTCCGGCGCTTCGGTCGATCATCGCGAGGCGTCGTTTGCCCGAAGCCGTCAGCGCGAACGGTTTGCGACGCGCGTCTTTCGCGTCGGTCGCGGTGGTGACATAGCCGGCGGCCGCGAGCCGCGACACGGTCCGGCTCACCGTCGACTTGTCGAGCCGCAAGATCTCGGCGAGCTCACCCACCGTGCAGCGCCGGTGTTTGCCGAGCTCGATGAGCGCGTGACACTCCGCGTGCGAGACGCCGCCTTCCACGAAGCGATCTTGCAAGAAACCCAGCTCGCGAATGATGCGCCGCGAAGCCTCACGGGCGGCGCCGACCGGATCCGTAGGAAACATGGTGCCGAGATAGTTGCATGCTGCAACCATCTTGCAAACCCTTCGATGCCGGGCAACGGTTGGCACCGCGCAGCGAGTGGTTGCGACGCATCGGGACCGTATCTAAGCCCATCGGATGACCGCGAAGAAGGATATGGATGGCGTCGTCGCGGCGCTCGAAGCGGACCTCGAGCGTTCTTATGCGTCGCTTGGGACGCTCGTGCCGGACGTGCTGGCGAAGGTTTCGCCTCATGTGAACGGCGAGGGGACGATCATCTCGTGGCCCGCGCACATTCGCGGGATGCAGCGCATCGTTCGGCGACCCGACGGGAACGTGCTCTTCGTGACGCAGGGCCTGTCGTTTCCGTTCAGCCTGTTTCCCGGAATGGCCGACACGCCCGCGCTCGGTTACGAGCTCGCGATCGAGGTGCCGGGCGACGAGCGGTTCGGCGAATCTACCTATTCAGCCGCCACCGACGCCGACCTCTCCCAGGCATGGCCGGTCGAGGCGCTCTGGTTTTTGAGCCACTGCTATTTGGAAGATCGCTGGCCCTTGCTCGAGCGGCTCGAGGCGTTCGGCGGCCTGATCACGGGCTTCCTTCCGCCGATTCCGGACATCGAACATCACGCGAACGCCGACGGATTGGTCGGTATTCTGCTCGGGATACCGCTGTCGCCGGAAGAGCCCATTGCCTACGAGAGCCAGCGGGTCGTTGCCCGCCACGGCGATCATGTCTCGCGTGTCGTAGTCGTGACGCTGATGACGAACAGCGAATACACGCACGTCACCGGGGTTCTCGACAGTTCGCGAGCGAAGGCGCTCGCCGAGCACCTTCGCCGAATCGGGATGGGCCACGTGAGCGCCACGATGCGCGGCTCCCTGGTGTGACCCGCTACTTCTCGAGCTTCACCGCCGACCCGTCCGCCGGCAGCGCATCGTAGAGCTTCTGCCCGTCGAGCCCCTTGAGCTTGATGACCTTGGCGTCCTTCTCTTTCGAGAGCTTGATCTTCTTGCCGAGGACCGGCGGCTCGCCCGCGAGGAGATAGGCAATCAGGTCTTCGGTCTCGTCGCCGATCTTGCAGTTGCAGGCGTTGACGGCAACGGGCAAATCCTTCTTCAACGATTCTGCGCGACCGGTGGGCTCGGTCGAGGCGAGGCGCTGGAATATCTTGTTCGCCTCATCGCACTCCCCAATCGACTTCTTCAGCGTCTCCGCGACCTTCACCGCGCGCTCGCTCGGGTCTTTGGTACCTTCCAGGACTTTGGGCTGCGGCTCGAGCTTGGTGCCGGGAAGCGTCGAGAGGAGGAAGATCTCGGTTTCGGGGTCGATCGCCGCGATCACGTCGGCGACGCGGTCGATGCCTTCTTCGCCCTTGGGGATGGCGAGAACGACCGGGCCCCGCCCCTGGAGCTTGTCTTTCAGCTCGGCGAGCTTCGTCGATTGCCCGTTCACGAGGATGTCTTTCGGCGCAATGGCGACCAACGGGGACATCGGGGAGACCGGGTCACCTGTCTTGCTCTCGGGCAGCGCGATGTCGGCGCCGACCGTGATGCGCACGGCCTTGGTGTCGATATCCCCGATGCGCTTCTGAAGCTTCTCCGCCTTGTCGCAGAGCTTCGGCGTGGCCGCGGCCGATGACGCCGCGGGCGCTCCGCTGCTCTTCGTCGCTGCGCTCGAAGATCCCGGCGCGGTCGAGGAAGAGTCACAGGCCAGTAGCGTGGTGAACAGGAGCGCGTAGGTCCATCGCATGACCGCGACATACCAGGACCGCGCCGCCGCTTACAGCGCTACATCGAGCTGTGTCACGACGTCCCACTTCGTCGTCTCGAGAATGACGACGCGACCGGGCGCGAGGAGCGCGAGCCTCGTCCCGCCGGGATCGAACGCAGCGGCGACCGCGGCGGTCTCGAGACGCGCAATGGTCCCCGCTTGGCTTCCGATCCATCCGGCGTCATCGACAATCAGCCACGTCCCATCGGTGCGGTAGACGAGCGCCGTCGGAGGCGCTGCAAACGGATCATCCTCGCCGTCCTCTTCGTCCTCGTCCTCGTCGCGCGCGTCGCCTTGCTCGAGAACCCGCACGACGGGCGCGTCTCGTTGCCAATCCTTTCCACGAACGACATCGAGATCCAACACGACAAAACCGCTGCGGCATGAATACACGAGCGGCCGACTGGAGCCGCTCGTGAGCGCGTATTCATTGCCATACGAATACGCGACGACATCGGGGCGATCTCCGCCGGAGGGGGCGATCGACAGCCCACGCGCGAGCTCGTACATCGTGCAGTCCTCAGGCTCGAACTTGCTGTGCGTCACCGCCGGGACGTTATCGGGAAGCACCGTGAGCCATTGCCGTGTTTCCAGATCGAAGGCAGCGAAGCCGCTTTGGAGCACAGGCCGCGCCTCCTCCGCCGTGAGCAGCTCATTGTCCTCTTCGTCCTCGTCCGTATCCTGGAAGGTGACCATCAACGCTCGAGCCAAGATGGTCTTTCCGTCGGTTGCACAGCTTTGAAGGTCGAGCCCTTCCAGCGACATCGCCGGCGTCTCCGCACCGGTATGGACATTCACGATGCTGGCTGCGAAACCTCGTTGGACGAGGAGCCGTTGTTCGTCGATCCACAAGACGCTCCGCGTGATCCGCGCATCGCCTTCGTCCTCTTCGTCGCTCGAGTCGTCGGGTACGAAGTCGGGGTTACCGGCGGGAAGCGAGACGGGGCCGGGCTCGTGCACCGCGATCGGCCAACCGTCGCGTGGAATCGGCGGGGTCGAGCTCACCGCGCGCAGCAATCCACCGAGCGCAGCGGTCGCGGCCGCCTGGCGCTGCTCCACGAGAATCTCCGGTGCATCGAGCTCCAGATACCGCTGCAGGTTCATCTGCGCAGCGAAGAAGGCACGATATGCGCCGTTGGGCTCGAGGTATTCGACGTTCTGCGCAGCGAGGACGTCCGGCGACGCTGGAACCAGCAATGCCTCGCAACGCTCGGCGGGCGGCACGACGGGGACGTCCTCGAGGATCAGCCGCGCCGCCTCGAAGGTTCGACCACCCAGATCGATTGACCCCTTCGTCGCGAGCTCCTCTCGAATGCCACTCACGTTCGCGGTTCGCAGGTCGCGAAGATCTCGGCCGAGAAGAGATGCGATGACCGGCAACAGCACCGGGTGGACGAACCCGCGGTCGAAATGCATATGGCCGAGTCGCAAATCGCGCTCGCCCGACTCCACGTCGTCGCCGGAACCGAAGATGTCTTCGCCGTAGAGACTGCCATTCCGAAACTGATAGGGAGATTCGTCGAGCGTATTCACGAGCCCGAAGGAACGAGCGTCGCCATCCGTCGAAGAGAGTTGCTCGACCGCTTCGATGACGGCGCGCGGTTCGGTCGAGGTGAAGAAGGCATCGATCGGAGACGGCGGCCTGATGCGCTTTCTTCCTTCGATGTCTCGCGCAGGCTGCGCCCGCGGATCTGTCGCAATGATCCGCTCCACCAGCGACGCGAGCCCGTCGGCCGCCACGACCAACGCGCGTCCAGGCTGAGCAACCAAGAGCGCCGCGGCGAGATAGAGGACCAGCGCTTCACCCTCGCGGCCCTGTGTCAAAAGTCGCGGCACGCATCCATGACCGGGCAACGGCCAGGTTCGCTTTTGCCCGGACACCGGCCGCCAACGCTCGATCCCGCGCATCAGCGCGCCATAAGCGACGTCACGCGCTTTTGCGTCTTGCCCGCTCGCGACGAGGGTCGACGCGAGCTCGAGCTCCGACGCCATGGCCAGTTGCCAGGGCGCGAACCCGAAGGCGGCGCGCTCCTCGGGCGATAGCCCGCGCTCGACCAGCTCGGCGACGGAGCCAAATCGGCGCTCGGGGAAGTCACGATGCTCGCCCAATTCGAGAATCGCGGTGCAGCAGCCAATCGACCGGCCCGGCCGGACCCGAAGTCCCAACATGCGGCGCTGGCGACCGGGGAGCTCCTCTCCCAGTGCGCCGACCAACGACATTGACCGATGGCGCATCGAGAAGACGGTGCCGAGTTTGTCGCC
>JABFXY010000166.1 GCA_013361525.1 Polyangiaceae bacterium | reverse complement strand
CGGCCGAGCCAGAGGTCGCGGCACAAGAGCACCTCGCCCATCCCGCCGGCGCCGAGCGTCCGCGCCGTCTCGTAGCGATCGCCGCTCAGCGGTCGCGGAGCCGGATCGACCGCGCTCGGCTCGGACGAAACCGCGGCGCCGAACGGAATCGTGTGCGCGAGCTCTCGCTCGCTAATCGCGATGCCTGCCGCGGCGGCCCGCGGAAGGGTCGGCTGGTCGAGCGTGGGGCTTCCGTCACCGGACGGTCGACGAGGTGCGCTCATGCTGAGCGCCATCATCGCCGAACCCACAAAACAACTCAGCCCAGCGATCCCTCGCTGGGCCGACACCGCCCAGCAATCCTTGCTGGGCCAGAAAGTACAGCAACCGGTGGGTCATGAAGGACTTGAACCTTCAGCCAATGGATTAAGAGTCCACTGCTCTACCAATTGAGCTAATGACCCGGTTTTTTATTTTCCTGCCGCGCGCCCGGAAGGATTCGAACCTACGACCCTCGGATTCGAAGTCCGATGCTCTATCCAGCTGAGCTACGGGCGCCCTACCCCGGTGAAGATCCCCGGGACAGAAACAACTTAAGTTAGGTGCCCGTCACGTCGTGGCGAGCGGGGCGGTTACTATCGCTCGGCGACGAACCTGTCAAGCGGCTATGATGGACGCACGATGAGCACTTCGACTGACGCGGGGTTCGAGAGGGTTGGTCAGGGTGGCGCAACGGCGCGCGGACGCGGGACTTCGCCGGCAGCAACGGCGAACGAGCTCGCGGGAATGGTCCGGCGCCGAGCGTCGAGAACGGACATCTGGAGCTTCCTCGAGGGGCTCGCGCCGTCGGCTCGCGTCGAGCAGATGCTCGCGATCCGGCACTCGCTCGTCGGCCAGCTCTACGACCTGGTCGGGGGCGGCGAGCCGCTCACCGTCGAAGATTTCGTCCCGAAGGACGAGCGCGGCACCGTCATCTTCGAAGGGCGAAACTCGCTGCCGGCGTTCACGCGCTTCCAGAAGCGCTTCGCTCGGATCGGCGACGAGGTCGTCGGCTACAACCACCAGCTCATGTCGTTCGCGACGGGGCCGGGCTATTTCGTCGTTCGACCGCCGACACCCGGTGAGGCGCACCCCGACGAGCTTTTCTTCGACTACACGGCCGATCCGTCGGGCATCCCGACCGGGTGGCCTCCGTTCAAGTCGAACGACGCGGGCCTGTCGCGGGCGGTCTACATGGACATGAAGGACTTCTGCCGCCGCGTCGGCCCAGGTGTCCTCGTGGGCAAGGCGTACAAGCGCGGCGTCGCACAGAACGCGTTCTTCTCGCTGACGAAGCCGTACTGATGGATCGAGCCGGCTGAATCGATCGAGCCGTTCGGCTGCAAGCAAGGGTGACGCGAGCGCGTCGCCTTCGCCATTTGCGCCGAACGCGACGCCGATCTCGCTCGCGCATGTACCAGTCGCTGGGCGGAGTGTGCGGCCGCGCTCACTCGACGGAGACACGTTCGATCACACGCGGCGTAGACGCGTGAAAAGCGGCTCGGCCTGCCGGTTGCACATCTAGAGGCAACCCCCCTGCGAGGCCGAACATGACGACGATCAAGGCAGCATGCCTCGGTGTCATCGGCTGCGCTGCGGTTTGGTCCGGGTGCGCGAGCACCCTGCCGGCCGAGCGCGTCGCTGCACCACGGGCGGCCATTCGAGCCGCCGAGGAAATGGGCGCATACAACGTCCCGCGCGCATCGCTTCATCTGAAGCTCGCAAAGGACCAAGTCGCGCAAGCCGACGCGTTGATTCGCGACGACGAGCAAGAGCGCGCAGCGTGGGTCCTCACGCGCGCGGACGCCGACGCCGAGCTCGCCCTGCTGCTCGCCAGGGAGCAGCGCGTGCTCGAGGAGGCGGCCGCGGTGCGAAACCAGATCCACGAGCTCCAACAACGAACGACCCCGAAGTCCTGAGGAGAGTCCTACCCATGCGCAGCCATTCGAGAGTTCTCTATATGCTCGGTTTGTTGGGCATCAGCGCGGTGGTGGGCGCCTGCGCGGCGACCGAGCCTCGCGAGCTGCTCGATGCGCGCGCGGCCTACGAGGAGGCGTCGCGAAGCCGCGCGCCGGAGCTCTCCCCCGCAGAGCTCCAAACCGCGAAGGAATCCCTTGGGCGCGCCGAGTTCGCGTTCAAGGAGGACGGCAACGAGCAATACGTGCGCGACCTGTCCTACATCGCCGAACGAAAGGCGGAGTTTGCGCGCATTCAATCGAAGGTCGTGGAGGCGGTCCGGATGAAGGAGCAGGCCGATCAGGAGCTCCTCTCCATGGCCACGAACCTCGCCGAAACGAAAAACGAAGCGCTCGCGGTGGAGCAGCGAGCGCGCGCGAAGGCCGAGGAGCGCATGAAAGAAGCGCTCGCGCGGCTCGCGGCATTCAGCGCCATCAAGGAAGAGGCACGCGGGACCGTCATCACGATCCCGGGCCAGGTGCTCTTCGAGTCCGGCAAATACGCCATCTTGCGCAACGCCGAGCAGAGCCTGAACCAGCTCGCCGAAGCGCTCCTCGAAGAGCGAAACGCGGCGATCGTCATCGAGGGCCACACCGACTCCCAGGGCTCCGACGACTTCAATCGCCAGCTGTCGCTCGATCGCGCGACCTCGGTCCGCGACTACCTGCTGCAGCGAGGCATCGCGCCGGACCGCATCCTCGCGTGCGGAATCGGCGAGGATCGCCCCGTCGCACAGAACACTTCGCCCGAAGGCCGCGCGAACAACCGCCGCGTCGAGGTCGTGGTGAAGGAGCCGAACGCAAAGCTCGCCTGCACGTACCCGTGACGGCGCGAGCTCGAAAAACGAGCGGCCGGCCCCGAGAGGGTGTGCCGGCCGCTTCGCTTGCCGCCTACTCCTTCGTGATCTTCATCCAGCGGTACACGGCGAAGCCGATGGCGGCGAGCATCAGCGGAAGGCTGATCCACACGACGCTGACGTTCGCGCCCGTCGCCTTGTTCACGACCACCGCGACGATCGAAATGACCAACGCCGCGCCCATCGCGACGATCGGACCGAGCATCGGCTTGATCCACGTCGCTGGTTGGTCGAGCTGGATGCGGTGACGCTCATCGACCTCGAGCGCCTTGTTCGCGATCTGTTTCGCGGCGCTCGCGGCGGAGACGGCGGCCACCGAGGCGACCTGTCCCGCCTTGGCAGCGACCGCCTGGAGCCGCTCTTTCGTCGCCGGTCCAGGCTGCGATGGTTCCGCGGCTGGCGGACCACCTGGCGCGCCGAAATGGTTCGGAGGCGCGCCGGGCGGCATGCCGGCCTGGCCCGGGTGCACCGCCGGCATGCCAGCGCTGCTCTGGCGCATCGCGGGCATGTTCATCGCGGACTGCCCGGCGGCCCTCGACGACGGGGGCCCCTGCTGCATCGACGGCGGCGTCCCATACGAAGGCGGCGCGCCGGGGATCTGCATCGTCGGCGCCGTGGGAGCAGGCGCAGGTCTCGCCGCATCGTCGACGAGATCGAACGAGGGCGCTGCACCGAGAGGTGCATCGACTTCGAGCGCCGGCGCGATGGGCAGTTGCGCGCGAATCTGCGCGGGCGAGACGGACGCCTGCGCGGGGGTCGGCGGCGGCGCCGCCGCGAGCGGGAGGTCGAACGCGAGCTCTGCGCTCCCAGCGTGTGGGGATGCTCCGACGATCGCCGACGGCGTGATCCCTGAAGGCATGTCCGCGGGCGAGATCGGCGGCGCGCCGAGCGGCAGGTCGAGCTCGCCTGCGAACTGCGGCGCTTCCGCGCGGGACGATGCTTCGCTGGCAGCGGAGGCCGCGCCGAAGTCGGGGATCGAGCTGCTGCCGTCGGCGCGGATGCCGACGAAGCTCGGGCTCCGCCGCGCGGCCTCACCGACGACGGCGGGCAGGCCGAGCGCCTCTTCGAGGTCACCCCAAAACTTCGGGATGCTCTGGTACCGCGAGCGCGGATCGACAGCGAGCGCGCGCTGGAAGATCGCTTCGATGCGATCCGGAATGGCGAGCCCGAGGCGGCGCGGCGTGGGGCGCGACTTGTCGTTCACGCATTGCGCGAGCATCGCCGTCGGCGCGCCGTCGATGGCGGGCTTCTGCGTGACGAGCTCGGTGAGCGTCAGCGCGAGCGAAAAGACGTCGGTCCACGGGCCGGTCTGGCCAAAACGATCCGGCGTCCATTGTTCGGGCGCGGCGTACGCCGGCGTGAACATGCTCGCTTGCGTGTCGGTGGTGGAGCTGCCGACCTGCCGCGTCGCCGCGTGCCGCACCTTGGAGATGCCGAAGTCGAAGATCCGAAGGCTCTCGATGCCGCCGAGCTCGGTGACGAAGACGTTGTCCGGCTTGAGGTCGCAATGCAGGATGCAGAGCGGCCCTTCCGGGCTCGGCAAACGATGCGCGCGCGCGAGCGCCCGCGCGACCGGCGCGAGAAACGTCACGGCCTGGACGAGCGACAGCGGGGGCTGCCCTTGCTCGAGGCGGTTGACGATCACGTCCTTCAAGGTGACGCCCTCGAGCCACTCGAGCGCGATGAACGGAACGAGCCGCCCTCCCGGCAGCTTGAAGGAGTCGTACTGCAATGGCCGCACGACCTCGGGGATCGAGGACGAGAGGCGGAACATCACCTCCCCTTCCTTCTGAAAGCGATCCAAGAACTCGGCGCGCTCGGACGGCGAGAGGTTCGTCGGAATCTTGAGGCATTTGAGCGCAACCGGCGCGGAAAACCGCAGATGCTTCGCGCGGTAAACGACGGCGAAACCTCCGTGCGCGATGGCCGACTCGATCAGGAAGACTTCGGCGACCTGTGCGCCGACGATCCCGAAAGGGTCGCTCGGGCTCGGGGTCCCAGCGGCGACAGGCGGCGCGCTATTCCGCGGGGAGGTGGAGCTCGGGGGGCCGGGGCTGGGCTGGCCGGGGCTGGGGTGGCCGGGGCTGGGCGGGGGTGGCTTTGCGCTCGGCGGGCGCGCAGGCGGAGGAGGCGGCAAACCGGCGGCAAACGACGCGGTCGAGGGCTTCGCAGGGGGTTGGCCGGGCGCCCTACCCCAAGCGCCGACGCCGAGCTTCGTCCCGCCGGGCGAAACGGCAGGTGGCCTGCGCAGCCCGCCGGGCGGCGTCGCCGACGGACGTGCCGCATCGCTCGTCGGCTCCTCGGCGCGCGGGTCGCGCACCGGACCGCGAGCAGCCTCCCGATCGTGTTTGCTCAACGACAAGAAGCTACCGCTCCGGCCTTTCGCTGAAAATGGGAGATCGCACGAGACCGGGCGGCCGAGCACCTCGGTTCCGCAATTGCACCGTGCGGAGATTCAGCGAGCGAGGGCGTCGCAGAGCGCGTCGAGCACCTTCGAGGGTGCATCGACGTGGATCCAGTGACCGGCGTTCTCCACGACAACGACGGTGAGCACCGGGTTCGCGAAGGCGGCCGCGTCGGCGCGTGCACGCGACACGTCGTCGAACACGGTCGAACGAGCCGCGATGACCAGCGACATCGTCCGAGCAAACTCGGGCTGCTCGACGACGTGCCACAAATCGCGCGCGAAATAGTCCTCGAGCATCGAACGAATCGCCGGTAGATCGAGCCGCAAGCGATAGAGATCACCGTCACGGCGCACGTTCATCGTGAGCCATTCGATGAGGCCCGCGGAGTAGCCGGCGTCACGCAGCGCCTCGGAGAACGCCTCTCGTTTTTCCCACCCGTGGTCGAGCGCCTCCAGCGTCACGAGCACGTTCGCCGCGCTGTCGGTCTCCTCGCCGAGGATGCGGGGGCCGGGCTGCGAATCGAGGAGCACCGCGACGTCGACCGGCCGCCGCTCGATGTACGCGAGCGCTACCTTGCCGCCGAAAGAATGCCCGAGGACACCCCGCACCTCGATGCCTTTCGTCCGAGCGAGGTGATCGGCGAGCGCCTCGAGGTCTCTCGCTGCCGCATTCAAATCGTGCGGAGGCGCGAAGCCTTGGGAAGCGCCGTGGCCGCGCTGGTCCACGAGGACGAAACCCCACGACGGCTCGCGGGCCGCGGCAGCTTTCGCGATCGCGCGAAAGTTCGTCCCCATGCCGAAGATGCCGTGAAGGACGAACATCCACCGCGTGGGTGAGCTTCCTTCCGACGTGACGAGCTGATGAGCGAGGTTCGGGTCGGCCAAGCTTCTCCGGTCTCTACTCTTCGCGTTACGCTGCCGCCATGGCGTTGGCGAAAAAGGCTGGTGCTGCCGCCGCGAAGCGCGCGCGCGATCAGCCCCGTGAGCGTGACAAACCGCGTGAACGCGCGAAGCCGACCGCGCCGACCTTCTCCGGCGAGACGATGGATGGCGCGAAGCTCGACGACGTCTCCGTGGCTGGGGCCACGCTCCACAACGTGACGCTCACGAAGATCACGATCGACGACGCCGATGCCTCGGGCGCATCGCTCCACAACGTGACCCTCGACGGAGCGAAGCTCGACGATGCTTCCGCCAAGGACGTCGTGATTCGCAACGTGACGTTCGAGGGGGCGGCTATCGAGGACGCCGACTTCAAGAAAGCGCGGCTCACGAACGTCAGCTTCGAGAAGGCCGAGCTCCGCGACGTGTCGATGCGCGGCATCGTCCTCGAGGACGTCGACTTGCGGGACGCGGTGATCACGAACGCCGACGTGCGCGGTCTCGTCATCGACGGCGTCCGAATCGACGAGCTGCTCGACAAAGCCCGCGCGTCCTCGACGTGAGGGTGGCGGGGGCCCGCTGGGTTCAGTAGGGTTCGCCTCGCAGATGCCAGCTCGAAAGCTTGCAACCGACCAGTGCCGGGTACGGATCGATCCAGCCACGCTGTCGTTCGAGACGACGGCTGAGGTCGAGCCTGCAAACGGCGTCGTCTCCCAGGAACGCGGGCTTCAGGCGCTCGAGCTCGGGCTCGAGATCCGACAACCTCGCTTCCACGTCGTCGTCGTTGGCAGCCCGGGGTCCGGCCGCACCTTCAGCGTGCGCTCGACCGCGGAGCGAATCGCCAAGACGCGCAAGACGCCTGACGACCTGCTCCTCCTTCCGAACCCCGACCGCCCGAGCGAGCCGACGGCGCTGTTCCTGCCAGCAGGTACGGGACGCGCATTCGTCGACGCGATGAGCGCGCTCTACGGCAAGCTCGTCGATTCACTCCACGCCGCGACCGAGGGTGAGCGCTTCAAACACGCGCAGACCCGCGCGCAGCGAAAGGCACGGCGCGAAGAGGCTCGGCTCGAGCAGCAGCTCGCGGACACGGCGGCGGGCTACGGCTTTTCGATCGAACGAAGCGGCGACGAGATCGAGCTTCGGCGCGGCGAGTCGGAGGAGCCGGCGAGCGACGATGCCGTCGACGCGGTGAAGACCGCCGTCGAGGAGTTCGAGTCGAAGCTCGCCGACGTTCACGAGGAAGCGGAGATGGAGCTTCGCGCCGCCATCAAGGCGTTCCTCGCCGACGCGACGCGCGGCCATTTCGCGCCGGTCGTCGCCAAATACGCGGAGAACGCGTTTTTGGCGGACTTCTTCGCGAAGCTCGAGACCGCCGTCTCCACGCGCATCGTGCAGATGATCGACGAGCCCCGCGGCGAAGAGCCCGCCGTGCTCTCACGCGGCTTCGTCGTCCCGACCTTGCTCACCGAGCATGTGCCCAACAGCGGCGGTCCGGTCGTCGAGGTCGCGCACCCGACGCTCTCGTCGCTCTTCGGGCGTAGCCACTCACCGCCCGACGCGATGTTCCCGCCGGAGCCCGGGTTCGCCGTCGCCGGCGCGCTCCACGAAGCAAACGGGGGCTTTCTCATCCTGCCCGCGGCCGCGCTGCTGAAGAACGAGCTGCTGTACGAGCACCTGAAGGCGTGCCTGCTCTCCGGGCGATTCATCGTGCCGGAGCAGAACCCGTCGTATTACCGCGGCGCCGCGGAAGAGCTCCTCTTCCCGTCGATCCCGCTCGACGTGAAGGTGATCCTCGTCGCTGGGCCGACGCTCTTCCAGGATCTCCACGCAGCCGATCCGGAGTTTTCGCAGCTCTTCAAGATCCAGGCGCGCTTCGAATCGACGCTCCCGCTCGAGGAGGCGAAGCGCACCTACCCAGCGTTCCTCTCTGGGCTCACACGCGCGCGGCAGCTCTTGCCACTCTCGCGCGACGCGGTGTGCGAGCTCATCTTCCACGGCGGCCGCCTCGCCGAGAGCCAATCGAAGGTGACGAGCTGCTTGGGCCTCGTCGCCGAGGTCGCCACGGAAGCGTCGTACATCTCGCAGGGCCGAGGGATTCACATCGTCGACGGCTCGGCAATCACCGCCGCGATCGACGGCGCCCAACGTCGCGGCAGCCATTTCCGCGATGCGCTCCACGAGCTGCTCACGAACGGCACGATCCGCATCGAGACGAGCGGCGCGATCGTCGGTCAGGTGAACGCGATCAGCGTCCTGTCCGATGGCCCCGTGGCCTTCGGCCGGCCTTGCCGCGTGACGGCCGTCGTCTACCCCGGCCAAGAGGGCGCGATGAACATCGCGCGCGAGGTCGAAATGAGCGGCCCGATCCATTCGAAGGGCGTGCTCGTCTTGAACGGTTACCTCGCGTCCCGCTTCGCGCAGCGCAGGCCGCTCAGCTTCAGCGCGTCGCTCGTGTTCGAGCAGACGTACGAAGCGATCGACGGCGACAGCGCCTCGTCGAGCGAGCTCTACGCGCTCCTCTCCGCGCTGTCGGGCTTGCCCTTGCGACAGGATCTGGCCGTCACCGGCAGCGTCGACCAAGGCGGAAGCGTGCAGCCGGTCGGCGGTCTCAACGAAAAGATCGAAGCGTTCTTCGATGTGTGCCTGGCGAAGGGTGGGCTGACCGGAACACAAGGTGTGCTCATCCCCGCCGCGAACGTCGACGCGCTCATGCTCCGCGGCGGCGTCATCGACGCGATCGACCGCGGGCTCTTCCACATCTACGCGATCAGCACCGTCGACGAAGGCATCGAGCTTCTGACCGGCGTCCCCTCGGGTTCCCCCCGAGAGGTCGCGCAGCACGGAGCCGTATCGACCCGCCAGCCTGATCGGCCGTACCCCGACGGGACGGTCTTCTCGAGGGCGGAGGCGATGCTCGACCGATTCTACGAAGCGCTGTTGTTGCAACGACGCGGCGTCTGAAAGCGAGTCGGGGGCTCTCTTCCGAGCACCGCGGTGCTAAGCGACGCGCCAGCCCCATGGCCCTTCAAGACATCGTTCGTCTCGTCCTCCCCAAAGAGGACCACTTCTACGACTTCCTCGAGGAGCAGGCGAAGCTCGCATACGAAGGCGCGCAGGCGCTCGCAAAGCTCGCCGCGGGGGATCCTCTCTCCAAAGTGAGGGAAGAGGTCCGCACGATCGAGAAGCGGGGCGATAAAGTCAGCCACGAGCTCGAAGAGGCGCTGGCGAAGACCTTCGTCACGCCGATCGACCGCGAAGACCTCCACAAGCTGTCCGCGCTACTCGACGACATCCTCGATCGCGCCCACGCGACGGCGAGCGCGTTCGACATGTTCTCGATCGAAGCCCCGAGCGAGGCCGCGCGCGGCCAGATGGAGCTGCTCGAGCGAATGACGGAGCGCTTGAATCGCCTGATGCCGTGCCTGCGCAGACACGACTGGAGCGGCACGCGCGAAGGCACGCGCGAGATGAAGGCGATGGAGAAAGAAGGGGACGAGATCTACCGCGGCGCGATGCGGCAGCTCTTCGCCGACGCGGCCATCGAGGCGCGCACGCTCATCCGAGAGAAAGAGGTCATCGAGCTCCTCGAAGATGCGTGCGACACCTGCGAGGACGTCGCGCAGTACCTCACCAACCTGGCGGTGAAGCATGGGTGAGGGACTGCTTCTGCTGGTCCTCGTCCTCGGCCTCGCACTGGTTTTCGACTTCATCAACGGGTTCCACGACGCTGCCAACGCCATCGCGACCGTCGTCTCCACCGGCGTCCTGCCGATCCGAACCGCCGTGCTCCTCGCCGGCGTGCTGAACTTCGCCGGCGCGATCGCCGGCACCGCCGTCGCGAAGACGATCGCCTCCGGATTCGCCGACCCGGGCGACGTCACGCAGGCCGTGGTGCTCGCCGCCTTGATCGGCGCGTCCACGTGGAACCTCATCACGTGGTGGTACGGCATCCCGTCGAGCTCGTCGCACGCGCTGATCGGCGCGCTGGCAGGTGCGGTCGCCGTTCACGCCGGTCTCGGTCGTTTCAACTGGAAGACGCTCGTCGAGAAGGTCCTCGTGCCGCTCGTCGTGAGCCCGCTCTTCGGATTCGTGCTCGCGTTCGTGGTGATGCTCACGATGTTGTGGATCATCCGCGCGCTGAAGCCGAAGCCTCAGCACGTCCAGCGGGGCTCACGCGTGATGCAGCTCTTGTCTGCGAGCGCGATGGCGTTCGCGCACGGCTCGAACGACGCTCAGAAGAGCATGGGCATCATGACGCTCGCCCTCACGTCGTTCATCACGCTCGGCGGCGGAGCTGCCTTGCCCGCCTGGATGGCGCCTCACGGCAAAGACGTTCCGACCTGGGTCGTCCTCGCCTGCGCGGCGGCGATCGGCCTCGGGACGATGGCCGGCGGCGAGCGCATCATCAAGACGATGGGGACGAAGATCATCAAGATCACGCCCCTTCAAGGGTTTGCCGCCGAGACGAGCGGCGCCTCGACCATCCTGCTCGGGAGCCAGCTCGGCATTCCGCTGTCGACCACCCACTGCATCAACGCCTGCATCATGGGTGTCGGCGCGGTGAAGCGCCTTTCCGCGGTTCGGTGGGGTGTCGCCGGCAGCATCGTCATGGCCTGGGTACTGACCATCCCTGCAGCAGCCGCGATTGCCGGCATTTCGATGGTGCTCCTCGATGTAGTTTTTTGAGGTGGTGCGTGCGTACACCAAGTGACGTGTCGCACCACTCATGGATACGATACCCAGTCCGCTCGGGGACGAGGGAGCTGGGTCATGAGGCAGTTTGCTTTGCTTGCGCTTGCGGTGGGCGTGTTCGGTGTTGGCTGCGCGAACGGCGGCGGTGACGCCTTCGGCGGTGGATCCGCCGGACAAGAGCCGGAAGGCGGCAGCGGCGGAAGCGGAAATGGCGGCGCGCCTTCGAACAACGACGGCGGCGGCGGCACCGACAACGTGACGACGAACACGTCGACGACGAACATGATGAATACGTCGACGAGCACGACCGCGCCCACGTCGACCGGCACGTCGATGGAGTGCACGGGCTTCCTCTGCGCGAACGGCACGCAATGCATCCCCGCCGCGCAGGAATGCGATAGCACGCAGCATTGCTCCGACGGTTCGGACGAGGCGCCCTTCAACGCGACCTGTCCGTCCAACACCACGTCGACCGGCCCCGGCGGCGGCGGCTGCACGGGCACCGACCTTCCCTGCTTGTTCGCCGGTGGTTGCTACACCGAGGCGCAGGCGTGTGACGGCATCCCCGACTGCGGCGACGCGACCGACGAGCTCTTCTGCGGCGGCGGCGGCGGACCGGGCGCGAACTGGGTCTGCGACAGCACCTACTACGGCGACGGCTACTGCGATTGCGGCTGCGGCGAGGTCGACTCCGACTGCCTCGATGCGACGTCCGCCTCGTGTGAGTACTGCGAGTCGGCGGCCGGCTCCTGCAGCACCGACGACTGCGCCCTGATCGATCCGAACGACAACTCGACCTGCATCTGATCGAAGGCGTCTTCGATTGACGTGAGCCGGTGCTCGCTCGTATTCCCACGCAGGTGGTGGGCGCGCGCCGGCGGCTAGGCCTCTTCGACGTCCTCGCGATCGGCGTCAACGCGATCGTCGGGTCCGGCGTCTTCTCCAAGCCGGACGACATGCAGCGGGCGATGGGCGGCTTTTCGCCGCTCTCGTACCTACTTTGCGCGCTCGTCTTGATCCCGGTCGCGCTCTGCTTCGCCGAGCTCGCGGGCCACGAAGATCAAAACGGCGGACCTTACCTCTACGCGAGCCGCGCCTTCGGCAGGAACGTCGGCTTCGTCGTCGGTTGGTCTTGCTACTTGAACGCGTTCCTCAGCTTCGCTGCGAACGCGACGCAGCTCGGCTCGATGATCGGCCTCGAAGAGCACGTCTTCTACAGGCCCGTCGTCGTCGCGATCATCCTGCTCCTCGGCGCGATCAACTACGTCGGCATCAGGCCGAGCGCGAACCTCATCGTGCTGATGACGATCGGCAAGCTGCTCGCCATCTTCCTCTTCATCGGCGCGGCCGCGTTCCACTTCCAATCAGCGAGGCTCGGCGGCGCGCTGCCTGCAGGGATGGGCGGCGTCGCGAACGGCGTCTACCTCGCGCTCTTTCCGCTGCAAGGCTTCGAGACGGTCCCGGTGCCGGCCGGTGAGACGAAAAACCCAGCGCGAAACATCCCAATCGCCACGGTGGGATCGCTGCTGTTCGCGGCGCTCCTCTTCGTCGTCGTACAAGCGATGATCGCCGGCTCTTACGATCGAATCTTCCACGAGTCCGACAAGCCGCTCGTCGACGCGGCGTACACGTTCGGTCCGCTCATCGGCGTCCTGGTCGGCATCGGAAGCATCGTCAGCGTCGGTGGCTTCACGGTCGGCAGCGCCCTCGGATCGCCGCGTTATGCGCAGGCGCTCGCCCACGAGCGCGAGCTTCCGCCGGCGATGAGCGCGATCCATCCGCGCTTCGGCACTCCTCACATCGCGATCGTCGCGACCACGATCGTCACCGCTGCGCTCGGAGCCGCGTTCACCTACCGCGAGCTCGTCGGCTTCTCGAACGTCACCGTCGTGTTTCAGTACGCGCTCACGTGCGCAGCTGTGCCGGTTTTGCGCAGGCGAGCGAGCCCCTCGGAGACGAAGCGGTTCCGCGTGCCTTGGGGACCTGTGCTCCCGTTCCTCGGCACCATCGGTTCGGTCGCCCTATTGACGGGATCTTCGCGTGAAGAGGTGTTCTGGGCCGCCGGCGGGCTCGGGCTCGGCGTCGTCCTCGCGGTACTGACACGCAGGTTCAGCCCCCGCGACGCCACCCCGCAAAAGCCGCGCACCGAAGACCGCTGAACCTCGATCTCGCGACCTTGTCGCGAGGGTCGGCTCGTGGGAAAAGCTGCGGCTCGCCGTGGATCTCGTTTACTTCGCGCTGCTCTGCTCGGTGCTCATCTTCGTGCACGAGCTCGGGCATTTCGTGTTCGCGAAGATCTTCGGGGTGAAGGTCCTCACGTTCTCGATCGGCTTCGGCCCGAAGCTCGTTCGAATTCGAGGTCGCGAGACGGAGTACTGCGTCGCGCTCCTTCCGCTCGGCGGCTTCGTGAAGATGCTCGAAGAGACGCGGCAGGACTCGGTCCTTCCGGAGGATCGACCGCGCACCTTCGAGGCGCAGCCGATCTACAAGCGCGCCATCATCGTCCTCGCCGGGCCGGCGATGAACATCTTGTTCCCGGTCCTGCTCTACTTCGGCGTCCTCCTCGGTGAGGAGTCGTCCGCGCCGCCGACCATCGGCTTCGTCGCACCGGGCCACCCCGCCGACGGCAAGCTCTTCCCCGGCGATCGCGTGCTCTCCGTCGACGAAGAGCCGGTCTACACCTTCGAGGAGCTCCGCGCCGCGATTCAGAAGAACCCGAACCGCGAGATCGCGCTGAGCGTGTTTCGCGGTCGCGAGCGCGTGAACGTGACCATCGTCCCGCAAGAGGTGCGGGTCGAAAAGCCGCTCGAGATCGTCGAGACGATCGGGGAGATCGGCATCGGGCCGAGCCAGCCGGCCGCCGTCATCGGCGTCCCGCGCACCGACTCCCCCGCGTATCGCGCCGGACTGCGCACGTTCGACGTCGTCATCGAGGTGCGCGGCCGACCGATCCAGCGTTACTCCGAGCTCGAGGCCGCCCTCCTCGAAAACCGCGGTGAAACCGTGCCCGTCGCGTACCTGCGACCGGTGCGCGTCGAGAACGCGATGGGATCGATGGCCGAGGTCTCGGTCTACGAATCCGGCGTCGCGGCCCTCACGCCCGACGTCGGAGCAGCCTCCGTCTCGCAACGCACCGGGATGGAGAGCGCGGATCTCTACGTGTACGACGTCCCCGAAGGCTCCGCCGAGTACAAGGCCGAGCTTCGACCCGGCGATCGAATCATCGCCGTCGACAACGTCGAGGTCCCCGCGTGGATCACCTTCGAGGAGCGGCTCTTCGCCGATCGCGACAAGCCGCACACGATCACCTTCGAGCGCCAAGGTGTCCGCAAGAGCGGCACCATCCAGCTGCGGCGCGAGGTCTACGTCGACGAATACGGCACCGAGCGGCCGCGTTATCTGCTGCGCACGCGCAACTGGGCTCCGGTCGTTCCGGAAGAGCCGGTGGAGAGTCAGCGCGCCGTCTCCAACGCGCTCGTCGGAGCGCTCGAAGAGACGTACGACGTCGCGCGCTTCATCCTGATCGGCGTCGTCCGAATCAGTGAAGGCAAGGTAAGCCTCTCGACGCTCGGAGGCCCCTTGACGGTTTATGACGTCGTCGGCCAAGAGAGCAAAAAGGGCGCGAGCTACTTCGTTTGGGCGATGGCCGTCATCTCGATCAACCTCGGCCTCATCAACCTGTTGCCGATTCCTGTGCTCGACGGCGGGCACCTGCTGTTCTTCTTGTTCGAGGCGCTGCTTCGCCGTCCCCTACCCCTTCGCGTGCGCGAGATCGCCAGCCTCTTCGGGATGGTCTTCCTCATGGCAATGATGGGCATCGCATTCAAGAACGACCTCGAGCGTCGCTGGGACGTCATCGAGACCCAGATCCGGGAGCTCACCGATTGAAGGCCGATGACGCGCGCGCCAGGGCCGCGAAGGTGCTGGCGCGCGTCTGGGAAGACGGCGCATTCTCCGCCGCGGCGCTCGACGCGGAGCTCGGTCGCGCGCCGCTCTTGGCGACACGCGACGCGGCGCTCACGACGGAGCTCGTGTACGGCGTCTTGCGCACGCAAGGGTTCCTCGAGGCGAAGATCGCCGAGCTCGCGCGCCGCGGTCGCGCCTTCGACGAGCCGACCGCGAAGGCGCACCTGTTGATGGGCCTCTACGCGCTCTGTTTCCTCGAGCGCGTCCCTGCGTTCGCCGCGGTTTCAGAAGCCGTGTCGGGCGTCGCCGCACGCATCGGCGACAAACCCGCAGGCTTCGCGAACGGCGTTCTGCGCGCCGCACAGAAAGGCATCGAGCAGAGCGGACGTCCATCGCTCGAAGACGCGCTCGTCGAAGGCGCGCCCGGCTGGTTGCGAGGCGCGCTCCGCCGATCGCTGGGTCGCAAGGGCGCGGTGGAGTTCCTCGCGGCAGGCGCGAAGCCCATGCCTCTCGGCATCGCGGTGAAGTCTCCCGCGGATCGTGCGGCGTGGATCGCTCGCCTCTCCGAGAGCGCGCCGGAAGGCGCGACGTTTCGCGAAGGGGTGTTGTCGCCGCACGCGATCCTCGCGGAGCACGCAGGTGATCCGCGCCGCCTCGTGGGCTGGGAGCAAGACTGGATCGTGCAAGAGGAAGGCGCGCAAATCGTCGGTCTCGCACTGGGAGCTTCCGCAGGCGATCGCGTCCTCGATGCCTGCGCGGGCCGCGGAAACAAGACGTGGCTCCTTCATCAGCTCGTCGGCGCGGAAGGCAGCGTCGTCGCAGCCGACAAATACCCCGCGAAGCTCGCTCAGCTCGCGGCGCGCATCGGCGTGGAGACGGCGGCGGTCGACCTCACCGTCGGCCAGGGCGATCTTCAAGGCCCGTTCGATCGCGTCCTCGTCGACGCTCCGTGCACCGGTACCGGCACGCTTCGCCGAAGGCCCGAGATCGCGCTTCAGAAAGACATGACCAGCGTCGCCGAGCTCGCGGAAGAGCAATTCGCGATCGTTCGCGGCGCCGCGAAGCTCGCGAAGAAGGGCGGGCGGCTCGTGTACGCCGTCTGCAGCGTGCTCGCCGAAGAGTGCGAGCGCGTCGTCGAACGGCTCGTCGCGGAGCAGGACGACGTGCGGCTCGAGCCTGCGCCGTTCGACGTGAAGGGTTTGCCGTGTGACGAGGGCGCGACGTCGTTTCGCCTCTTGCCACACGTACACGGCACCGACGGCTTCTTCGCCGCGAGCTTCGTCGTTCGCTGAAGTAGCGGCGCTAGTTCTCGGTCGGGGCGACCGCGGCGTTGACCTCTTCGACGATGCGGTCGGCCTCGTCCTGCGTGAGGCCGAGCGTCGCGATGAGATCGAGATCGAACTCGAACTCGCGATCCGCCGCATCGAGATCGCTCATCGCCATCAAACACGCGACCCGGTACGCCGCGAGGCGCGCGTTGCGATCGTCACCGAGGGATGAAACAGCCGCCTGAAGGCGCTGCTGGATCGACTCGCGATCGAGGTCGCCGCTGAAGCGATCGAGCCACATCCGTAGCGCCGCATCGTCGAGCTCCCGCGGCCCACCCTTGTCGTTCGATCCGCGGTAGGCCGTGGACGACGCTTTTGCGCGGCCGCCTATCATCGACGCGGCAATCACGCTGAAAGCGTCGATTTCTTCGTCGTGAAGCTGCTCGTCGACGGCCATCGCGAGATACGCGATCTCCAAAATTGCCTCGGAGGTCGGACGTGAGAACGGGGGCACGGCCGCGAGGGCCTTGTCGACCGCGAGACGAAACGAGCTCATGGGGTGCGCGCATCGTACATGTTCCAGCGCCCTTGCGCACTCGCGGTTCGGGGCCTACGAACTCCATCGGTGTCGCGCTTTCGGATTCATCACGTGCGTCGTTCGCTCGAAGCCACGCTGCGATCGATGCGCTCGGCCGACGCTGCTTCCGCAGCAGCGGCAGCGGTGCGCTCGGCGGCGGTCGCTGCGATCTTGCGCGAGCAAAACGAGACGCTCGAGGTGCTCTTCATTCGCCGGGCCGAGCGCGAGGGTGATCCGTGGTCGGGTCACATGGCCTTCCCCGGTGGTCGTCGATCGCCCTCCGACACCGACCTCCTCGCGACCGCCGTGCGCGAGACCTCGGAGGAGATCGGGCTCGATCTCGCTCGGACCGCGGAGCTCGTCGGCGTCCTCGACGATCAGGACGCGACCGGGCGCGGCTCGACGACCTCACTGCCCACGCGCCCGTTCGTGTTCGAGCTGCGCGACGACGCGCCTTTCACCTTCAACCACGAGGTGACCGAGGCTTTGTGGACACCGGTCGAGCCGCTCTACGCAGGCTCGCGCCGCACCAGCGTGTCGGTCACCTACAAGGGGCAGGACTACAAGCTGCCGGGCTGGGACCTCGACGGCCGCGTCGTCTGGGGCCTCACCTACCGCATGATGAGCACGCTGTTATCGGCGCTTTCCGCTCCGGATTGAACTCGCGTCGATTGCGACGCGACGTCGTTGCGCGCCATTTCGACTTGTCGAAAATGGCCGCGTGCTTCCTCGCGCTCGCTTCGTCGCTCCCTTCGCCCTCCTCCTGCTCGCTTGTGGATCCGATAACGGCGACACCCCAGCCGGCGGCTCCAACGAAGGCGGAGCAGGCGGCACTTCGGACATCGGCGGCAACGGAGGCTCGAACGCCTCCACGATGAGCGGCGGGCAAGGCGGTGTCGCGGACGGCGCCGGCGGGACCGGCGGCGAAGCCCCCGTCGACATGTGCCCGCGCGTGCGGGTCCAGGTCACGCCGGGCAACTCCCTCAACGTGCGCCCCGAGGCTTCGACCGCGGGCGATCCCGTCGGCTCGCTCCCGAACAACGCGGTCGTCGACGTCGTCAGCCAAGTCCAAGGCGAGGCCGTCGAGGGCGAGACGCTGTGGTTCCAGATCTCCTCGCCGTCGGTCAACGGCTTCATCTCCGCTGCCTATTCGGAGTGCACCACCGACGAGCCCCCGGTGCTCATGCCGCCCGACGGCTTCTGGCTTCCGCTGGAATGCGGAACGAGCGCCACGATCAGCCAGGGCAACAACGGCACCTATACGCATCAAGGCAATGCCTATTACGCATTCGACTTCGCGATTGGGCTCAATACCCCGATGGTCGCAATGGCCGACGGCGTCGTCCTTCACGTCTACAACGAGACCGACCCAGGCGACGAGTGTTACACCGGCGGCGGCTCCGAGTGCTTCCTCTATGCCAATCTCGTCGTGCTCCTCCACGGCGACGGCACGACGACGCTCTACAAACACTTGAACGAGGCGCTCGTGTCGCAGGACGAGTTCGTCCCGCGCGGCACCGTCATCGGCCTATCCGGCTCGACCGGCTACTCGACAGGCCGCCACGCCCACGTCATGCGCCAAGAAGATTGCGGCCAGGCCAACTGCCAATCCATCCCGCTCGAATTCGAAGACGTCCCGGGCGGCATTCCCGACACCGGCGACACCGTCACTTCCGATAATTGCCCTGATCCCTGAGAAGAGCCCAGAGGGGTCGCCAAGAGCGCCAAGGGAAGAAAGAGGGAGAAGAGGGAGAAGAGGGTTTGTAAAACATACAAACAACCGTCTTTCTCCTCTTCCTCCTTCTGCCCTTGGCGCCCTAGGCGACCCCTCTTCTCTGGGTCTGTAAATTAGCTCGCCAGTAGCTCGAGCCTAGCGACGCGGGCGCAGCGGTCGGCGATGGATCGCATGAGGCGTAGGCGGCTGTCGCGGATTGCGATGTCGTCGCACATGACGAATACGTCGACGAAGTATTGGTGCATCACCGGTGCAATGGTCGCTACCTCTTGGAGGAGCGTCGCGTAATCGCCCTTTGTCGAGAGGTCGTCCGCGCGCGTCGCGAATCGACGATATGCCTCGAATAGCGCCATCTCGCTCTTGTGTGCGTCGGCTGCTGGAGGCGCGGGCTCACCGGCGCCGGCCTTCTCGGCGATGTTGGTCGCCCGCTTGAAGACCTCGCCGACCTGCGACCGCGTCGTTTCGTCGAGGTCCGCGAGCGCAACGAGGCGGCGCCGCAGATCGAGCGGGCGGTCGTAGCCCGCGCCGATCGCCGCGCGGACGGCGTCGCCGGGCCACTTGTCGGAGAGGACGCCGCGCAAACGCTCCGAGATGAACTCGAGGAGCCTGGCCGTGAGAGCCGGCAACGCGAGGTCGAGCTTCTTGCCTGTGAGCGCGGCATGAGCGAGCTCGATCATCGCCGTCAGCGATAGATCGAAATCGCGATCCAACATCGTGCGCAGTACGCCGAGGACGGCCCGGCGCAATCCGAACGGATCCGCCGTACCCGTCGGGACGAGGCCGATACCGAAACAAGCAACCACGGTATCCAGCCGATCTGCGATTGCGACGAGAGCGGCCGCGTCGCTATCGGCGGTGTCGTCCTGCGCGCCCTTCGGCTTGTAATGGTCGCGAATGACTTCCGCGACCTCCGCCTTTTCGCCCTGCGCGAGGGCATATGCGGCGCCCATCTCGCCTTGCAGCTCGGGAAACTCACCAACCATGTACGAAACGAGGTCGCACTTCGCGAGGTGAGCACCGCGCCGCGCGGCTTCGATCGTCGAAGCGGGTTTGCCGAGCTTCTCCCCGAGCACGACCGCGAGCTTCTCGATGCGCTCCGCCTTCTCGAGCACCGTACCGAGCCGCTTCTGGAACACGACACCGGCGAGCTTCGCGCGGCGATCCGCGAGCGGAACGCGCAAATCCTCTCGATAGAAGAATTGCGCGTCGGCGAGGCGCGCGCGCATCACGCGGTCGTTACCTTTGACGATGAGCGTCGGCTCGAGCGCGGTGTTCACCACGGCGAGGTACTTCGGCAAAAGCTTTCCGTCGGCTGCGCGAAGACCGAAATAGCGCTGATGCCCCTTCGCCACCTCGAGGATCACGTGCTCGGGCAGCTCCAAAAACGCTTGCTCGAAGCTGCCCACGACGACGTGCGGCTCCTCGACGAGGGAGAGGTTCTCGTCCATCAAGAACTCGTCCTCGATGAGGACGCCGTTTGCCTCCCTCGCCGCTCGATCGAGCGCCGCCCTCAATGCCGCGCGGCGCTCGACGGGATCGACCAGGACATGAGCCCTGCGCATCACGTCGACATATTCGGCTGCTTTGGTAATCGGGGCCGCGCCCGGCGCGAGGAAACGATGACCGTACGTCTCCCGACCGCTCTTCTTCGAGGCGATCTCAATGGGCACGACCTCTTCACCGAACAGCGCAACGAGCCATTGAATCGGCCGGCCAAATGCGAAATCGAAATCCGCCCAACGCATCGATTTGCGAAATGGGATCTCACGGATGATTTCGACCAAAAGCGCCGGGAGAAGCTCCCGCGTCGCGCGGCCCGTCTCTTTGCGCGTACCCGAGAGGTATTCGCCCTTCGGCGTATCGACGCGGCGAAGCTCGGCAACGGGCACGCCGAGTTTGTCCGCGAAGGCCTCCGCGGCGCGCGTCGGCTTGCCGTCTTTGAACGCCGCCTTCACCGGCGGGCCCGTCACCTCTTCGTTCAAGTCCGGCTGCTGGCCGGCGACGCCGGTCACCAAGAGCGCGAGCCGACGCGGCGTACCCAGCGCACGAACCTCGCCGTAGCCGATGCGCAGCCCATCGAGGCGCTTCTTCGCGAGCTCTGGAAGAGCCGCCACCGCAGCTTCGACGAACGACGAGGGGAGCTCCTCACAGCCGATTTCGAGGAGCAAATCACGGGAAGACATCGGCTGTACGTAGGCGTCCTCGCCCGACGCGTAAAGCCGAGCATCTAGTACTTCCGGCCGTAAATTGGTGCCTGGATCTACTCCGGCCCCCGCGCAAGCGCGGCAGAGTGCGGGCCGGAGCAGATCCAGGCACGAAGCCCTTAGTCTGGCCGTCAGACTCTTTGCTCCTGGTACAGCCGGATCCGGAAGAGGACTTCCGGCCGGCTGTACTAGCCGCCGAAGCGCCGTCGCTCTACTGCGCGCGAGATGTCTCTCTCCGCCATCGAGCTCGCGAGGCTCGCCGCCGATTGCCTCGACATTGCACAACGCGGCGCCGCGCTCGCGCTCACCGGCTTCGGCCATCGGCCCACGATCTCCGTCAAGAGCCGAAACGACCTCGTCACCGATTACGACGTCGCGAGCCAGCGGCTGTGCATCGAGCTCCTCGAAGCGCGGCACCCAGGCGTCCCGATCATCGCCGAAGAAGCGGCTCGATCGAAGCTAGACGCCGCCAAGGCCCCGCTCGTCTTCTGCATCGACCCAATCGACGGCACCACCAACTTCGCGCAAGGCCATCCATTCTGGTGCGTCTCCATCGGCGTCCTCGCGAAGGGCAAACCCGTCGGAGGCGCCGTCGTCGCGCCGAGCCTATCGATGAGCTGGCACGGCTTCGTGCATGCGAGCCGTGCCGAGCTCGTCAAGAATGGTGAGCCCCGCCGCGTGAGCGAAACGGCCAGTCTCGCGCAAGCGGTGCTCGCCACCGGATTTCCACCGGTCCGCGATCGCGCGCCGGAAAATAATTTCGACTCCTTCATTGCGGTGAAGAAAGCTGCGAGGGCCGTGCGCAGGTGCGGATCGGCCGCAATCGATTTGTGCTTCGTCGCGGACGGGACCTATGACGGGTATTGGGAGCGCAGGTTACATTTGTGGGATTGCGCTGCTGGAGGCGCTTTCGTCTTGGCGGGCGGCGGGAGGATCACGTCGCTCGATGGTGGGGAGCCGCATTACGAGGCCGGGCATATCGTTGCGACGAATGGGCATTTTCATGATGAGTTGGTTCGGGTGATTGGGGCGTAGTCCGCGCGAC
>JABFXY010000155.1 GCA_013361525.1 Polyangiaceae bacterium | reverse complement strand
CCGCCGCCGCCACCACTGCCACCATCGTTAACGACGTTTCCGGTTCCGCCTTCGCCACCGTTGTTGCTGCCGCCGTTGGCATTGCCGCCGTCGCTGCTGCCACCGCTACCGCCGGTGCTGGTGTCGTCGCCACACGCGACGAGGAGGGTGAGACCGACCATCAGGGAACCAAGAAAGAAGCTTCGCATGGGTACCTCCGAAGCTCTTTGCTTACACGTTCGTACCTCGGCGCCTAGGCAAAAAAGGCCTGTAAACACGCGTGTTCCGTGCTTCTAGGTGCGATCTAGTGTGGCGAAATGGCTGTTTTGCGTCGTCAGGGCCGCGGATCGACGTAATCCACCGTGACTCCGCGATGGGTCCGCAGCTTGGTGAGGCCGGGAGAACGCGAGACGACGTAGCTCGGGACGATGGGGACTTTGCCCATACCGCCGGGGGTGTCGACGATGAACTTCGGTAGCGCAATGCCGGTGAGTCGGCCCTGAAGGGCTTCCACGATGGCTTCACCGCGGCCGAGCGGCGTCCGCAAATGACCAGTCCCGACGACAGGGTCCATTTGAAGTAGGTAATAGGGACGCGTGCGCGCGCGAATGAGGCCGCGAAAGAGCTCGGCCAACACCGCGGGATCGTCGTTGATACCGCGGAGCAGGACGGACTGATTCATCACCGGGAAGCCTGCGTCGGCGAGGCGCGTGAGGGCGCGAATCGAAGCCGGTGCGAGCTCCTTCGGGTGATTGAAATGCGTCATGACCCAAAGCGGGTGATGAGGCCTGAGCGCGCGGACGAGCTCGGTGGTGATGCGCGACGGGAGCGTGACCGGGACGCGCGTCGCGAGGCGAATGGTCTGAATGGACGAGATACGTCGCAATCGCTCGACGATGCGGACGAGGCGAGCCGTCGCCATGCAAAGCGGGTCTCCGCCGCTCACGATGACGTCGGTCACCTCGGGGTGCTCTTCGAGATAGCGCATGGCCGGCTCGAGCTTCTCTTGTGTAACGGCGCCGCCGCCGTCGCCGACCATTCGAGACCGCGTGCAGAATCGGCAATAGACCGCGCAGCGATCGGTCACGAGGAGGAGCGCGCGATCGGGATAGCGCTGGACCAGATGTGGCGCGACCTCGTGTGCGACCTCACCGAGCGGGTCCGTGAGATCGCCGTCGATGGTCCTCGACTCGTCGATGAGCGGCACACACTGCTTGCGAATGGGGCACGCCGGATCGTTACGGTCGACGAGCGACAGGTAGTGCGGCGTGATGCGAATCGGCAGGCCTTGCTCTTCCGCGCGGCGAGCCCCCGCGAGCTCGTCCGGCGTGAGCGCGAGGGCGCGCGCCAGGTCGTCGGCGCTGGTGATGGAGCGCGCGAGCTCGCGCATCCAACGAGGTTGTGTGGACATGATTACGGCTTTGCGGTCGCGCTCGGCTTTGCAGTCGGCGCGGGTACTGCGGATGCGCTCGCCGGCGGCGGCGCGCTCGGCTTGGACGTCGGCGTCGCCGTCTCGTCGGCCGTGGGAGCGGGAAGCTGCGGCGGCTCGGGGGAGGCCGCTCCGAGCGACACTTCCTTCAATGCGCCCTCGTCGATCTCCACTTTGTACTTCTTGCGAAGATCCGCCTCGAGGGCGGCCTCGAGCTCCTGGATGCGCTTCTTCAAGAGGACGGTGCGAATCTGCGCTTCGGCCTCGGCGAAGGTCCGCTCGTGCGCTTGCGTGCGGCCTGCGAGGCGCACGACGTAGAAGCTGCCGCCGGACGTGACGACCTCGCCGAGGACCGTGCCGACTTTTTCGATCTTGTAGGCAGCGGCCCGCAGCTCTTCCGGGACCTTGGCGTTCGCGCCCTTGGGATCGTCGGGCGGGCCGACCATTCCGAGCTCACCCGCCAGATCGAGCGGCACGCGGTTCTTCTGCTCGGCGGAAGCGGTCGTCGAGTTGTCGAAGAAGAGCTTGCCCCAGTTGAGCGGGGTCGGATCTTTTTGGAAGGCCTCGATCAGCTCCTTCGCCTTCGCTTCGTCGTTCACGACGATCGCGGAGACGCGGCGGCGCTCGGGCTCGCGGTACTCCTGGATGTGCGCCTCGTAGTACTCCTTCACCTCGCCCACCGGAATTTCCGTCGGCGTGGGGAGCGACTTGTGCGCTTCGTCGAGGAGTGCGTCGCGGAGGATTTGCCGCGTCGCCATCTGCGCTTCGGGGCGCTTGTCGAGGCCGCGGCGCTTCGCCTCCAGCGCGAGGAGCTCGACGTCGACCATCTCTTTCAAGAACTCGCGGCGCTTTTCGATGGTTTGGTAGCGAAGACGATCGAACGGATCCATTCGATCGAGCGCCGATGCGTAATCGCCGAGCGTGATCGTCTCGTCACCGACGCGGGCGACGACGCGGGCTGCCTGCTCGGGCGTGAGGCCACCCGGAGGGGTGCCGGCGTCCGCGTTCGGATCGCCCGCCGAATCACCGCAGGCAACGACCTGCGGACAAACGACGAGGAGCGCGAACAGGACGCAGTGGCGCGCGGCCTTCATGGGCGATCTCTAAGACGAGCGCACGGCGCGGGCAAGCAGCGAGCGTGGTTGCTTGCGTAGTCCGCATGCTCTAGACACTCCCGAACGTGGCGCGCCCCATCGATACAATCGTCCCTCCGGCCCCCCACCACACGCTCTCCTATCGGCGCATTTTGCTCAAGTTGAGCGGCGAAGCGCTGTGCGGAGCGGATGGTGGATTCGGCATCCGACCGGAAACCCTGCAGCTCGTCGCGAGTGAGCTGTCCGACGTGCATCGCATGGGCGTGCAGATCGGCATCGTCGTCGGCGGCGGCAACATCTTCCGAGGCTTGAAGGGCGCCAGCGCCGGGATGGATCGCTCGCAGAGCGACTACATGGGCATGCTCGCGACCGTCATCAACAGCCTCGCGCTTCAGGACGCGCTCGAGAAACACGGCGTTCCGACGCGCGTGATGACCGCGCTCGAGATCCGCCAGGTCGCCGAGCCCTACATCCGACGGCGCGCCCTGCGCCACCTCGAGAAGGGCTACGTCGTCATCTTCGGCGCCGGCACCGGTAACCCCTACTTCTCGACGGACACGGCGGCGGCTCTCCGCGCGATGGAGATCAACGCGCAGGCCCTCTTCAAGGCCACCAAGGTCGACGGCATCTATGACCGCGATCCGGCGAAGTTCGCCGACGCCCAGATGTTCACGAAGCTCTCTTACGACCGCTTTTTGGCGGATCGGATCGGCGTGATGGACTCGACGGCGGTCACGCTGTGTCGAGAGAACAAGATGCCGATCCGCGTGTTCAAGCTCTCCGACCGCGGAAACATCCTCCGCGTCTGTCAGGGCGAAGCGCTCGGAACGGTCGTCGTCGAGAGCTGAAGCTTCTCGGGGTCCAGACCACTGCGCGTTTGCCCCGGAGTTGCTACGGATCCGGGACCGCGGTAAGAAGCTCGCCTCCATGGCACGCGTTACCGTCGAAGACTGTCTCGAGCGAGAAGAAAACCGTTTTGCCCTCGTCGTCCTTGCGGCGACCCGCACGCGGCAGCTCATGAAGGGCGTCGATTCGCTCGTGAAGTCGAAGAACAAGGCGGCGGTGACCGCCCTTCGCGAGATCGCGGCCGGCAAGGTGACGTTCCACCGGCCGAGCCACGACGCCGTGATGGAATACATCAAGCAACAGAAGCTCGTGTACGGCGGCTGAGCCTTTGGCTCGACGGCCGACGGGCGCGCCGAAATCCGTACCGAAGGTCGACCGCGAGCTCATCGCGGGGACGGCGGCCCACTACGAAGATCCGGTCTATTACGACCGCACGTACGCGCGACGCTCGGAAGACGTCGCGTTCTACGTCGCGCGCGCCGAGGAGCTCGTTGCGAGCAAAAGCGCCCGCGGCAAGCGCGCTGCGAAGCCCGCCACGATCCTCGAATACGGCTGCGGCAGCGGGCGCATCACGATCCCGATGGCGCGCGCGGGGGCGCACGTCTTGGGCGTCGATCAATCGGCGCCGATGCTCGACAAGCTCGGCGACCGATTAGCGACCGAGAGCGCGGACGTCCAAGCGCGCGTTCGAAAGCGCCAAGGCGACATGCGCGCGTTGAAGGTGGCCGAGCGATTCGACCTCGTCATCTGCCCGTTCAACACGTTCTTGCATTTGTACGAGCGTACCGACGTCGAGCAATTCCTCGCGCGGGTTCGCGAGCACCTCGCACCGGCCGGCGACTTCGTCTTCGACGTCAGCATGCCCGACCCCGAAGAGCTCTCTCGAAAGCCCGAGCGCATGTATCGCACGCGGCCCTTCGTCTATCCCGGCGTCGGTCGCGTTCGGTATGGCGAGTATTTCGACTACGACGGCTTGCGGCAGATCCTCTTCGTGTCGAGCGAGTTCGAGCCGGTGGACGGTGGCGACCGCTTCATGCGGCCGCTCACGCACCGACAGTTCTACCCGCAGGAGCTCGAGGCGCTGCTCCACTACAACGGGTTCGAGATCGTCGAGTGGGTTGGTGACTTCGACGGCAAAGCGACGCACGAGTCGCATCACCTCGCGGTTACGGCTCGGCCTCGCGCGCAGCGATCGCGGCGCGTAGGCGCATCTGCAGGGTGACGGCTCGGACGAGGTCGGGGGCGCAGGGTTCGGCGGCGAGGCGATAGACGGTTCGCTCGGAGATGCCGAGCCGCCGCGCGAGCGCCGCGACTGCTAATTGGCCGCGGGCTGCATGAACCGCGGCACGCTTCGCGTCGACGCAAGGATTCGTGCGACTGCGAAGATTGGGCAGCAACCACGCGGCAGCGGCCGCATCCGAGAGGTGCGTCAGGTCCGGCTCGACGCCGGTTACGTCGACACCACCACATTCGAGCCAGAGAGCCGCGGGCTTGAGCCGAGGCGCGAAGGCACCGAGATCGTTCGCCGCCGAGCAACCGAAGACTCGTAGGCCCAGCAGATCGGGGAGGCTGCTGCACTCATGGGAGGGATTCGGCTCAAGACCGTGACGTGCGTCTTGGCGAAGCACATAGGGGATGCAGTTCATGAGGTGCCTCTGATCCTCGACTGGGCGGATACGCGACGGCTCGAAGGGAACGGACAGCTTGAGGACCTTGCGGAGCGATGTCGTGAGCTGTTGCGCGAACCGGCCGGCCTCATAACGGCTGCACGCGAGGACGGCATGGCCGTGCGTGTCCGCGAGGCGGAACGCCAGCATGCGGCGCGACCTGCCATGGACGATGAACGCCTTGGTCGCCAAACGCTGCGACGCGCTCGCCGGCGCGATGACGCGATCGTCCGAAAGCCGAATCGTCACGTGGAAGGCGATCGGCTCGGCTGCATCGAGCTGCATCGCTTGGCGCGCACGCCCACCGAGTCGCCGCGAGGTTGCCGCTCGGGGGGCGGCGGTGTCGTCGCGAGCGTCCGAATCCGTCGAGTCTGCGGTCACGAAAACCTCCGTGCCCTGCTTGTCGACGGCCGTTGCGCTCAGTTGCTTGGAGTTTGATGAGCCGAAGCGATTTCGGAACGAAGGCGACGGGGACAACAACTGCGACGCGTTACACCGTCGCGGCGGGGCCCGCGCTTCTGACGTAACCGCAGGCTGCGCCGCTCGGACTCGCCGTTGCGGCGGCCCCGACCGCCCACAACGCGGGCTCTGGCCGCCGGAGCCACCGTTACGACAGTCCTTTACCGTCGCAACTCGCTCTCCGAGGGTCGGAGCCGCAGTT
>JABFXY010000023.1 GCA_013361525.1 Polyangiaceae bacterium | reverse complement strand
GCGCGGTCGGAACCTTCGCGCGCGTATTGATGAGCTGAATCGCCGCCGAATCCGCGAAGCGGTCCAACGGGAAGGTCTCGCTCCTGAAGCGCACCACGACGTTGCCGACGAGGTCCGCACGCACGTTGATGTCGCTCTGCGTGTTGAGACTGGTCGTGTTGACCATGATCCCATTCGCGCTGAACGGGTTGCGGCCCGCCGTGCCCGACATGTTCATGCCGGACGTCTTCTGCTGATCGAAGCGCATCGACGCCGTCTCGCTCGCGTCGACGTGGAACGTGAGCTTCGCGGAGATCTCGCCGTCGGTGACGACGACGCGATTGATCCCCATGAGCACCATCGTCGCGAGCGTCTGCTGCCGTCGCTCCGCGAGCATGCGGCGCGTCGCCGGAACGATGGACTCCTCGACGTTCTGGTCGGTCACGTCGGAAGGAACTTCGATGCCGAGCTCTTTGAAGAACGACGGCATCTCGGCTTGCGGCGCCTGCGACCGAACGCGAAGACGCGGCGCAGTGCCCGACGTGTCGCGTTCGAAGGTCCCGTCGAAGCGATCGGCGAGGTAGTCGCGCGCCGTTCCGTCGGTGACGTTGTCGCTCATGAACTCGTCGACGGTCAGCGCGGCGTTCTTCAGAAGCTCCGCGTACGCCTCCATCTGCTGGATGGAGGCGTCCACGATGGCTTGAAAGGTGCCCTGAATAAGCGACGCGACGAAGCTCGGAAAATCGATAGCGTTCAGCGTGCTGCGCGCGACGTCGCCGACCCGCCCGGTCGTGCTCGTGCCGCCGCTCGGCTGCGCACCTGCCGCAGGTGTCGTCGCCGCGTTCGGTGCGGGGGCGGTGCCGGCGACCGGCGTGCCGTACGCCGGCGCAGGGGCACCTTGCCGCAACGCGCTCAAATCCGGAGCGAGCTGACGTGCGGGACCGACCGGCTGCGCGAGGAACCGCGCGATCTTGCCGAGTGAGTCGCGCACCTCCCGCTGCGAAGCTGCGGGCAATTGCGCGAACGACGGCGCGGTGGCGAGCGCTTGGCCGATGACGTCGGCTCCGCTCATGTTGGAAGGAATGTGCGTCGACATCGGCCCCCCTCAGCGGACGCGATCGGACAGAGATGGAGTTGCGAGAAGCTCCGCGACCTTTCGGCCGACGCCGCCCGTCCCGACGTGACGCTGGACGGCCTCCAGCATTTGGCGCGGCGCGAGAACGGTGACAGGCGCTCGATCACCGAGCCCGCGAAGCGCAAGCGCGAGCGCCGCGTGTGTCCGGGCGTCGAGCGTGCTCGTCGCGGGAAGCCCTGCGCGCGCTTGAAACGCGGCTAGATCGGTCGCGCCCACGGCTGCGAGGGCGCGTTGAATCTGTGGACCTGCCTGCGCCGGTCCCACGCGCGCAACGAGCCAGTCACCGAAAGCCTCGGCTCCTTGATGGATCCCGAGCGCGGTGACGACCGCAAGCGCGCGATCGCTGGTGAGGCCGAGACCCCAAGCGACGGGCCAGAGCGGCTGGAACACCGTCGTCGACAAGAGCTCGTTCTGCGCGCCGCGGAACGACGCGTGATCGCGATCCCCCGCGCGCGAGAAGCGCTCGAGCCATGGGCCCTCCCACAACGGTGCACCGCCGATCGGCGCGAGGCGAGCCTCCCGCGTCGGAGCCGTGAGCGCCGTGACGAGCGCTTCGGATTGCGGGCCGAATACGCGCGCGAACTCCGCCGCGTCGCGTCCGCGCATCAGCTCGAGCAACCGGCCGAGCGCGCCCGAGCCCTGCGTGAACGCGCCGATGCCGAACGAGACGCCGTCCTGCGTCCGGCGCGCGACCTCGTACAGGGTCGAGCCGCCGTTCAAACCCTTCGCAACTTCCTCGAACAGCGCACGTTGCTCGGCCGGTGGAGGCAGCGGCCCAGGACGAAGATCGGCCTGCGCCGACTGCTCGGCGGCGAGCTCCTCGTCGTCGCTCTCGTCGCCGTACGACTGCGCGACGTCCTCCTCGTCGATCAACTCCGCAGGCTCGGGCCCTCGCGTCCTCGCTTGGTGCGACGAGACGGCGGGCGCGTCCGCATCTTCGCCGAACCCGTCGTCGTAATCGTCGTCGGCCGCCGCGCCCGACCAAGCGCCGCCGTAGGACGCTGAAGCGGCGGGTTGTGGGCTGCCCTGGACCTCGTCGTGGTCGTGATCGTGGTCGTGATGATCGTAGCCGCGATCCTCGTCGTCGGTGCCGTAGGTCTCGTAACGGGCGGCCTCCTGGCCCGAAGCGAGATCGACCTCGCGGTCGAAGCCATCCAGATCCGGCTCGGAGAGCGCAAAGCCGTCGAACTCTTGCGCCGCGCTCTCGACCCGAACACGCGGAATCTGAATGCGCCCGGTCCCGGTCCATCGCGATGTGGTCGGTTGGTTGGCGCGCGAATCGACGGGCGCCGCATAGGCGGTCGAGACGGCCTCGCGCGGTGCATCCGCGGCCGGACCGTGCCGCAAAAGCCGCTCGAGCGAGGTACCGAATGCCCTCGACAGCTCCTGCGCGCCGAACCCCGCCTCCACGAGCACCGCCGGCGCGTCCCGCGCAAGCTCTGCGGGCGTGTGCGCCGGGACCGCTCCGTGACCTTCCTCGTCGTCGTAACCGATCGCCGTGAAATAGAGCTGCCGAACGGCGCCGCCCTGGAGCAGCGAGCGCAGAACCGCCGCGGGCACGAAGTACGTAGCCTCGCCACTCTGCGTACGCGTGAGCCCGAACACGCGACTCGCGAAGAAGCTCGATGCGGAGCGCTGCTGCGCTCTCGCGGGGTCGAACAGCTCCTGCCGTACGGCGATGACGATCTCGACGAACGGCTTCGGGGTCGAAATCATGAACGCGAGCGTCGGCGACTGACGATCGAGCTTCCGTCGTGTCGAAGAGACGCGAACGTTGGCGGCGACCGATGGAGTGGAAAGCGGCAGCGACCAGCTCTCACTCGTCGATATCGTCATTGCGTAGTCCTCCCGTGGCGCAGCGCCACGATCGTTACCGGCCTACGCGGAGGACCTCAATCCTGTTTACGAATCATTATTCGAATGAAGTTCCTTCACCTTTGCGCGGCGATTGACCTTCACAATCATCATCGAACGGCTGCAGCTGATTAAGATCTTCGAGCGACGAGACGAGCAATCGCGAAAGCTCGTTCATGTCCAATAGGCTTTCGCGGAGACTCGCGCGGTATTCCTCCACCGAGCGAGGGCGCAGAAGCCCGACCTCGATCCGTACCCGCGCCCTGCAGAGGATCGCCAGCGCGTCGTGCAGCTCGATATCGAGATGGTTGGTACGCGCGGACCGCGCGCCCCCGTCGCTCACGACGCTTCCTCACAATCCAGCAAATACCCCGCGCCGCGGATCGCCCGCAGCTGCGCGCCGGCGCTCCCGAGCTTCGTCCGCAGGTGCGACGCATGCGCGACGACGACGTTGCTCGGTGGGGCGGAACCACCCCAAACCGCCCGCGCGAGCTCCGCACGCGACACCACACGTCCAGCCTGCGTCACCAAGTGTTTGATGAGGAGAAACTCTCGCTGGGTGAGGCGCACGGGCTTGCCGTCGACGGTCATCGATCGCGCTTCGGGGTCGATCTCGATCCGCCCGGCGCGGAGCGGTCTCTCGCGCAAACCCGGGCCGCGCCGACCGAGCGCGCGCACGCGCAACAGCAGCTCCGCGATCGCGAACGGCTTTCGAAGCATGTCGTCCGCGCCCGCGTCGAAAATCGCACGCGTCGTGCTCATGCGCCGGTCCGCCGTCGTCACGAGCAGCAGCGAACGCCCTTGCTTCTTCAGCGCAGCGCACGTGCTCGCGGCGAGCGCTTCGTCCCTCGGCCAAGACAACACGAGCACATGCGGCTCGCGTTTCGACACGATGTCGGCAGCCGCGCTCGAGCGCGCCCATTCCGCGTGTTGTCCGTCTTCCGACAGCGCTTTGCACACGAGCGCCGCCAGCACCGTGTCGTCATCGACGACCACGACCCTCGTCCCCACCATTGTCGCGGAGTCTATCCAGGCGATGGTGGAACGGAAGAAGCTTGGTGAAGACGCCGATGACGTTTCTTCATCGACCAAGCAACAGGCGCGGGTCCGAGCTGACTAAGCTGTCGGTTTGGATCCTACGCATCAGTGTCGTGGTGCTCAGGCTCACCTGCGCAACGACGCACCCTGCTAACGAAAAGAAGAAAGCCCGTGTCGTTGCGACCGGGCTTTCCATGGGGAGGGGGTGAAGCGATCGGAGCCGAAGCTCACGCCGTCGCGCTCGCGGCCCGGTCGACGCGGGCCGGCTCGCTGGCGGGCACGACCGCGGGCTTCGCGACGAGCAGCGGTTGATAGAGCGACCGGTAGCCCCAAGCAGCCGTGAGGTGCGCGGCGAGGACGACCAGCGGAAGGATGATCCCCGCCGGCGCGAGGATGGCGTGGAAGAGGACGATGTTCACCGTCACCGGCGCGAGGACGATCAGCGCGAGCGGCGAGAAGCGGTTGGAGAGGAGCGCGATGGCGGCGAGCACCTCGGTCCCCTTGATGAGCGGGAACATGTAGCCAGAGGTGACGAGACCACCGATGAACGCGCCGGCCGGGCCTTCGGGAAGCGGCGGGGCAGGCAGGAAGTTGAGGAACCCGTTCAGGCCGAACACGAAGAAAATGACGCCGAGGAGGTAGCGAGCGACGGTCGGGATGCGTTGCTGTTTCGCTTGCGAGTTCATGCCCGGACGGTAAGAGCGTTATCTTGAGTGGGCTAGTCGATGGGAAAAGCAAAGACCGTTGTGAAATCGAAAACAGTGACCCTGCGCGACGCCGCTTCGACGTTGCCTCGCCAGGCCCGCGCCCCGTCGCGCGCTCCGGCAAAGGTGCCGCAGGCCGAGGTGATCGACTCGACGCCTCCGCCGTCGTCCCGACGTGACAATGTCGCCGGCGACATCGAGCTCACCGACATCGTCGCGTTCGTTCGCGTCGTCGACGCGGGGAGCTTCACGCGCGCCGCGGCGAAGTCCCCGTGGCCGAAGTCGGCGCTCAGCCGGCGTGTCGCGCGCCTCGAGCAGTCGCTCGGCGTACGCCTTCTGCAACGAACGACACGAAGCCTCAGCCTGACGGACGCAGGTGCCGCGTACCACGCGCGCGCTTCCGTCGCGCTCGCGCAACTCAACGAAGCGCGCGACCTCGCGGCCGAGACCACGCTCGACCCGTCGGGGATCGTTCGCATCTCGTCACCGGTCGATCTCGGCACCGGGCCGTTCAGCGAGGTGCTCGCCGACTTCGCGCAGCGTTATCCGAAGATCCACGTCGACGTCGACGCGAGCGCGCGCTTCGTCGATCTCGTCGCGGAAGGTTTCGACCTCGCGGTGCGCGCAGGCCAGCTCCGCGACTCCAGCCTCGTCGCGCGCAAGCTCGGGGAGGCACCGCAGCTGCTGGTCGCGACGCCTGGGTACCTCGACAAACACGGTCGCCCGTCGAAGCTCTTCGACCTCGAGCAGCACGCGTGTGTTCTCTTCCGCGCGAACAAAGGCGAGTCGGTGTGGAAGCTCGTCGACCAGCAAGGGGCGGAGCACAGTGTCCGCGTCCGAGGCCCGCTGTCGGGATCGGACTTCTCGTTCGTTCGCGCAGCGGCGCTTCGAGGTGTGGGCATCGGGCTCGTGCCTCTGTCCGGCATCATCGAGGACATCCAGGCGGGCCGGCTCGAGTGGGTTCTGCCCGAGCTCATGGGACCGTCCGCGCCGATACACCTCGTCTACCCGTCGTCGCGCTTCGTCCCCCAGCGGGTCGCACTGCTGCGGGATTTCCTCGTCGAACGGCTTCGTTTCGATTGCCCGTCCAAGACGGACCACAAGCAATGCCTCGAGCACCTGACCAAGAGCTCGAAGCGTCCGACGAAGGGTGAATAACGGTTAGCCCACGTCGCGCACCTACCGATCGCGAGGCGTGCGCAAAGAGCCGCTAGAAACGGCTTGCCGTCCCTGTATGATTCCAGCTTCGTGAAAATCGACGGCGAAGATATCCGCAACGTGGTCGATCACGCTCAAGGTGCAGGACGCACTGTCGAGCCTCTCCTCCGAGGGACGAGCAACGTGCTCGGCGAAGTCGGCCGACGCCTCGTCCACCCGATGTCGCGCAAAGCGCGGCTCGTGGAATTCAAGGAGGCGGAGTACCAAAACGCAGAAGACTGGACGGCCGCCGAAGACGGCGCCGTCACGGTCAACGCCGGCGTCAGCGGCGGGACGACGATCGACCTACCGGAGCCGATCGAGTTCATCCACTTCGGTCACGTCTACCGCGACCGCTCGCCGCTCTTTCCGAACCCGAAGCTCGACGACACGGCGACCGTGCTCGTCGCGCCGCCGGACGCGCCTCAACCCGGCGTCGAGGTCCCCGCGCACGGCCTCATGTATCGCGCGGCGCTCCAACGCGAAGGCATCCTCCTCGGCGGCTTCATCCGCGCGCAGATGGATGCGCTCATCGCCGAAGAGAAGAGCAAGGGCGTCATCGGTGTCCTCGCGCAAGTCATCGCGGATCTCACCGGCTCCGCCGGCGGCACCGGCGACAAGCCCAACGCGGTCGACCTCAACCCGCACTTGAAGAAGGTCATCGCGGCCGAGAAGAAGATCAACCGGCCGACGGTCGACTACCCCGTTCTGCACGACGCGGGCATCGAGCTCCACACCGCGCGCAAGGCGTACCGCGAGTACCTCGTTGCCGAGCTCGAGAAGCGTCACGCACCTGCGAAGTCACCGGGCGGCGGCATCCTCAACGACCAGGTCGACGAGGTGAACGAGATGCGCCAAGCGGCGCATGACTGGCTCGGCAAGAAGGACGCTCCGCACGACGCCATCCCGAAGCTCACGCGCCTCGTCCCGTCGAGCGTGCAGGACTTCCTCAGCGTCATTCAGAAGATCAGCTTCAAGGCCTGGGATATCTGCGCGGCCCTCAACTACGAGTACGCGGTCCGCCTCGAGCCCATCGTCGAGGATGCGTGCCGCCGCATCACGGCGCACTCGATCAAGACGCGCGCGGTTCCGGTGTTCCCGGTTTGGTACCTCGAGCCCCAACCCGAGTACCACCTCGACCCGAACGTCGAGCAGAAGATCTTCGACAAGATCGACAACCCCTTCGGCGTCGCGAGCGGCCTCAAAGGCCTCATCACCGGCAAGCTCAACGAGTGGGTCGACGTCGTCACCGACCCGGTGAAGGGTGCGCTCCAGGACTTCGATCAGCAGGTCGGCATCGACAAGACCCTCGATTTTCTGAGCCGGCCCGATCGCTATACGCCCGGCCGCCCCTTCCTCGACGACATCTTCCTCATCCCGCAGGATCCGGATCCGCCGGACGTCCCGGACGCGGCTCGCCGCGCGCGCGTCGGTTGGTCCGGCGGCCTCGGCCAAATGGCGGTCGAGGCGCTCAAGGGCGCGCTCAACATCAAGCATCTCCCCGAGTTCCTCGAGTGGATCATCGCGAAGGTGTCGACGGTCTGCGCCGAGTTCATCCGCGCCGTGTACTGCCGCCTGCTCACGATGAAGGACACCGATCAGGTGACCGAAGCGGAGATGCACGAAGCGGCGAAACGCCACCTCGTCGGCAACGTCATCGAGACGATCCTCGGCGGCCTCAAGTTCGTCGACGGCCTGCGCAAGATCACGCTCGACATCCCGATCGCCGAGGTCGCGATCTCGACCGATGCGCTCATCGGCCGGGCGAAAGAGTTCGCTGCGCTGAACCTCGAGAAGTTCATCGCGCCGGTCGTCAAGTTCGCGATGCGCGATCTCCACGGGATGATCTTCGCGTACCGCCAGACGGCGATCTCGAACAACGCGCTCACGATGGAGGTCCACCTCGCGCAGCTGCCGACGGTGTTCTCGCGCCTCTTCCGCAACGTGTTCTTCCCGCTCTGGGACAAGGTCATCGAGCGCGCGATGGAGGCCGTCACGGCGTCGCTCGCGCCGCGCGTCCTCGAGGCCGGCAAGGCGCTCCTCAAGGCGCGCGAGCAGGTCGAGCAGGTCCGCGGAAAGATCGTTCAAGGCCTCGCCGCGCTCGATTCGTTGCCTGCGCAGCTCCCCGGTGTCGGCTTCGACTTGATGCACCCGAAGGACAGCATCAACAAGATCAAGAGCGACTGGAACCCGATCATCAAGAACGCGAAGGACGCGTGGAACAACGCGGAGCTCGACGTGACCCAGGACCTTCCGGGCACGGAAGGAGACGCGCTCGAGCAGGCGTTCCCGGTGCAGCAGCGCGTGAAGGCGATCGAGGCGTCAGCGGTCACGCCGAAGCACCTCGAGCTCGTCCTTCCGCTGCTGAAATGGAAAGAGCCGGAGCCGAAGGCCTTGCCAGGTGCGGAGGACGCAGCAGGCGGCGCCGGCGCGTCGAACGCGGTCGACAACACCGCTCCGTCCGCCGGGCAGCTGCCGGCCCTCTCGTCGCCGTCATACCACTCGGGCAACACACCGAACGGCGGTCCGCTGCCGTCGTTCCCGCTCGGTGACTACCCGATGGGCGACTACCCGATGGCGAGCGGCAACGCGATGTACGCGAGCAATGAGTTCGGGTCGGGCCCCGCCTCGTACAGTGGATACGGACCGCAGGGTGCGCTGGCGAACCACCAGAGCGCGCTCGATTACGGCGCTCCGTTCGCAGACCACCAGACGTCGGATCTTCCGGCGCAAGCGTTCTACGCCCAGCAGTCGCAGGAACCGAGCGCGGAGATGACGCAGGACCTCGGCGATCTGTCGCACCTCGCGGAGCTCGAAGACGTCGAGCAGACGGTCGACATCGATCATGCCCAGCTGTCCGCGCTCCCGCCGTTCCTCGGCCCGAACAAGAAAGCCTGACCGATGAACATGAAGAGCGCGCTCGAGTCGTTCGAGAACGGCAAGAAGGCCATCGAAAAGGACAAGCTCGACCTGTTCCACTTCATCTCGAAGGGGAAGGTCGAAAAGCGACTGCGGGTCATCCGCTTCCACGGTGAAGAGCGGGTCAACACGCCCTACGAGCTCGACGTCGAGGTCGCGGCTCCGCTGGACCTCGATCCGCTGACGGCGCTCGAGGAGACGCTGCTCGGCAACCCCGGAACGCTCGTGATGATGGATTCGCGCGACGTTCCGCGCGCCGTGCACGGGCTGGTGACCTCCTACGAGGTCGACCGATCGCTCGAAGCCGACGTCGTGCGCGTGCGGATGAAGCTCTCCTCGCGGCTGAGCCTCCTCAAGATGCGCGAGCACAGCCGCATCTTTCAGGATCAGACGGTGCCGGCGATCGTCGAGCGCCTCATGCGCGAGTGGCGCATCGCCCACAGCTTCGAGCTCGCCGGCAAATACACGCCGCGCACGTACTGCACGCAGTACCACGAGACGGACTACGACTTTCTCCGCAGGATCCTCGCGCAAGAAGGCATCTTCTTCTACTTCCGCCAGGACCCGGAGGCCGACGCCGAGCACGTCGTCTTCTCCGACGACGCGCTCTACAAGGCGATCCCCGGCCGGCACGGCAAGCTCACGATGCGCTCCGGTCGCTTCGAGATCGACGAGGGCGACGTCATCGAGCTCGGCGTGCGTCGCAAGATCCGACCGACGGCCGCGCGCATCGGAGACTTCGACTTCCGCCATCCGCACCTTCCGTTGCGGTCGTTGCAGCTGACGGCCGATCCCAAGGGTGTCGCTGGTGATCTCGGCTCCGAGCGAATGGGGACGTACACCTTCGGCCACGAGACCGAGCACGAGGAGAGTCAGTCCGCCGAGAAGCGCGAGGAAAAGGCGACGCGCATGCTCGAGGCGCTCCGAGCCGACGGCTTGTCGGTCGCCGGAACGTCGCGCTCGCGCAAGCTCCTCCCGGGCCACGCCTTCACGCTCGACGGTCACTTCATCGAGAGCCTGAACCGCGACTGGGTCGTCGTCGCCGTCATGCACGAGGGCCGCACGCCCGAGTTCGGCGGACTCGAGACGGACGACGTCTACTCGAACGAGTTCGAGGCCGCGGCGATCGAGTCTGCGCTTCGTATGCCGCCGGTCGTCGCGCGCCGCGTGCAGCACGGCAACCAGACGGCGTCCGTCGTCGGCGGCGCCGAGGGCGAGCCGTTCACCGACTCCTACGGCCGCATCAAGGTCCAATTCCACTGGGACTTGGAGGGCCGAAAAGACGATCGCGCATCCTGCTGGATCCGCGTCGCGCAGCCCTGGGCAGGCGCCGGTTACGGAACGCAGTTCGTGCCGCGCGTCGGCTCGGAGGTCGTCGTGACGTTCCTCGACGGCGACCCGGATCGGCCGCTGGTGATCGGCACCGTCTACAACGGCACGAGCCCCCAACCGTTCGGTCTCCCCTCGCAGCGCACGAAGAGCGGTTTCCGCTCGATGAGCACGCCCGGCGGCGACGGCGGAAGCGAGATCAGCTTCGACGACGACAAGGGGCGCGAGCAGGTCCTGGTCAAGGCGCAGCGCAACTTCGACGTCGAGGTCGGGAGCGATCACGGCGTGACGGTCGGAGGCAACGCGACCCTACGCGTCGAAGGTCAGCTGACGGAGAACATCACCGGCACGCACACCACGACGGTCGTTGGTGGTCAAACGACCCTGGTGACGCTGCAGAAGACGACGCAGGTGCTCGGCGACGTGATCGACGCCGTCCGGGGCACGACCGACCGCCGCGTGAGCGGCGACGAAAATGTCCGCATCGAGGGCATGCGTCGCGAGGACATCGCGTCTCACGAGACCTTCGTGCGAAACGACGCGGTCCACAAGGTGCGCGGGCACCTCGCGACGATCGTCGGCGAGGACGCGAGCCCGAGCAGCGCGACGGTGCACGTCGAAGGCACGCTCGCCGGCTACGCGAGCAAGACGACCGAGCTCATCGCGGAAAAGGGCATCATCCTGCGCTGCGGGGAGAGCTCGATCCGCATCGGTCCCGACGCGGTCGAAATCCTTTCGCCGCGCGTCACCTTCTCCGGCAAGAAGGTCGAGGCGGCGGCAGACGAGCGCGTCACCTTCGTGTCGAAGGACGGCATCGTGATGAAGGGCGAGCGCTTCCACGCGATGGGCAAGAGCTCGAGCCTGCTTCTGTTCAAAGACGCCGATGTCGGCGGTGACCGCGTGAAGCTCAACTGCGTCATCGACGAGGCGGCGATCGTCGCGCCGTCGAAGCCGACGACGCGCATCCAGCTGGTCGACGAGGGCGGCGCCCCGGCGCGGCGACGTCGGTTCGTCATCGTCAGCGACGACGGCGAGCGCGCCGGCGTCCTCGACGACAAGGGCGAGGCCGAAATCGAGCTCGATGCCAGCGCGAAGATCTATTTCCCCGACGTCGACAAGCCGCAGGAGGCCTGACCGATGCGCCCGTACGTGGTTCGCCAAGGCGACTACCTGACCAAGCTCGCTCACACGATGGGGTTCGACCCGGACGCGATCTGGAACCACCCCAAGAACAAAGATCTGCGCGACCGCCGGCCGGACCGGGACACGCTCCACCCGGGCGACCTGCTCTGGATTCCCAACGCGCCCGAGCATCGGCGGCTGACCGTCCGTTCTGGGGCCACGAATCGGTACGCCGCCCGAATCCCGAAGAAGCCCCTCTCGGTCCGCATCCAGATCGGCGGCGAGGCGCTGCCCAAGGAGCCGTACGCGATCCTGGGGCTCGGGCCCGATCCGGTGGTCGGCGAGACCGACGAGGCCGGCTGGATCAAGTCGACAGTCGACGTCCAAGTCCGCGAAGTGGAGGTCATCCTGACGAGGAAAAACCGCACCCTCCGCGTGAGGGTCGGGGACCTCGATCCGCTCATGACGGTCTCCGGGCTGAAGCAGCGGCTACTCCACCTCGGCTTCTACCGGCCGGGCCGTATCGGCGGCGAGAACCAGGAAGCCGTCGAAGACGACGCGCTGATCGCTGCATTGAAGGCCTTCCAAGGCGCTCGTTCGCTTCCCGCGACCGGCAAGATGGATGACGAGACGCGCAAAGCTTTGACGCAGGCTCACGGATCCTGACCAGGCGCTCAATCGAGCGTCGCGCCTGGCGCGCGACGGGCTGACGAACGTCGGCGCGAACGGAGCAAGCGAACGGCAGCGAAGGAGACGACGCCGGAGGAGGTCCGCCGGTGTCGTCGAAACTTGCCTGTCCGTTGCTGGACCTTGGTGATCGGAGACGTTACGATCGCCGAACTGTGGCGCGTCCCTCGCTTATCGCGTCGGCGGCCCTGGGGTGGGCCGCCGTAATCGTCCTTCACACTGGGGGCTGTTCGATCGCGTTCGATCTCGATCAGGAGCAGTGCGAATCCAACGCTGACTGCGTCGACAAGGGCTTTGCCGATGCGGAGTGTCGGAACAAGGTCTGTGTCGAGCCGGCAAACACCGGCGGCTCGAACCCAGGTGGTGGCGGTGAGGGCGGGCAAGGTGGCTCCGAGCCTCCCCTGCCGTCGAACTTCACCTGCCTCGACAACTTCGTGCCCGCTACGCCGGGCGCAACGATTCACTACAACTACCGGTTCGAGCTCGCGACCGCGGAGCCGGGCACACCGCCGATGAACACGACGGTGAAGCTCTGCCGCTCCCTCGCCCCGACTTGCACCAATCCCGAAGAGACCTTCACGCCGGATGCAGAGGGCGTGATCGAGTTCGATCTCGAGCCTGATTTTCCCGGCTTCTTGGAGCTTGTCAGCGACCCCAAGGCGCCCATCATGCCGACGATCGTTTATTTCGAGAAGCAACCGATCGTCATACCGGGCAAGCAGATCGTCGTCCGCGTCATCGATCCGGAGAGCTTCAACAGCATCGCGGAGTTCGCCGGCGTGCCGATCGATCCCTCACGCGGTACATCCATTCTGCTGAGCATCGATTGCAACGACGAGCGCACGTCCGGCGTCACCTTCGTTTCGGATCAGGTCGACGAGGACACGACGCCCTATCACTTCAAAGGCTCGCTTCCGTCGCCGACCGCGACGGAGACGGACGAACAAGCCGCCGGCGGCTTCGTCAACATGCCGCCTGGATCGTTCACGGCTCGCGCGACAGTCGCGAGCTCGGGCCGCTTCATCGGTGAAGCGACGTTCCTCTCGCGGGCCGGATACCTGACCTACGTGCCGATGGGACCGACGACGGAGTAATTCGAGATGAGCGCGGAGCGGATCGGCAAGTATCGCGTGCTGGCGAAGCTCGGACAGGGCGGGATGGCCCGCGTCCTGCTCACGATGTCGCAAGGCCCGCACGGCTTCAACAAGCTGCTCGTCGTCAAAGAGCTGCGTGAAGAGCTCGCTCACGATCCGGATTTCCTCGCGATGTTCTTGGACGAGGCACGCATCGCCGCGCGCCTCAATCACCCGAACATCGTCCAGACCTACGAGGTCGGCAGCGACGTCGATCGGTACTTCATCGCGATGGAGTACCTCGAGGGTCAGCCGCTCAACGCCGTCTTCCGCCGCGTCGGTCGGAAGAACATCCCGCTCGAGATCCACCTTCGCATCCTCGCGGACGTGCTCGCGGGTCTCGAGCACGCGCACAACCTCGCGGACTTCGACGGCACTGCGTTCCACGTGGTTCACCGCGACGTGAGCCCGCAGAACGTCTTCGTCACGTACGAGGGCGCGGTGAAGCTCGTCGACTTCGGCATCGCCAAGGCAGCGGGCGCATCGTCCCGCACGCAAGAGGGCATGCTGAAGGGAAAGATCTCGTACATCGCGCCGGAGCAAGCGCGCTGTGAGCCCGTCGACGCGCGCGCGGATCTCTTCACGGTCGGCGTGATGTTGTGGGAGGCGATGGCGGGCCGCCGGATGATCACGCGCGAAGACGAGATGAGCGTCCTCGCGCGTCGCATGGCCGGGCAAGATCCGAGCATCCGCACCGTCGTGAACGACGTGCCGGACGAGCTCGCCGCGATCTGCGACAAGGCGATGGCGCCGAAGCGGGAAGATCGCTACCAGACCGCGCGCGAGTTCCAGGAGGTCATCGAGCGCTACCTGTCGGGCTCGGACTTCCGCGTCGGGCCGAAAGACGTCGCGTCGGTGGTGTCGAGCGCGTTCGAGGACGAGCGCGCCCGCATCCGCGCGACGATCGAAGAGCAGGTCCGCAACGTCGACCACCTCCGCGAACCGATCAGCTTGGAGCTCGTGCCCGCGAGCCTCAAGGCGACGAGCGACTCGCTCGCGCGCGTCGTATTGCCGGTTCGCCACGGCGACGAGACGTTCCCGAACAGCCCGCAGACGGCCATCTCGCAGGCCGTTCCGCCGGCACAGACGAAGGGCCGCTCGCTTCTTTCGGCGCTCGGAGTCGGCACGGCGCTGGCGCTTTGCGCGCTCGGCATCGTGCTCTACGTGAACCGCCGCGAGACGTCGTCGAACAGCGGCGGACCCGCGACGGCGGCCGCCGCGCCGGAGAAGACGACGACGAGCGGCGCCAACGACGCCCGCACCGCCGCAGGCTCGACGACCACGGATGCGACGCCGGCACGCGAGACGATCAAGGTCGTCGTGAAGTACCCCGAGGATGCGAAGGCCAAGCTCGACGGCGGATACGTCGAAGGCAATCCGTTCACCGCGACGCTCCCGAAGGACGGATCGATTCACAAGCTCGAGGTCGAGCTGGCAGGCCACAAGACCGACAAGCGCACCCTCACGTTCGACAGGGACATCGACCTCGACGTCGAGCTCACGCCGCTTCCGGGTCGGCCGTACATCCGGCCTACCAAGCCGCCGCCGGCCGAGACCGCTAGCGCGGTGAAGCCGCCGCCCCCCGTCGACGACGGCAAGAAGAAGCCGCAGCCGTCCGTCGACATCGACGAAACGAACCCATACAAGAAGAAACAATAGATGCGAATTGCTGCGCTCAGCTCGCGCTGTTGGGGTCGCCGCTGTTCCGCGCTTTTGCTTTTGACCGCGGTCGCCACCGCTCCACTGACCGCGAGCGCACAAGGAGCGCCGGGGCAGCCTGCAACTTCGGAAGACGCGGGCTCGTCCTTCGAGCGTGGCGTGAAGTTCTTCCACGACGGCGACTACGTCGCCGCGATGGTGCAGTTCAAACGAGCCTACGAGCTCGATCCGAACTACGTCGTCCTCTACAACATCGGCCAAACCGCACGCGAGCTGAAGAACTACTCCGAGGCGCTGCAGGCCCTCGAGAAGTACCTCGCCGAGGGCGGCGCGCAGATCGACGCCGAGCGGCGAACCAGGGTCGAAGGTTGGGTCGCAGAGCTCAAAGAGAAGGTCGCGACCGTCACCTTGAAGACGAACGTCGAGGGCGCGGACATCGCGGTCGACGACGTCGCCGTCGGCCGGACACCGCTCGACAAACCGGTGGTGATGGATGCCGGGAAGCGAAAGATCTCGGCGATCAAAGAGGGGTACGCGCCGCTCACGCGCTACGTCGAGGTCGCCGGCGCCGAGCAGAAGACGGTCGCGCTCGATCTCGTCTCGCTCACCGGCCCCAAAGGCCCCGACACCGGGCCTGACGTCAAAGGTCCGATGCAGCCGGAGATCAAACACACGCCGTGGCCGTGGATCGGCCTCGGCGTGACGGCCGCGGCCGGCATTGCGACGGGCGTCGTCGGTGGTCTCGCGTTCGGGAAGAAGAGCGAGTTCGAAGACGCCCTCGCGGCGTTCCCGGGCAATCCGGAGACGATCGAAAACACCCGGACCGACGCCAAGACGTTCGCGACGACCGCGGACGTCCTCGGCGGCGTCACCGGCGGCTTCGCCGTGCTCACCATCATCGCGTTTGCTGTCGACTACGGTCGAAGCCCGCCGAAGGCCGCGCCGACGGCGGAGGCGAAGAAGACATCATTCACCCCGATCGTGGCCCCGACCTACGTCGGTTTGCGCGCCGATTTCTGACGTTGTAGTAGGGCAGGCGCGCCCCCCATTTCGGTTCGTTATGGCGGCAATTTCTCCCCCCCGACCCCCCTCACTTCGTGAGGGCGGTGTCTGAGCCGGTCGTGGTCGAGCGTCTCGGATCGTTCGAGATCGAGGGGACCCTCGGCGAAGGTGGAAGCGCGATCGTCTACGCCGCGAAGGACGGCGAGCGCAGCATCGCGCTGAAGGTCCTGCGGCCCGACGTCGGGCTCGACGCGCGCGAGGTGGATCGCTTCCTCGAGGAGGCGGACACGATGCGCAAGGTTCAACACCGCGCGCTCGTCCCGGTGTTGCGCGCGGGACTGTTGCCCGGCGGCCGACCGTACATCGCGATGCCGCGCCTGCGCGGCTGCACGCTCGCCGAGCGCCTCACCAAGGGCCGCCTGCCGCTCGAGCGCGCGCTCGCGCTCTTCGACGACGTCGCCGGCGCGGTCGCCAAGCTGCACGACGCAGGGCTCGTCCACCGCGACATCAAGCCCGAGAACGTCTTCTGGCTCGAAGACGAAGATCGCCTCGTGCTGCTCGACCTCGGCATCGCCCGCGACACGAGCGGCCTGCCGTCGACGACCACGCGCGCCGGAATGATGCGCGGGACACCGGCTTACATGGCGCCGGAGCGCTTCTTCGGGAAGTCGGCGACGATCCGCTCCGACGTCTACGAGCTCGCGCTGCTGCTCTACGCGATGTTGACCGGCACCCTTCCGTGGGAAGAAGGCGACGCGCGCGGCCGCGTCGATCCGACGCCGCCGTCGTCACACGGCGTGCAGCTGCCGGTGCTGCTGACGCAGACCATCCTCGACTCGCTGAGCATGGATGTCGAGCGGCGCCCGGCGTCGATCTCCGCATTGCTCCAGCGGATCCGCGAGGCAGTGTCGATCGCGCATGCGCCGACGGTCCTCACGCCGTTCACGCCGCCATCCCCCCAACCGACCCGCGCTCCCCATGACGTCATCACGCTCCCCGCGACGAACGCTCACGCGCCGGTCGTGGGTGTCAGTGCGCCTCCGCCGCCGATGTCGCCGAGGGCGGAGCCGATGACCGATCAGCGCGCTCCCACGCTGCAGCCTCCGGCGCCGCGCGCGTCGTCCGGCAGCTGGCTGTTGGCCGTCGGCGCCATCATCGCGCTCGCGGGCGCGGCGGGCGGCGCGTTGATCGTCGGCCTGATGTTGCGAGACTCGAAACAAGAGGTCGCCGCTTCGACCGCCGCTGCTGCAACCACCGCTGCGACGGAGACGGCTGTCGTCGGCGCGGACACGACGGCCGTCGCGAGCGCGAGCGCGGATCCGAGCGCGGATCCGAGCGCATCCGCAGACGCGAGCGCGAGCGTCGACACGCCGGCATCGGCCGCACCGAGCGCGAGCGCAACCACCGCACCTCGTGACAAGGGCCCTGCTTTGCCGGCGGGCAGCTCATCGGCTCCAACACCGCTGCCGAGCGTCTCGGCGCCTCCGAGCACCGGCGGCGCGATGCCTCCTTCGTGCACGGCGCTCATCACGCTCATGTGCTCACCGACGAGCGGCGCGCGTCCGGAGGAGTGCACGGCCTGGAAACAGAACGTGCAGCGCTGGCAAACGACCATGTCGAGCGCCCAAACGGGTGAGGTCTGCTCCTCTGCGTTCGCCGCCTCGAAGAGCGGGCTCGAGCATCGAAAGAACTTCAAACCATGAGCTTCAAGGTCGCTTCGTTCAACCTGAAGGATTTCTTCGACCCGAGAACCGACGGCGAGCGACCCATCGTCGAGGACAAGATCGCGAACGTCGGCTCGCTGTTGCGCCAAGCCGACGCGGACGTCGTCGCGCTGCAGGAGATTGGTTCGAGCTCGCTGCTCGATCGCTTGCTGACCGAGCACCTCGGCGATCTCGGCTATAGCCACGCGCACGTCGGCCCGGTGGATCGACGCGGGATCGGCAACGCGATCGTGTCGCGCATCCCCGTCGTTCGGCGCGACATCATCGTGGCGGACCGGTTACCGTTTCCGCGGTTCGCGTTCGCCGATGCGCCACCATTTCCCAACGTGCCGTTGCGCCGCGCGGTCGTGCACCTCACCGTGGACGCCGGCGATCTCGGCGAGGTGGACGTGCTCACGATCCACTTCAAATCACGCCTCGGCGCGCCGATGAAGGACGACCAGGGCGAGCCGATCCTCGACGCATCACCGACGGGCGTGGCCGAAGCTCACATCCGCGCTTGGATCCTGCGCTCCTCGGAAGCGCTGCACCTGCGCTCGACCGTCGATGCGCTGCTCGACGCCGATCCGAAGCGGCGCGTCGTCGTCCTCGGCGACTTCAACGACTCGCTCGACGCGATCCCGACGCGCATCGTTCGCGGCGCCTTCCAATACGTCGAGCCGGCGCGCGCCCTCAGAAGCTGCGCCGATCTCGTCCCGTCCGAGCGTCGATTCAGCATCCTCCACGCCGGCGCGAGGGATCTCATCGACCACATCTTCGTCTCGAGCGCGCTCGCAGAGCACCTCCGCGGATGCACGATCCTCAACGAGACCCTACGCGACCACGGCCCCTACGTACCCGACGGGCCGATCGCGCCCGACTCGGATCACGCGCCCGTCGTGGCTTGGTTCGAATAAGACCGGGAGAGAGGGTCGCGACCCCTCTCGTTTTCGCTTACTGAGCGGGGGGAGCCTTCGGTGCGGCGGTGGCCTTGGGCGCGGCTGACGCGGCGGGTTTCGCGCTCTTCGCGGGCTCGGCAGACTTTGCGTCGCCCTTCTTCTCCTCGCCCTTCTTCTCGTCCTTCTTTTCGTCCTTCTTCTCGTCGCCCGTCACGAGGCGCGCGGTCTTGATGTAGTCGAGCAGCTTGAACTGCGAGCGGAGGAACGCGTTGCCCTCGGATTCGATCTTCGGCTGCTGATCGCTCACGCGACCCTCGTAACCGGAGTAGAACTTGTCGACGATGTTCATCCCGTCACCGAGTACCTGACAGACAGGCGCGAAGCCCATCTTGTCGAGGCGCGCGTTGTCGCCGTAGTTGATGAACACCTGCGTGGTGAAGGTCTTCGGCATGCCGCCCATCGCGAACGTCAGCGTGCCGCGTGCGTTGGACTGCTTGACGGGGTCCGGCTCCTCCGCGACCTCTTTCCACTTCTTCGAGACCTCCGGGTCACCGTGGATGCCCCACTGCACGACGAACGGCGTCGGCGTCTTCACCACGCGGAAGATCGCGGTGTCGTCGTAGAAGCCGATCTTCAGCAAGTTGTAGAAGCGGTCTGCCGCCTTCGGAGCCCAGTCGCGCGTACACTCGACCTCGAAGTCACCCAGCGTCGTCTCGAACTTCGCCTTGAAGGTCGCCGGCGCCTGCTCCTTCGCCTTGGCCGGATCCTTCAGCGCTTCGTTCGTCGACGCGGGGAAGGGGCCTTTCGCCTCGGCCGGCTCGGGATCGGCCGGCTTCGCCGTCGGGCGCGGCCGCGCGGTTCGCGCGGGCTTCGGTGCGGACGCGGTCGCGGTCGCAGTGGTGGTCGTCTTCGCAACGTCACCTGACGCAGGCGTCGGCTCGGGCGGGGCGTCGCACGCCGCCACAGCGCCGACAGCAACGATGGTGACGACAGAGAGGAGCGTCGTGGTCTTCACACGAGTCTCATTGCATGGCGCCGGTGGGGGCGGCAAGGTGCCTTGGAGCATGAGCCCGGGACGTTACCTCGCGACCGTGACGATCGGCCTGCTTTCGTGTGGGCCGGCGGAGCCGAGCATGACAACTGCGTCACCTCGCTCCGGCGCGACGGCGGAAGCTTCCGCTCACATCGAATCGAGCGACACGATCGCGGACGCTGCCATCTCGCCGTCGGCCACGCCCGCGAGCGCTGCCCCCGCGAGCACCACGACGGCGACCGCTCACGCGCCGCGACCGGCGAAGGTTCGCTACGCGGTCGCGGCCATGGGCGACTCCCTCACCGATCCGAAATCGCACGGCGGCAAATACCTCGACGTGCTGCGCGAGCACTGTCCGAAGAGCACGTTCGACAGCTTCGGTAAGGGCGGCAACATGGTGAACATGATGCGCAAGCGCTTCCGCCGCGACGTGTACGGCGAAGCCGACGACGGCCCCCGTGCGGAGCGATCGAAGTACACCCACGTGCTCATCCTCGGCGGCCTCGGTGACGTGCTCAGCAACGAGACGGCCGGTCGCAACGCGGAGAAAATCGCCAAAGACATCGGTCAAATGGTGGACTGGTCGCGCGAGCGCGGCGCAAAGGCCATCGTTCTCACGCTGCCGCCTTGGGGCGCGATGGAGGCGTACAACGCCGAGCGCGAGAAGATCACCGCGGACGTGAACGTGTGGATCGGGAAGGCGGCGAAAGAAGGACGCATCGACGGCTCCTTCGACACGCGCCCGCACCTGATCTGCAACGGCGACGAGGTGCGGCTCTGCAAGAAGTACTCGCTGCCCGACGGAATCCACTGGTCCGCGGAGGGGCATCGTTCCGTCGGCGAGGCGCTCTATCAAGCGATGTTCGCCGACTGTGAGTGATGCTACCGGCGTGGGGGCTCCGCTCCCTCCCTGCTTCTTCGAAACATGCTTGCTTCAATTTCTCCCCCCCGGGCCCGCTCACGTCGTGAGAGGCGTGCTCGTATCGCCACGAGCGTTCTCCGCTTCCTTGCCGTCCTGATCCTCGCGATCGTCGCGTCCGGGTGTGTCGTCGTCCCGCAGAGCCGGCGGCGATACCTCTCGGATCCCACGATGCAGCTCGTCGATGATCCGCTCGAGGCGCGCGCGCGGGACAAGGTCCACACGACCCGCGAAGCCGCGAGCGGAGGCAACGGCCAACCCGCCGGAGGCGGATGTGCGTGCGGCAACTGAGCTAGCAGCGCTGCTCGGTTTCCTCGCGCTCGTGATCCCGGCCGCCGCCCGCGCCGACGAAGCCGAGGATGCGCGCAAGAGCGCCGCCGAAGCGGACAAGAAGCTGCGCGAAGCGCTCGAGGCGGACGAAGACCGCGGCTGGGCGTTCGAAGAGATGCGCTTTTTCACGGCGTTCGTCTGGCAGCAGGGCCACGGCCTGCAGTCGCAGGCAGGCCCTATCCGCGGCCGCGGGCGCGAGGACGCGTGGGTCCTTCAGCCGTGGATGTACGTGCGCGTCCGCCAAAACGAAGAGGTCACCCACGAGCTCACCGTGCCTGTCGACATCGTGAGCGCGGCGTCGACCGACGCGATCGACGCCGTCAGCAAAGCCTCCGAATACAACGAAGCGGTCACGACGGATCTCACGACGACGTACTCGCCGAACGACACCGTCGACATGGGCTTCCGGTTCGCCGCCCACTACGAAGAGCCGATGCGCTCGCTCATCGGCGGGCCGTTCATCGATTGGAAGCTCTTCGAGGAGAACACCGTCTTCGGGATCAACGCGACGGTGGTCTCGGACGGTTTCGATCCGCACTCGTACACCGGCAGAGATCGCGGCTTCGCGGCGCGCACGTCGTTCAGCTTCAACCTCTCGTACCTGCAGGTGCTCTCACCGACGACGCTCCTCGACGCGTCCTTCGGCACGACCCAGCAGTGGGGCGTCCTCGAGACGACGTGGAACTCCGTCATCGCGACGCGCGCCCCGACGCCCGACGATCCGAAGACTGTCTACCGAACCGGCGAGCGCTTCCCGAAGAGCCGCAACCGTGATGCGTTGTTCGTGCGATTGTCGCAGCACATTCCCGTGTCGCATACGACCGCGAAGGCGAGCTACCGCTTCTACGTCGACGAAAACGGCACGTTCGCGCACACCACCGAGGCGCAGATCTTTCAGTACCTCGTCCCGTGGATGTACGTTCGCGTGCACGGCCGCCTCCACACCCAGAACGCACCCGACTTCTGGCTGCCCTTCGTCGAAGAGCCGTTCAGCGAGAACTTGCAGCGCTCGAGCGACAGCGATCTCGAGGACCTCACAGCGCGCGAAGCCGGCATCAAGCTCGTCTTCGTTCGCGACCAAGCGCCCGCGGCGTTCCGCGGGCCCGACACGTTCGACGTGCAATACTTCCGCTACGAACGCTCGAACGACCTGCACATCGACTCGTTCTCGATGGGCTACGCGAGGTCGTTCTGAAGGCGTAGGCGCTGCGCCACTGGCACCCACATGGCCGCAATTTCTCCCCCCCAGCCCCCCTCACTGCGTGAGGGGGGAGCCTTCATGCTCGGCCTTGCCGCCGTTTCCGCGCTGCTCGTCTCGTGCGGCGGCTCGTCGTCGAAGGCCTCGGCGCCCGAAGCGCAGATGATGGCTCGGCCGCTCCCCGCCGCTTCGATCGCGCCGCTCGAAGGCGGCGCCGCGCGCCCCGTCGCGGAGGTGACGCGAGGCAAAGTCGCGGTGATCGATATCTGGGCGACGTGGTGCGGCGCCTGCAAAAACGTCGCGGCGACACTCGAGCTCCTCGCCGACGCGCGAAAGCACACCGATCTCCTGATCGTCGGCGTGGACGTCGGCGAAGATCGAGAGACCGTCGCGCGCTACTTCGACGGCAAACAGCCGCGCTACCCGATCTATCTCGACCCGGATTTCGCGGTCGCAAACGGCCTGTCGCAGACCGAGCTCCCGGCGGTCGTGGTCGTCGACCGCACGGGAACGGTTCGCCTCGTCGGGCGCAAGGTGGACAAGGCGATGGTGAAGCTCGTCGACGAGCTCCTCGCAGCGCCTGCGGCGGCGCCTACCCCGCCTTCGCCGTAGCGGTCGGATCGGAGACGCGCCCCATGAAGAGGATGAGCCCGCTCTCCCGATCGCGCAGCACGAACACGAACGGGTGATCCGCGTTGAAGACGACGGGCTTGTCGGGCGAAGGCGCGCTGCCCGCGCGCGGCATGACGACGGCCGTGCCCGCGGCGGCTTCCGTCCCCTTCTCGTCGACCTTCACGAACGCCTTGTGGAAGACGTTGCCGACATAGAGCCGATCCGCCGGGTTCTTCGGGTTCGCGATGCCGGTGAAATCCGCCTTTTCGGGGTCGAAAGCGGTCGGCATCCCGAGCGTCTTCAGCATGTCGGCGAGCGCGACGCTCTCGGCGGGATCGATCTCGAACTTCGGTAGCGAGACATCGACCTTCTTCCCTTCCAGCGCCTTGACGAGCTCGTCGATCTTGCTCGCGGTGAGCGACTTCTCGAACGCAGCCATCGACGGCTCGTCCTTCGGCAGCAACACCAACATGCTCGTCGCACCACCCTTGTAGTCGAGCTCGAGCGCCTGCACGCCTCCGACCTCGGCGTGCTGGTAGCGGCCCATCCGGCGCATCGTCGGCACCTTCTTCTTCGTCGCCTTCGCGACGGTGAAGTCCTGATCCGTCGTCGCCGTCTTCGTGAACGGCTCGGACCAATCGCCGAGGAAGAAGATCGCGTTCACGAGCGTGAGGCGCGTCTCTTTGTTGATGCCGGTCGGCGGAACGAGGTCTTTGATGCGCTTCTCCGTCTGCTCCTCGACCCAACCGTTGATGAGCTTTCGCGCGCCCGACGGATCGCCTTTGAAATCCGTCGGCTCGAGCGGCGCGCCGAACGACGTCTTCGTCATGCTCAAGAACGGCGCCTCGAAGGAGTACGTCTTTTCGCCGAAGAGGCGATTCGCGATGCGGAGCTTCACCGCGCGGCTCGGATCCTGAAGGGCGGTCGCGAGCTTGCCGGCGATGGGCGCGATCTCCGACGCGCTCGCGTCGAAGTGCAGCACCTTCTTCATCTGCTCCGCCGTTTCACCCTTCGCCCCGCCCCACGTCATCGCGAGCGCGGTGGTGATGCTCGCGGGCGAAAATGCGAGGTTGCCCTTCTTGTCGCGAAGCTTCGCGTACAGGTCCGTACCGAACGCATTCGACGCAGCAGCGACGCGAGCCGTCTCGTTTGCAGTCGGCGCCGCAGGTTTCGATACCGGCGTTTCGGTAGCCATGGCCGGAGCATCGCTCGACGCGGACCCCGTCGCTACGGGCGCCGCCGAAGCGGGCGCCGACGTCGACGGTGGGCTCGTCGTCGCAACCGACGGCTCTTGGCTCGTCGGAGCATCACAAGCAACCGCACCCGACACGAGCATCCACAGCGCTAGAGCACGAGCGAAACGCATCCATCCCTCCGGTCTTTCGTCACGAGGTTCGAAACGTTCCGCTTCGACGTGTGACGACGCCGAAAGAGCTATCGCGGCTCGGTCTTCAGTGACAGCCCTGCTGGGTGTCCGCCTCGAAGACCTTACAAGGCTGCAACAAAATGCTCTGGCAGCGATAGCGAGAGCCGGTCGAGCCGCATCCGTCGACGCCAGCGGGCACGTCCTCGATGCGCTTCACGTCGTTCTGACAGGGGCACTCACCGACGATGTATTGCGTCTCGGCGTCGGTGCTGCAGTCGTAGTCCCACTTCTTGATGGGGTCGGGCTCGCCGAGGATCGGGTCGACGTACCACTTGTTCGGCTGGTTCGGATGCACGTCGAAGTTGTCGTCGTTGCAATCGACGAGGCCGGGATCGATGCCGCCGCAGCCCTCCGTTTGGTAGCCGTCCAGATCCGCATCGCAGGGACTGAAGCCACCTTCTGCGAGGCCTCCGGTCCCCATTCCCCCGGTGCCGCCGGCCCCACCGCCGCCGTTGGTCGTCACCGCGCCGCCGGCGCCGCCGTTCGAAGGACCCGCGCCCGAGCCTCCGCCGCCGACGGTCTGCGTCGACGTCGTGCTCGCGCCCGTGCCGTTGCCACCGTGCGGGGTGCCGTCGTCGAACGTGAGATCTGGGAAGCTACATCCCAGTGCAAAAGCAAGCCAAAGCGACGCGCGCCGCATCCTAAGACGATGCACGAAGACCCCGGGTGCCGCAAGGCCGGGATCCGACCGTCTTCATGACACAAAACGGCCCTGCCTCGATTACCCCGTGATCAAGCCGATCGCCCGCATATTTCCGTTCGCGTTGACGCGGCTGGGTGCGTGCTCCGGGTAGCGAAACCCGTTGCTCGAGGTCGACTTCTCGCGTGTTCTGGTGACACGCGGCCCGGCATGGCAGCTGCATCGCCGTCCCGGCCAAAAGGAGAGATCATGCGCCGACTGATCATTGCTTCGAGCGTCTTCGCCTTCGCGCTCGCCGGCTTCGCCACCCAAGCCCACGCGCAGGACGGAGACGACGAAGGCGAAGAAGAAGAGGTCGTCGTCACCAAGCGGAAGAAACGCCGGAGCGACGACAACGTGCGCGTCATCGTCGTCGAGGACGACGACGACTACGATCGTCCGCGCCGAAAGCGAAAGCCGCGCAAGCTCACGGCCGTTCCGGGCGAGGCTCCGCCCGAGGGCTATCACGTCGAAACCACGACCCATAAGGGCGTCTGGGTCGCAGGCATCAGCATGTTCGGCGCGAGCTATTTCCTATCGGTGCTCTCGGGCGCCATCGCCGACGCAGCGGAAGGACACGAGGAAGGCCTCTACAGCTATTACGGTCTCATCCCCGTCGCGGGCCCGTTCGTGATCGCCGGGCACGAGGAGATTTCCGGCCCCGGAAAGATCCCGTTCATCCTCTTCGGCGCCGTTCAGGCGGCCGGTATGGGCATGTTCATCGGCGGCCTCGCAGCAAAGAAAGAGGTCTGGATCGCCGACAGCGCTTCGACCGATCCCCAGGTGTACGTCGGCCTCGGAAACATCGGGCTCGTACAGCACTTCTGATCGAGTGCGCCGACGATCGGCGCCTGCTCTCCTTTACGACCAGAACAGGAAGCGCCCGGCCGACATCGTCGCCGGGCGTTTGCGTTTTGCGGGATGCGTAATCGATTGTTCTCAGGTCGAGCGTCAACGGACGTCGACAGCACGATCTGGGAGTCAGAACGACATCGTCACGCCGATGAAGCCACCTTCCGGGCTCGGTGCGGCGGTCACCTGAACCTGCCCCGTCGCGGGGCTGGGATTCGGCGACGATCCCGTGACGAGGCCGGCGACGAGGAGACCAACACCCGCTGCCGCTGCGATGCCGCCGCCGATCGCGAACGCATTCACGAGCGTCGCCGCGGTCTCACCGCGATCGGCCGTTTCCCTGAGTGTTCCTGGGCACGCGGCCCCGCTTTCGTAGTTCGGACACTGGTCCTCGACCTCGCCGAGCGCGTCCTCGCGAATCACGACGGAGCCAATCAACCCGCCGGCTGCGAGACCCGCAAGACCGAGCGCGACGCCGCCGCTGATGACGAGCGGGGACGGCCCATCGTTCGGCGGCGGCGTGACCACCGGCGGCGTGATCTTCTTCGGGTCCTTGTCGATTGGGCGAGGATTGGCGACGAGCTCCACCTCGTACTTCTGGCCCGCTTCCAGCGTCAGCTTCTTCGTCGTGGGCACGGCACCGCCGTCCTCGAGAACGACCAGGAGCTCGCCGACATCCTGCTCGAGCGCGGTGCCGAGCAGCGAAGGGGTGAGCGGACGTCCATTGAGCACCACGCGCGGATCCACCGCGTTCTTCACGCGGATCGTCACCGTCGCGACCGACGGCGCGAGACGCGCAAATGCCTCCTCCGCGTCTTTGTCCCAGCCGAGGTACTTGTCCGACTGCGACTCGAGCACGGCCACGCGCAGCGCCCACCAGGATCGGCGCGCCGACGCAGGGCGCTTCAGCTCTTCTTCGCACTCGGCGATGTTTCGCAGCGAGCCGAGCCCCTCCGGATAGGCATCGAGCGCCTTCCGGAATTCATCGATCGCATCTTTGCAGTTGCCGCCGAGGCGGAGCTCGCGACCGCGCGCGAAGAACGTCTTCGATTCCGTCTCACCTGCGTGCGCCGCCTGCGGAAAGGTGAGCAACAGAACGGCAACGGATACTGCCCGAGCGACGCGTCGCCCAAACGGGTGGAGCATGGAGCGTACGGCCATCCTGTGACGGAGGATACTTGTTGTTGAGACGCACGGGTGTGCGAAACTCAGATTTGTGATTGCGGCAGATGAGCGAAAAGCTGCTGAGCCGGAAGAGCAGCCGCTCCTCAGCCCAGGCGACGTCGTTGGTGGTCGATACGTGCTCTCGCGTGTCGTCGGGCGAGGCGCTGCAGGCACGGTTTGGGAAGCAGAGCATCGACTTCTTACTTCGAAGGTTGCGCTGAAGTTTTTGGACACCGCAGCGCTCCTCGATCCGACCTCTGCCGAGATCCTCGCGCAGCGTTTTCGATTCGAGGCGCAGATCTCCGCGCGCCTCGCGCCGCTGACGAAACACCTCGTGTCGTCGCACGACGCGGGCATGTTCCGAGGCATTCCGTACCTGGTGATGGAGCTCGTCGACGGCGAGACGCTCGACCAGCGGCTGAGTCGCGGGCGCATGGATCCGGCGGCGGTCGCGGACATGCTCGATCAGCTCGCCGAGCCGATCGACGCCGCGCACACGACGGGCATCGCGCATCGAGACATCAAGCCCGGCAACATCATGATTCTCTCGAACCGAGAGAAGCCGTTCTACAAGATCGGCGACTTCGGCACGGCGAAGTCGTTCGGCGACGTGCTCGTCGGTCTCACGCCGCCGAAGCAGACGTCGGAGAACACGCTCGTCGGCTCGCCCGCATACATGAGCCCGGAGTACATCTCGGGCTTGCCGCTCGCGAACGGCGCCATCGATGTCTGGGCGCTCGCGGTCACCGCGTACGAAGCGCTGACGGGTCGCCTGCCGTTCGACGGCGAGGTGTGGACGCAGGTTGCGGTCGCGATCGTGGCAGGTGAGTTCACGCCTCCTTCGCAGGCTGCCGAGGACATCCCCACCTCGCTCGACGAGGTGTTCGCGCGAGCGTTCAGCCAGGAGGTCAGCGAGCGATTCACCAACGCACGGCATTTCGCGCGCGTGGTCCGTCAAGCGCTCGAGGCCCCGCCGCGATCGCAGACGATGGTCGCGGTCGAGACGCCAATCGAAGTTCCGAAAACGAACCACGGTCGTACGCTCGCGATCGGTGCCGGTGTGCTGCTCACGCTCGGCGTCGTCTTCATCGGCGCGAAGCTACTCGGCGGTGGAAACGTCGAAGCGGCGAGCTCCACGAACGCGACCGCCGCGCCTTCGCCCGTCGTCTCCGCTTCGGCGACGGCAGTTGCCACGTCGCCTTCGGCGGCCACGGTCCCCACCGCGACGGCAGAGCAAACCGCTTCCGCGCTCTCTGCTGCATCCGACCCCGCGGTCGCATCGTCCGCGCCGGAAGATCCGCGTCGGCCCGTCGCGACCGGTCAGAAGAAGCGGCGACCGGTCAACAAGTCCGAGGTCCAGTAGGACCGAGCACACGCTCGAGCGCGTCGACGAGCTGATCGACCGTCGCGAACCTCACGTCGGGATCTTTCGCGAGCGCCTTCACGAACACCTCGTCGAGAGCCGCTGGAAGATCGGGCGCGATCTGCGTCGGCGGCGGATGTGGCTTCGCGAGAACCGTCGCGAGCAGCGCTCCGCCGACGCCGTCGAAGGGCCGCCGACCTACCAAACATCGATACATCATCGCGCCGATCGACCAGACGTCGGCGCGCGTGTCGACGGTGCGGGCGTTTTGAATCTGCTCGGGCGCGGCGTATTGCGGAGCACCGAGGAGCGTGTCGCTCGCGGTCACGCGGGCATCGACACCGAGCCGCTTCGCGACACCGAAGTCCAAGACCTTCACCGTCTCTGCGCCGGAGGCGTCGCGTGCGAGGAAGACGTTCGTCGGCTTGAGATCTCGGTGAACGAGGTTTTGCGCGTGGGCCGTGGACATCGCCGTCGCGAGCTGCCGGCCGATGAAGAGCGTCTCGTCGATACCGAGGCGCCCCAAACGGTCGAGCCGGTTCGCCAGATCCTCGCCGTGCAGCCGTTCCATCGAGACGTAGGCAAAAGGCGGAACGATCCCGGCGTCGTAGACGCGGACGAAGTGAGGGCCGTCGAGACCGAGACCGATGCTGATCTCGCGATGCGCACGCATCGCTCTGGTCCGAGACGGAATCGGGACGAGCTTCAGCGCAACCACGCGAGGCCCCGATTCTTCGAGGTATTCCGCTTCCCAGACCGTTCCGGCGCCGCCTTTTCCGAGCACCGCGACGAGCCGATAACGATTGTCGAAGACGTCGCCCGCTGCGAGCGACGCCTGCCCAGAAGCCGAAGGGCGCGGCGCCGCGTCGTCGTCGTCGAGATCTCCGAAGTTTGCCGGCATGGCCGAAAGATTGTTGCACAGGCGGGAGGGTGAAGGGCAGATCGCAGTCGTGCTTGCGGTCTGCATGGGAAGTCGTGTCTTCTTTGATCTTGCTGAGGACACAAGCGTGACTGACCCCGCACAAAAGCCGACACATCAGGCCTCCGAACGCGATCTCGAGACCCTCGAGCAACAGCGTCCGGTACCTCCGCAGGTTTCCACGTTCACGCTGGAGGTGATCGAGGGCCCAGACAAAGGGAAGACGTTCGTCATCGATCCCGAGAGCGCCGGCCCGGTGCTCGTCGGGCAGAGCAGCGCGTGCGCGATCTGCCTCACCGACCGCAGCGTATCTCGGCGACATCTCTCGCTGGATCCGTTCAACGCGCAGCTCCGGCTGTCCGACCTCGAGTCGACGAACGGCACGCTCGTCAACGACGTCGTGGCGCTCGGCGCTTGGCTTCGCGGCGGCGAGCTCGTCCAGGTCGGCAGCACCGTCCTGCGCGTGCACCGAGGCGCGGCGCATACGCAGCCCGCGATCAACCGGACGAACTACGGCCGCATGTTGGGCTCCTCGCAGGCGATGCAGCGCATCTACCGAGCCTGTGACGGTCTGCTTGCGAGCACGGCGCCCCTCACGATCGAGGGCGAGCCCGGGACGGGCAAAGAGCTGCTTGCCGAGGTGCTCCACGAGCGCGGCCCTCGCTCGCGTCAGCCGTTCATCGTCGTGGACGGGTCGGGCAACGCCGCGAACGTTCAGCGCGATCTGAGCGACTACAACGCGGGCGCCTTCGCGGCCGCTGCCGGCGGCACGCTGCTCATCCGTGAGGTCTGTGATCTGACCCCGGGCGCTCAGCAGCAGCTCGTCAAGTGGCTCGCCTCGCGCAAAGGGACGTCGGGCGCTGCTGCCGCCGGCCACCTCGACGTGCGCCTCGTCGTCACGTCGGCGCGCGACATCGATCGCGAGGTGCAAGAGGGCCGCTTCGGGGCGGATCTCGCCGAGCACCTCGGCCAAACGCGCATCGAGCTTCCGCCGGTCCGCCGTCGCGAGGGCGACATCACCATGCTCGCGAAACACTTCTGGCAGGCCTTCGGCGGAGCGCCGGGTGGCCTGTCGGGTGAGATGTTGCGCCGCCTCGAGGCTCGCTCGTGGCCGAACAATGTGCGCGACCTGCGCCTCGCCGTCGCGCATCTCATCTCGATGAACGACGACGCGAACGTCGTCGACGCAGGCCAAACGTTCGAAGAGCTCATCGCGGCGGACTTGCCGTTCCCGCGGGCGCGCGAGCTCGTTCTCGAGCGCTTCGAGCGCCTGTACATCGAGCGGATGCTCGCCCGCCACCTCGGCAACGTGTCTCGCGCCGCCGAAGCGTCCGGCATCGCCCGTCGCTACTTCCAGATCGTGAAGAGCCGCCACAAGAAGGAGTCGCCGCCTTCGAGCAAGGCCTGAGCGCCGAGCCCGCCGTGCGACCGGATCCGAAGCCCCTTCGTGAGCCTTTGCTCACGCGGGGCTTCGTTCTTTTGTCGGTCTCGCATTTTCTCCATTCGCTCTCGTTCTTCCTGTTTCTGCACTTGCCCGGGTTCCTCGCGGGGATCGGCGCGAGCGAGCTCGATATCGGCGTGCTCTCCGGCCTCGCGAGCCTCGCGGCGATCCTCGGCCGCCCGCCGCTCGGTCGCATCATGGACGTCCGCGGACGCAGGCCGATCATCTGGGCCGGCGGCGTCCTCGGCGTCGTCGCGTCCGCTTCGTACCTCCTCGTCCACTCACTCGGGCCTCTCGTTTACGTCGTGCGCGTCGCGCACGGCGTGTCGGAAGCGATGCTCTTCGCGTCGCTCTTCGCGTTCGTCGCGGACATCGTGCCTGCGTCGCGGCGCATCGAAGGCATCGGTCTGTTCGGCGTGTCGGGCCTTCTGCCGATGGCCATCGCCGGCGCGCTAGGCGACGCGATCCTCACGCATGCGAGCTACACCTCGCTGTTTCTCACCTCGACCAGCGCGAGCGCCGTCGCGCTCGTATTGTCGCTCCCTCTTTCGGAGCCGCGCCGCGAGGCGGGAGAGCCGCCGCGAGGCCTCATCGCGGCCGTCGTCGATCGGAAGCTCGCACCACTGTGGATCGGCGGCCTCTTCTTCGCGATGGCGCTCGCGGCGTACTTCAGTTTTTTGAAGACGTTCATCCTCGCGAACCCGATCGCGGACCTCGGCGACTTCTTCATGACGTACGCCGCCGCCGCGTGTTTCTGGCGCGTGTTTTTTGGATCGCTGCCGGAGCGCGCGGGACCGAAGGGCATCCTGGTCGCCGCGCTCGGCTGCTTGTTCGTTGGGCTCTCGATGCTCGCTTTCGCGGACAGCCGCGTCGACGTCGTCATCGCGGGCCTGCTTTGCGGGACCGGGCACGGGTACGCGTTTCCGATCCTCCTCGGCTTCGTCGTCACGCGCGCACGACCAACGGAGCGCGGCGGCGCGCTCGCGATCTACACCGCGCTCTTCGACGGCGGCACGTTGATCGGCGGCCCGCTCCTCGGCGCCATCATCGAGGCCGCCGGCTATCGAACGATGTTCCTCACGGCGGCGGGGCTCGTCCTTGCAGGCGTCGCCGTCCTCACCGCGGGCGACCGCTTCGCGCACGAGGAGACGGCGCCGTCTTCGACGCCGACCTAGCCGCGGCCTCGCGCACGCAATCGATGAACGCACGCAGCGCGGGCGAGATCTGACGACGGCTCGGATAGTAGAGGTACAGGCCTGGAAAGCGCGGGGACCAGTCGACGAGCACGCGACGGAGCTTCCCCTCGGCGAGGTACCCGTAGATGCGCTCGTCGAACGTGTACGCGATGCCGACGCCTTGCAGCGCCGCTTCGATGACGAGGTCCACGTCGTTCACGAGGAGCGGACCATCGACGGCGACCTCGAGCTCCTGCCCTTTGTGCTCGAGCTCCCAACGATAAACGCTGCCGTCGGTCGGCCAGCGCCAGTTGATGCAACGATGGGCGTGTAGATCCTTCGCCGTCTTCGGCTCGCCGTGCCGCGCGAAGTAGGCGGGGCTCGCGACCGCCATCATCTCGAACTCGCCGGTCAGCTTGACCGCGACCATGCCCTTCGTGAGGCGCTCGCCGATGCGGATGCCCGCGTCGAAACGTCCCGCGACGATATCCGTGAGCGCATCTTCGACGACGACGTCGAGCACCACGTCGGGGTATTCGCTCAAGAACCGCCCGAGCCTCGGCGCGATGATCCGCGTCGCGGCCATCCTCGGCGCGTTGATTCGAAGCCGCCCCGACGGCTGCTCGCGGGATGCGCGCACCTCCGCCACCGCCTCGTCGAGCAGCGTGAGCGCAGGGCCGATGCGACCGAGGAGCCGCTCGCCCGCCTCACTCGGCGCCACGCTCCGCGTCGTTCTGTGCAAGAGCCGCACGCCGAGCCGCTCCTCGAGCTGCCGGATCGTCTGGCTCAGCGCAGACGGCGACACGCCGAGATGCGCGGCCGCGCGCACGAAGCTTCCGTGCTGGACGATCGCCGCAAACGCCGACAGCTCCGCGAACTCGCTCCCGCGCATTGTGTACGAATAGCTAAAGAGTCACTTCGGATTATGCCCGATGATCGCGACGGCGCGATGCCTCAAGTTGTCGTCCATGAACGCTCCGCTTTCGCTCGACAGCTACCGTCTCCTCGGCCGCTCCGGCCTTCGTGTCTCGCCCATCGCGCTCGGCGCGATGACCTTCGGCACCGACTGGGGTTGGGGCTCCGATGCCGAGACCGCGCGCCGCATCTTCGACACGTACGTCGACCGCGGCGGCAACTTCATCGACACGGCGAACCAGTACACGAACGGCTCGTCGGAGAAGCTCGTCGGTGAGTTCGCCGCCGGTCGTCGCGAACGGCTGGTCCTCGCGACGAAGTACACGCTGACCTCGCGCGCGGGCGACCCGAACTCCGGCGGCAACCACCGAAAGAGCATGTTCAACTCGGTCGAGCAGAGCCTGAAACGGCTCGGCACCGACTACATCGATCTGCTCTATCTGCACGCGTGGGATGGCACGACGCCGGTCGACGAGATCCTTCGCGGGATGGACGACCTCGTTCGCACGGGCAAGGTCCTTTACGTCGCGATCTCGGATACGCCTGCGTGGCAGGTCTCGCGCATGCAGGCCATCGCGGATTTGCGCGGCTGGTCGCCGCTCGTCGCGCTCCAAATCGAATACAGCCTCATCGAGCGCACGGTGGAGCGCGATCTCATCCCGATGGCGCGCGAGATGGGTCTCGGCGTCATCCCCTGGTCACCGCTCGGAAGTGGCGTGCTCGCGGGCAAGTACACCAAGGCAGACCTGGCGATCGGATCCGGATCCGCGGACGCCGCCGGTTCGCGCAGGAACGTCGCCGCGGCAAACGGGGCGCTCTCCGAGCGCGGGCTCGCGATCGCCGACGCCGTGAAAGCGGTCGCCGCCGAGATCGGCAAGACCCCATCGCAAGTCGCGATTGCCTGGACGCTGCGCAATCCCGCAGTCACCGCGCCGATCATCGGAGCGCGCACCGAACGCCAGCTCGACGACAACCTCGGCGCGCTGGATGTCACACTCCACGATCACCATCTCGCCCGCCTCGAAGCAGCGAGCGAGATCGACCTCGGGTTTCCGCATGCATTTCTGGCGCGGCCGATGACCCGGAACGTGATGTTCGGCGACGTGAAGATCGCCGCCCGCGGCTGACGAGCGCCTGGCAAATCGCTACTTCGTGCAGGTCTTGTGCGCGGGGGCGTTCGTCCGGAACTCGCTCGAGTTCACGTCGGGACACTCCGCCGCGATCAGCGACTTCAGATCTCGAACCTCCGCCCACGAGAGCGACATGGCCGGGAACACGATCGGGATCGTCGACTTTGTCTCGATGTCGGAGCGGAGGCCGTCGAGGAGGCCATCGCCCGTCACCCAGAGCTTCTGGAACTGCGTCTCGTACTGCTCGACGAGATCCCGGAACTCGGGTCCGCGGAACATGAACATGTTCTCGAACGTGTTGTGCTCCGCGTTGTCGCTCAGGTTGTAGCTTCCGGTGTAGAGCGCATCGTCGACGATGAGCACCTTGTTGTGCATCTGCGCCGCGTACGACGTGTCCCAGCGGTACGCGTAGTACTTGTAGCGAACGCTCGCGCCGGCCTTTTCGACCTCACGGCCGTAGAGGAACGATTTGTCCACGCACGCGCGCTTTTGCGCGTCGGTCGTCGCCGCCGCGAGGCACTCGTCGCGGTCCTCGATCTGCTGCGCGTTCGTTGCGTCGGACACGTACTCCTGCCCGTCGAGGTAGATCATCACGTCGACGTCGGGCTCTTCGGTGACCTTGCGGATGATCGCTTCGGCGACCGGTCGCGATCGGAGATGGCCGGAGGCGATGTGGATACGATCCTCCGCGGCGTCGATGGCGCGAACCAGCTCGTCGCTCACCGTATTCTTGCTGGTGACGCTGAACGTCGCGTTCTTCACGGTGAAGTTGTCGCTGGTGAAGAAGATCTGCATCCCCGGCGTGAGCGGCATCGACTCCTCGGTGAGAGCGAGCGTCGACGGCTCGAAAACGAGCGAGCTGTTCGACACGAAGTCGGTCGAGTGCTCCCACATCAAGTTGAACTCCTTCTGAAGCCGAAGGCTCAACTCCGGGTAGCCCGTCATGAACATCGTATTTTCGTCGTAAATGGTGGCGGCGCCGCTCGACCAGTTGCCGCTGCCGCTCACGATGGTCGCGGTCTTCGCCGCCTCCGCGTCGTCGCGCGCGCCGTCCACGATCATGAACTTGTGGTGCATGATCTTGTTCACCCAGCGGACGTCGACGCCGAGCGCCTCGAGCTTCCCGCTCTTCGACGTGGCGATCGCGCCCCCGGTGAGCTTGCGATCCTCGCCTGCGGTCTCGAACACGAATCGAACCTTTACGCCGCGCTTCACCGCCGCATCGAGCGCGGCCGAGATCCCCGCGTCGGAGAAGCTGTACATCGCGATGTCGATCGACGTCTTCGCCTGGCCGATGACCTTCGCGATCTCTGCGTTGTGGCTCTGCGCAGCCGCCTGCGGCGAAAACACGATGCTGCGCTTCTTCGCCTTCTCGGCAGCGAGGTAACCGCGATCGGTCGCGATGGTCACCAGGCGCTGGAGCGTCGCCGGCCCGACGTTCTTCACCGCATCGACCTCGGCCACGGTGTCGAAGAGGTCGTCGTCCGACGTGCGAATCGCCCCGTCCACGCCGTTGCGATGCGCGAGAAGCGCTTTCGCGGCCGACGAGGTGACCTTGCCCTTCGTGAGGACCTCCTGCGTCGTCGCCGGGTCGTTCAACAGCGCCCGAAGCGCCTGCGCCTCCACTGTCGTCTCGGGGACGGCCGAGGTCACATCGCTCTCGTCGCTCTCGATCGAGTCGTCCGAGCAAGCAACGAGGGAGAGGGACGCGAGAAGAAGCGAGGCCAGCGCGAAACGCATGCGGCGCCTGAAGCACGCCTCATGCCGCCCCCACGTCACCTTACATCCCCCGCATTTCCACGCGTCCCTGGATCACCCCACCCCCATCCCAGCCTCCGACTGATTCACCGTCGATCCAGTCGCAACCTCCGAAAACAGAGGGGGTCGCCAAGAGCGCCAAGGGGCAGAAAGAGAAAGAGGAGGATCGGGATGAATTTCCCCAAATCCTCCTCTTTCTCTTCTTTCTTCTCTTGGCGCCCTTGGCGTCCCCTCTCGGGTTCGAGCTTCGGGCGACGCCGGTGCGAGCGCTAGTCGCGGCTGCTCATGAAGAGGCGCAGGACGTACCAGAAGAGAAGCGCGACCGAGGAGAAGAGCTCGAGCGCGGCGCCGACGTAGCGGTCCTCGGGGTAGTGGTGCAGGACGTTCGAGGTGTCGTAGAGGATCGCGGCGCCGGCCAAGCCGACCATCGCGACGCTGAAGAGGACACCGAGGCTGAAACCGAAGATCAGGCTCGCGACGATGACGAGCGCGGCGGCGATGAACGCCCAACGTAGGAAGGCGCCGAGAAACGAGAAGTCTTTGCGCGTCCAGAAGACGATGCCGGTCAGCGCGCCGAAGCCGAGGATGGTGACGAGGCCCGCGCTCTGGATCGCGCCGGGCGCGAAGCGGTTCGCCATCCACAAGAGCGGCACGAACATGATGGCCTGCATCGCGACGAAGCCTGCGAGCGCGGCGTATTGAGCGGCCTTCGACATCGCGCGGTGGGCCGCGTGTGTCGCGCCCCAGCCGACCAACATGAACAGCATGATGGCGATCAGCCAGTTGCCCGCGAGCGCGCCGACGATGCGATCGGCGATGCCGGTCTTGAACAGCGCGATCTCGATGCCGGCGAACAACAGGATGGCGCCGAACAGGTGGTTGTAGGTTCGGACGAGGAAACGGTCGCGCGTGTCGCCAGCAGCGACCGTACCGTACGGGGAGTACCCGTATTGACCTTGAGGACGGTCAGATTGGTAGCGGCCTTGGGGATAGCTCATAGGCAGAAGGTGTAGGTCCGAAACCTGCGCTTTGCAACTTGCGGGCGATCATCTCGATCCAGCGGAATACCTGCTGATTCGCCACTCCAGTCCACCCTCAACAGCGGCCTTGCGGCGTTTATTCGGGTCGACCCAAAGGCGGGCTGGGTTTAGGGTCCCGGCCGCGCATCATGACCACCCACGCACCCTCCACGGCCACCGCCGAAGCCCGCTCGCTCCGCTCGATCCCTTGCCATGATCCCGCGACGCTCGAGCCGCTCGGAACGGCGGACGTGATGGACGAGCAAGCGGTCCGCCGCATCGTCGCGCGCGCCCGTGCGGTCCAGCCCGCGTGGGGGAAGACGTCGTTCGCCGAGCGCCGCGCCGTGCTCCGAGCGCTGCTCGATCACATCGTGGAGAACCAAGCCACCATCTGCGAGCTCGCGGTGCGCGACTCGGGCAAGACGATGGTCGATGCGTCGCTCGGCGAGATTTTCCCGGTCTGCGAGAAGATCCGTTACGTCCTCGAAAACGGCGAGAGAGACCTCGCGCCCGAGCCGCGTGGCTCCGGCTTCTTGATGCACAAGAAAGCCTGGGTGGAGTACCCGCCGCTCGGCGTCTGCGGCGTGATCGCGCCGTGGAACTTCCCCTTCCACAACATCTACTGTCCCCTCGTCCCCGCGCTCTTCGCGGGGAACGCCGTCGTCGTGAAGGTCAGCGAGCACACGTCGTGGTCGGCGAAGCCGCTCGTGGACATCGTGCGCAACGTCCTCGCCGCGCGCGGCCACGATCCCGACATCGTGCAGTTCGTCACCGGCTACGGCGACACCGGCGCCGCCCTCGTCCGTTCGGGTGCGGACAAGATCTTCTTCACCGGCTCGCCGCAGAACGGCGCGAAGGTGATGGCGACCGCGTCGGAGAACCTCGTGCCGGTGGTGCTCGAGCTCGGCGGCAAAGATCCGATGATCGTCTGCGACGACGCGGACCTCGATCACGCGGTCAGCCAAGCGATGCTCGGGGTCTTCACCGCGTGCGGCCAGATGTGCGTCGGCGCGGAGCGCATCTACGTCTTCGACGCCGTCTACGAGCGCTTCCTCGACATGGTGAAGTCGCGGGTGAAGAAGCTTCGCCAAGGCCCGACGCTCGACCCGTCGAACATGGTCGACCTCGGCGCGATGACGATGCCGGGCCAGCTCGACATCCTCGAACGGCTCGTCGCCGACGCGGTCGCGAAGGGCGCAAAGGTCCTCTCCGGCGGCAAGCGACGCACCGAGCTGAAGGGACAGTTCTTCGAGCCGACCGTCCTCGTGGACGTCGACCACTCGATGGACATCACGCAAAAAGAGCAGTTCGGTCCGATCATGGTCATCGTCCGCGTGAAGGACGAGGACCACGCGGTGAAGCTCGCGAACGACTGCCCCTACGCGCTCGGCTCGAGCGTGTTCTCGAAAGACGTCGCGCGCGCGGAGCGCATCGCACGCCGGATCCGCGCAGGCATGACCGTCGTGAACGACTACGGCCTCGCGTACATGATCCAGGCTCTGCCGTTCGGCGGCGTGGGTCTGTCGGGCTTCGGTCGCATCAACGGCAAGGAAGGCCTGCGCGCCTGTTGCAACGAGAAGGCGATGGTGAGCGACCGCGTGCGGCTCGGCGGCGGCGTCGCCGTTTATCCGATCCGTCCGTCGACATTCGACCTCACCAAGAGCGCCATCGGCCTCATCTATTCGCGCGGCGTCGGTGCCAAAGCGAAGGCCGCGGCGTCGCTCGTGAAGAGCCTCGTCAACGTCGCGCGCGGGCGCTGATCGTCTGAGCCCAGCGCCTGCGACCGAGGTAGCGTAGCCGCGCGATGGCTCCTCTACCGGGGTGGGTACTCCTTTGTCTGCGCGAGCCTGCGACAGCCGAGGCGTTCACGGCCCAGGCGCGAGCGCTCGGCGTGGCGGCCGACATCACCCGCGACGGTATTCTCCTCCCCGGCGGGTACTTGGCTCGGATCGAGCCGCCGATGCCCGCGCGAGCTCTGGATACGTCGTTGCTGGAGAAAGGCTCAGCGCCCGACGTCGGTGTCGCCACGCTGGTCATCAGCGGCGGCACGAACGACGTCGAGCGGTCGCAACATCAACAACCCGCGCTCGTGCGCCAGATCGCCCGAGACGTCGCGGACCAAGCGCGGGCGTTGGGGATCGGCGCTGACGATGCCGTCATCGAGTCGAGCGCAGGGCGGAAGGTCCGCCGCCTCACCAGCCTCGTTCACACCCTCTGCCCGCTGGCGGCGTCGGTGGTTCTGCCCAAGGCGAACAACATCGTGTTTCCCGCGGAGGAATTCCGCGAGATCGCCGCCACCTATCTCGAGGGCGGCGCGTATCACTTCCCGCTCTGGGCTTACCTCAAGGTCCGCGGAGACCGAGACTGTGCGGTCGTGACCTCGACGGGAATGTGGCTGTTCGCGCTTCCGGACGTCGCGATGCCGCTCCCGGAGCACGTGACTACGGACGAGGCGGTTCGCGCGCTCGGCGCGCTCCAGCGCGAGATGGTCGCCGAAGGTCTCTGGTTCGACGACGGCGAGATATTCGCGACCCCGCTCGGTGACGTCCGCATCCAGCGCGCTTGGGACGCGCTCTTCGTCCTGCCGGCCAGCTGGGAGGAAACCGCTGCGATCCGCGCGGCGCGCGCCCGGTACACGAACCAGCGGGCGCTCGGGCGGATCGTGGGCGACCACGTCCTCCACCACATGCCGGTAGGCGTCGACGGCGTCTCGATCGAGCACCTCCTTCGACCCAATGCGAGCGGCATCGCCATCACCAACGGCCTTTCTGCTCGTCCACTCCCCGGCTCGACCCCCGAAGACGAAAACCAATACGTCGAGCTATCCCTCGTCTCCGAATCTCTTGGTCCGTGGGCAAACGAGTGGCTCGTGTGGGGTCATCAATTCCTCCGCGGCCACGACGGGTCGCGTCCGGTGCGCCGTTACGACCGAATCGTCCTTGCCGGCCCGAACAACGGAATTGCGGGAGCGATTGTCTGGCCGAGCGGCCACCTTCAACCCGTGCGCGCTGGTGAGCCCAAGACGTCCATCTGGGAGCTCGTGCCGTTCACCACCGACGAGCTCTCGCGGTTCCGCGCCGATCCGAACGCGCAGGGCGCATGGATCGACGAGCGCCTCGAGCGAGACGATATCCCGAATATCCAACGCCGCTGGGCTCTCGCCCTGTCTCGTTGAAGATCCGAGATCATCAAAGACAAATCCCGCTCCCGTTACGTTTCCGAACGCGTGACGCGTTAGCTGGGTGACGAGCGCGCTCTCGACACCGAGCCGTTGCACGGAATTGTGCGCAAATTGCGCCTGGCATCCGGATTGCCAAGGTGAGCGTCGCTCCGTCGGCGAGCCCTCTTCGGCGCCGCACGAGAGCAATCGTCAACCTTCTTACGCGACCGGGCTCAGGCGAGCTCGACGTCGGAGGTCTACATGCGATCGCTGTCGCGCGCCGACATCGGTATGGGTTTGATCTTTCTTCTGAGCCTCGGGGGGCCCGCCTGCATGGAGGAGCGCCCGCCGGTCAATCGCGTCGAGGCCGGGGACCTCGATAAGGACTTCTTCGTCGGGAAGAACCTGCAGGATCCGAGCGATGATCCGGAGTTCTATTGGCGTAACTACGTCGTCGACGCCTCCGCATCGCAATCGCTCGTCGGCGTCGGCTCTTACAGCGGTGTGGATCGCATTCGCTGGGAGATCACCGAGGACAAGCTCATCGCGAGAAAGGCCTATCAAATCGCCGAGGGCCAGGACCAAAAGGGCCAACACGAAAAGACCGCGGACGGCACGGTCGTCGCCGCGTTCGCCATCGTGAAGCACTTCGACGTCAGGCGGGCCTACAACCCGACGACCGGCGAAGAGATGAACATCATCGAGGAAAACACGTCGGATCGGCCCTGGTTCATGCGCGACCACATGCGCGTCGACTGGTCGGTCAACCTCGTGCAGAGCCCGATGTGGGACGACCTTTTCATGGGCAAGATCTGGGGCAACCTCAAGATCACCCCGGTCACCTACGACGAGTCGAACCCCGACGCCATCGATGGCCCGGACTACGACTACAAGAACGGTTATTTGGATATTACGACTCGCTATTACGTCGAGCCGGACGAGAGCGACATCATCCCCGGCCTGCCGACGTGTGTCGTCATGGGCTTCTATACCGGCTCGACGACGTACGAATGCGACGCCCAAGAGGCGACCGTCCGCAGCTCGTTCATGCGTGTCGATCCGAATGCGGATTTCGAGCCGCTCGAGATCACGAAGGCGCCGCTCGACATCGTCGGCAACCCGGCCGGCATCCGCAGCGGCAGCCTCATCATCGGGCTCACGGGCGGTATCCAACAGGGTTGGGACCCGGGCTACGGCTATACCGACGAGCTCTATCATCGCTATGCCCATATCCACAACGTGTGGCAGAAGAGCCACCAGGGCGCCGAGTGCACGGCGGACGACGACGCGGACGGCAACGGCACGGCGGACCAATGTGAAAACGCGGTGACCGGCTACGAAGGCGTCGAAGGATCGCAATGTGACGTCGCGAGCTCTCGCTGCACCATCCCGTACCGCGATCGCGAGATCCGCACGGTCGGTTATTGGACGAACCCCGAGTTCCCGGCAGAGCTGCAAGATCCCGTCGACGAAAACGGCAACCGCAAGTCGGAAGGCGCGGCCGAGGAGCTCATCTCCTCGTGGAACCAGCTGCTCACGGGCTCGCTCGCCCGAGCGCGCGAGGTCGAGTGCCGTCGCACCGGCGGGACCCGCGAGGCCTGCACGGCGGAGTTCTTCGAGCAGGACAAGGAAATGCTGCGTTACGGCGGCTGGCTCGTCGACAAGGCCAAAGACCCCACCGCGGTTCTCACGATTTGCCACAACCCGGTTCGTTCATACGACGACGAGAGCGTCTGCGGCGCACCCGGCAGCATCGGGCGCCTCGGCGACATTCGAAAGAACTTCTTCGCCTATTGGCCTTATGCCTCGCGCGCACCGTGGGGCGGTATCGGCAATTGGGGCGGCGATCCGCTGACGGGTGAGGTCCACGGCGCTGCCGCGATGATCATGGGTCGGTCTGCGACCTACGCCGCTGCCATGCAACGCGACATGATTCAGGTCGCGATGGGCGACACGTCGATCGAAGACATCACCAACGGCGTCCCCGCGCAGAACTACGCGCATCAGCTCGAAAACGGAGCCGCGCCGGTCACCTACTCGCAAGAGGAGATCGGAAGGCGGGTCGCTTCGATCGACGCATCGCACGCCGTGCAGACGGTCGGTCCGACGCCGATTCAAGGCGCCGACGTCGCACAGAAGTACCAGCAGTTCATGTCGATGGTGAAGGGCTCGCAAGTCTCGACAGAGACCATCGAGTCGACGGACCTCGAGGTCGACGCCTACGCGAGCCTGATTCGCGGCACGCCCTACGAGGCGCAGCTCATCGACGACGGCTGGCTCATCGGGGCTGCCGGCATGGATCCGCAGATGTCCGCGGAAGAGAGCGTGCTCGAAGCGGTCTCGCCGCTCCGCGCATTCGACCCCGGCAAGATGCGCGCAATGCAGCACGACATGAAGGAGATCCTCGGGGCGCGCGGCGTGTGCTTCCACGAGGACGAGGCGCCGGTGTTCGGCAGCGCCGATGTCCAAGGCCTCGCGGCATACTTCAAGGCGAAATACCCGGACGGCCAATACGACGCGAAGTCCCGCGGCGAGGCCATGTATCGCGATCTGTGGATCGAGTCCTTCAAGGGCATCGCGATCCACGAGATCGGCCACTCGCTCGGCCTGCTCCACAACTTCGCCTCCTCCTGGGACGCGCCCAACTACCACCCCGGCTATTGGCAATTGCGTACGCACGACGGCGCGAGCTCCGAGTCGTGTGACGGCGAGCCGCGCACCGGCGACGTCGCCTCGGTGGAGAACGACCATTGCATGGGTCCGCGGTATCTCGACCCGCACACCGACGACGAGCGCGGAATGGGCGACGAGTCGCGGCCTGCAGTCGAATACTTCGGCCAGACGTCGGTCATGGAGTACCCGGGTGAGCGCTTCGGCGAGACGCTCGGCCTCGGCCAATACGACGCGCACGCCATGAAGGCGCTTTATGGTCGCGTGCTCGAGACGCTCGACGACGAGGAGCACGGCGGCTTCAAGACCCAAGAGCAGCGGAACTTCGCCTACCGGATGGAGTCGCAGCTCGGCGAGCAAGACCGAATCGACAGGAGCACGGCTCCGTTCGCCGGCCAGCGCTTCCCCAAGCCGACGCACTACACCGAGGTCGCCCGCATGATGAAGATCTTCGATCCGTCGCGCTGCCGCGACGCGACCGAAGAAGAAAAGGCCATTGCGAAATGGCGTATCGTCCACGGCAAGGTCTGCGCGCCTGCTCCGCGCGATCACGCGGCGTGGGTCGACTTCGAGGATGGGCCGATCAGCGCCGGTAACGCGGATTCGCAGGCCGTCGCTTGGAAGACGAAGGACGGCACGAAGACCGGCGAGAGCATGGTGCGCTGGTTCTACCGATATGGCACCGCCGGCAGCTACTTCCACACGGCGCACAGCGACTCGGGCGCGGACCCGTACGAGGTGACCGTCAACACGATCCGGAAGTTCGACTCGATGTACCCGTGGATGTACTTCCGGCGCGGCAACCGCGAATACATGTCGGAGTCGCTGCCGTTCGCGACGGCGAATGCGACCCTCGAACGCCTCCGCTCGTATCACTGGAACGTCGCGAACCGGAACGCGTTCTTCCGCACGTTCGGGCAAGCGACGTTCGACGAAATCGCCAACAGCGACGACTGGCATCGGCCGCTGCTGATGGCCGAGACCGAGACGTTCAACACGCTCGCTCGCATCCTTCTGATGCCGCAGGTCGGTGACTACGCGCAAATGGCAGCGCCCGTTGCGCAGGAACAAACCATCTACGACGTCGCCGCCGCGGGCTCACCGGTTTCGTTCCAGATTGGTGCGGTCGACGGACGCTTCATCGACGAGGATTACGACAGCGATCCGACCGGCGGCGGCTCGTGGGATTACCACCACTGGATGAACCACGCAGGCTTCGGCGTCGAGAAGACGTTCGCTGCCATGGCGCTCGCCGATGCGCGGCCGACGCTCAGCACCATCAGCCGCGAGAACTACCTCGATGGCCGTGACTCCAAGATCAACTTCCGAAGCGACATGCCGCAGGCGGTGGATCGGCTCCTCGGCGGCATCCTCGCCGAGGACTGGGAGACGGTCGCGATGTACGTCACGCCTGGGGACGAGACGCCTTCACCGGTGCTCCTCGATCTCATGAACAACGAGGAGCCGGGGCGCGCGCCGAACGCCCGCATCCTGTTCCCGAACGTCGGTTACAAGCAGCAGCTCGGTGTCGTGATCTTCGCCAACCTGTTCTCGCGTGTCGGCTCGGACATGACGCTCGCGAACAAGCTACGCCTGTGGATCCTCGGCCACGACGACTCCATCGAGATCGACGAGGCGCACCAGGTCCGATTCTACGATCCGACGAGCGGCTACACCTATATCGCGCGTCTCTACGGTAACGACGCCATCGACGGTAAGGTCGTGGATCAGGGCATCGCGTCCCGCATGCTCGTCCACGCCAACAACCTGGTCATGGCTTCGTTCGAGGTCCAAAAGGACGAAAGCGGCCACGTCATCATGAACGACTACGGCCAACCGCAGCTCGCCCTGGACGAGTTCGGCCAGCCGAAGGTCCTCGAAGAAGGACGCATCGCGGAGCTCAACCGATACATCGGCCTCCTCGATGCGACCCGCCAGATTGGCTATCGGATGGGCTACGGCCCGATTGGAGGTGTCTCAGAAGACTGAGGGTCAGGGAGGCGTTGCGAACGACGGCAAGCCCCCTTGCTCCTCGCGAGCAAGGGGGCTTTCTACTTCCGTTTTCCTACTTACCTACGGCGCGACTTCGGGCTGGCAGAGCGCGAACCGCTCGCCGTCGTCCGGGTAGTAGTACATGAACGAGAGGCACATCTCGCGCGGGAAGGTGAGCGGTGCTTCCTCGGTGTTTTGCCAGGAGCACGATTGGCGGAGCTTCGTGCCGGGCGCGAGGACGAGCGGCTCCGCGACCTCGAAGTGGTGCGCGGGCGGGTGGGATGCATAAAACGGCAGCCACTCTTCTTCATAGAGCACCTCGGCGACCGAGCCATCCTCGGCGAGACGCTCGAGCTTGTAGTGCTTTCCCCATTCGTGCATGTGCCCGAGAAGGAGCACGACCTTCGTCTCCTTTTCGACGGTGCACAGCGACGTGCTCGTGAACTCACCATGAGCGGGCACTTCGAATCCGCTGTCGAGCGTCACGTGCATGTTCGCGTACTCGTCGACATCGGCAGGGTCGACGACATCCATCGTGACCGAGTCGTTGCGCATGTAGGGCGCGTCGGTCGTGTTGATGTAGTGGACCTGCACGACCAGCTGGGAGCCCGACGGCATGTGCATCGCGAGCCCCGGCGGCAGGCCATATCCCGCGTCGGCTTCCCCTCCGCCCGCGGCCGCGACCTGTCGCCAAGCCGTCATCTCGTCGTCGCTGCAGGGATGATGCCCCGGCTCTTGGACCTGGTCGGTGTAGTAGAGCGTGATGTGGTGCAGCCCGTCCGGAGCGTCGCCCGACTGCGCGCCCTGAACCGCGAGCTCTTTGTCGGTGATCACGTCGGTGTAGAAACACTCGAACACGTCGCCGGTCGGCACCTCCCACTCGCCCGTCTCGAAGGTGACGTCGAGCGGGTCGACGGCGGGCGGGCCCCCGGCGGTGCCGTCGTCCACGGGGCCGTCGTCATCGCCGCCACAGGAAGCGGCGGCGAGCGCAATCAAGGCTGCAAACGGGAGGTAGCGGCGCATGTCCCACGGCTACCGGATTCGGGCACGGGCGGAAAGCCAGCCCGAAGCAGGGTGCTACAACCGACCATGCGCGAATGGCGATTCGACGGGCAAACCCTGCCGGCCGAGCTCGGCTGGCTCAACCCACCGACGCGCTGGGAGCTCGGCGCAGGGCTCACCTTTCGCACGGCACCGAAGACGGACTTCTGGCAGCGCACGCATTACGGCTTTCGTCGTGATGACGGGCACGCCCTCGTGACCCCGGTGACCGGCGACTTCACGCTCACCGTCGCGGTGTCGTTCGAGGCGCGCGACCAATACGACCAGTGCGGGCTGATGGCGCGCGTCGACGAGCAATGTTGGGTGAAAGCGTCCGCCGAGCTCGAGCATCCGGGCCTGTTCCGGCTCGGCTCGGTCGTGACCAACGCAGGCTATTCGGACTGGGCGACCCAAGACCACGAGGGCACGCTCTCCGAGAGCAGCTACCGCCTGTCGCGCCGCGGGGACGACTTTCTTTTGGAGCACGCATTCGAGGGCGGTGCGTGGCGGCAGCTTCGCATTCTGCATCTGTTCGGCGTTTCCGGCCCGTTGCTCGTCGGCGCCTATGCGTGCAGCCCCGTCGGCGACGGCTTCGAGTGCACCATCCGACATCTTCGTATCGAAGACTCGATCTGGCGATCTCCCTAACGTCGCTTGGATTCCGCTTTGTCGACGAAGCGCGCGACGAGGGTCGCTATCTCGGGCGCGTGTTCTTCGACGGCGAAGTGGGCACCGTCCAAGAGGTGCAGCTCGGCGTCGGGCACGTCTCGGAGGTAGGCCTTCGCGCCAGCCTCGACGAAGATCGGATCGTTCTTGCCCCAAACGACGAGGGTGGGCGGTTCGTGCTCGCGTAGCCACTTTTGCCAGCTCGGATAGGCCTCGATGTTCGTGTGGTAGTCCTCCATCAGAGACAGCAGCACGGCGTCACGACCGGGTCGCTCGATCATCAGCTGATCGAACATCCATCCATCGGGCGACACGCGCTCTTCGTGGGAGGCGCCGGCGAGATATTGCATCTTCGTCGCCTCGAGCGAGAGCATCTTGCGGCGCGCCTCGGGAATCTTCTCCGCCGGGAGGGACCACTCAGCGCGAAGCAGCGGACCGATGCCATCCATGTACGCATTGCCATTTTGCGAGATGATGCCGGCGACCCAATCCGGGTGTCGCAATGCGAGCCGAAAGCCCACCGGCGCGCCGAAGTCGAACATATAGATGTAGACGCGGCGCTGACCCAATTGCGAGACCAGCTTCTCGATCGCGTCCGTCAGATGATCGAACGTGTACGCGTACGATCCACCGCGAAGCGTACTCTCGGGCGCGGCCGAAAAGCCGAAGCCGGGGTAGTCGGGCGCGATGACGTGATAGTCGCGCCCGAGCGCGTCGATGAGCCTTCGATATTGGTGCGACGACGACGGGAACCCGTGGAGGAGCAGGATGGTCGGCGCGTCTTTGGGGCCAGCTTCACGGTAAAAGAGGTCGAGGCCGTCGATGTCGGCGTGTCGATAGGAGACCTCCGGAAGAGCCTCGGTTTCTGCCGCGGATGCCTCGGCGGCCGTCGTCGTTTCGACCGACGACGTTGCAGGTGCACAACCGAAGAGCGCGGCGGCGAGCGCGAATGCAAGGGTGAGCTTCTTCATGATCGGGCTCCTCGGCTCAGACCGACTTCGCAACGAAGAGGCTTCGGTAGGCCGCGCGGTGGTGCCACGCGAGCGAGAGCGTGATGGTCAACATCAGGAGCCCCACAGGGAGAAAGCCGCGGACGTAAAAGGCTTGAAAGCCGACGATGTTGAGGAGCACGGGCGCGAACAGCGTCAGCGCGAGCGGGACGTAGCGGTTCGATAGCAAGCTGACGCCGACACTCAGCTCGACGAGCTTGGCCATGACCATGATGAACGGGCTCTGCCACAGCGCGGCGATGATCGCGTCGCCCGCGCCGCCGCTCGGCGGAACGGGGATGAGCGTGCCGACGGGCGCATTGGCAATCAAGAAGAGACCGAGCGCCGTCCGCGCGACGGCGATGGCGATCGGCTTGGCGCGGCGCGAGCGGGTCGAGCGAGAGGTGGAATCGATGGCGTCGGAAGAGGTCGTCGTATTCATCTTCGTGTCTCCGCGTTTTCGTGAACGCCCGCTGAAGATGCGCCTCGTCACCCCTTCCCGGTAGCCGTCGCATCGGGCACGCTGCGTCCACTCTCGATGCACAATCCGTTCGCCGGACTCCAGGCCGTGAACCTCAACCGCCTGGTCGTCTTCGTCGCCGTCGTCGAGGCGGGCTCTCTCTCCGAGGCGGCGCGCAGGCTCGGGATCGCGAAGACGATGGTGAGCGCGCACATCCGCCGGCTGGAGGCGGAGCTCGGCGTGAGCGTGATGGTGCGCACGACACGCAGGCTCGAGCTCACCGAGCCGGGTACGCGCCTGTACGAAGCGAGCCGGCGCATCGTGCAAGCCGCGGACGACGCGATTCGAGCCGCGTCGAGCACCTCGAGTGAGCCGCGCGGGACGTTGCGCGTGACATCGCCCGCCGATTATGGCGAGCGTGTCGTCGCGCCGGTGCTGGCCGTGCTGTCAGCGCGTCATCCGAGCCTGAACGTCGAGTGGATCGCGTCGGATCGAATGCTCGACATGGTCGCAGAGCGCATCGACGTCGCGGTAAGGCTCGGACCGCCGGGAGACGCCGGACACAAGACGGTGACGATCGGCGCATTCGAGCGCTGGCTCGTCGCGAGCCCGGCGTTGGCGCGAGGCCTGAAGGCAAAGACACCAAAACAGCTTCAAGACGAGCCTTTTGTCGGACTCTCGGCGATCGACAAGCCCGGTGTGTTCTCGTTCGAGGGCCCGAAGGGCGTCGTCGAGGACGTGCGCTTCGAGCCGAGGTTTCTCGCGAGCTCGACGGGCGTCGTACGCGCGGCGTTGGTCGCGGGCGCCGGGCTCGGCGTGCTGCCGGAGTTTACGCTGGAGGACGAGGCCCGGGCGGGGCGTCTCGTGCGGCTCTTGCCTTCGTGGCGCCTCGCCCCCACGAAGATCCGCGCGGTCTTTCCTTCGACGGAGCAGACGCCGCGCAAGGTACGCGCCTTCGTAGATGCAATGGTCGCCGCGGGCGCGCAAACGCGGTGAGCCGTAACGAGGAAAAGCGCGGCGCTTGGAGGAACGACGATGACGAAAGAGTGGAACGCGAAGGCCTACCACGTGATCTCCGCGCCCCAATTCGCGTGGGGAATGAAGGTGCTCGAGCGCGTCGCACCGCGCGGAGACGAGGCCGCGCTCGACGCGGGCTGCGGCAGCGGACGCCTCACCGCGGAGCTGCTCGCGCGTTTGCCGAATGGGACGGTCACCGCGGCCGACCGCTCGCAAAACATGGTCGACGAAGCTCGCAAGACGCTCGCGCCGTTCGGCGACCGCGTGCGCTTCCATTGCGGTGATTTGCTCGAGCTCCCGCACGAGGACGCATTCGACCTCGTGTTCAGCACCGCGACGTTTCATTGGATCCTCGATCACCAGCGGCTCTTCCGCGTCCTCTTTCGTGCGCTGAAGCCCGGCGGCCGGTTGGTCGCGCAGTGTGGCGGCGCCGGCAATCTGGATCGGCTTCACGCAATCGCCGAAGAGCAAATGGCAAAAGCCGACTACGCGAGCTTCTTCACCTCGTGGACCGGCGTGTGGGAGTTCGCGAGCGCCGAGACGACGGCCGAGCGGCTCACCGCCGCCGGCTTCGAGCTTGTCTCCACCGACCTCGAGCTCGCCCCGACACCGTTCGCGGATCGCGCTTCCTTCCGGCTGTTCCTCGAAAACGTCGTGTTGCGGCCCCACCTCGCCGTCATCGCCGACCCGGACAAGCGCGCGAGCTTCCTCGACGCCGTCGTGGACGGCGGGCCCTACGAGCTCGACTACGTGCGCCTGAACATCGGCGCACAGAAGGCTTCGTAAAAATCGACGCCCGGGCTGTGACCGAACCGACGAGCCGCGCACTATCCAGGGCGTGAGCGAGGAGCTTCAAGCCCGATTCGCCGAAGCGGTCCGAACGCATGCGGACGCTTTGTGGCGGCTCGGGCGTGGCTACGAGCACGACCCGGACAAGCGACGCGATCTCCATCAGGAGATCCTCGTCGCGATTTGGCGAGCGCTACCCGGCTTCGAGGGGCGCTGCTCGATGCGGACCTTCGTGCTCCGCGTCGCGCACAATACCGCTTGTGGTTGGGTGACGCGGTCGAGGCGGCGTGTACCGCTCGTCTCGCTCGATGACCTCGACGCCCGAGCGCCGGGGCCCGGCCCCGAAGAACGGGTGGACGACCATTACGCGCTCGAGCGGCTCGCCGAGCTCATCCGGACGCTCGCGCCGCTCGATCGCCAAACCATTCTGCTTCATCTCGAAGGTTTGGACCCACCGGCCATCGCGGACGTCACGGGCCTCAGTGTGACGAACGTGACGACGAAGGTCTCGCGAATCAAAGCGCTCCTCGTGAAGCGCTTCGGCTTGGAGGCGTGAAATGGCGGACGCTCGAAAGCTTTGGACGGCAGGTTCGAAAGCTCCCGTGGAGGTCGATATGGAGAACATCGTCGCTCGTGCAGAGGAATTCCGGCGGCGCGTGCGCCGGGGACACGCGCGTGAATACGTGGCCGGCGCATTCGTCATCGTGATCTTCGTGCTCGCGGCGACGCTGCCGATGTTTCGCCTTCCGCCGCTGTCGCGGGTGGGGGCGGCGCTCATTGTTTGCGGCTCGGTCTTCACGCTGACCTACATGGCATTGAGGGCGACGCCCGCGGAGGTACGGCACGACAGCGCTACGCTTCGCGCTTATCGAGCCGAGCTCGAGCGGCGACGCGCTCTGCTGTCGAGCGTCGTACGCTGGTATGTGGCGCCCACCTGGCCCGGTATCATTCTTCTCGTCACCGGGATTGCCATTCACCGATGGGGTGCACCTGGCGCTCTGCCGATACTTCTCTTCACCGTGGGTTTCGTCGTGGCGGTGACGGTGGGCGTCGTCTACATCAACCGGCGCGCGGCGGCGAAGCTCACGCAGGAGCTCGAAGAGCTGCCGCTGCCGGCGGAGCAGCCGTAAGTCACGCGGGCTGCGCGACGGGTAGCACGAGCGGGCGCTCGGCCGAGACGCTGCGACGACGCCACATCCAGTAGCTGAGCTGCACCATGACCAGCGCGAGGAAGGGGATCGTCACGGCGGTGATCGGGGCACCAATCGAAAGAATCGACACCACGGCGCCGACGACATCGAAGGTGAAACCGGCGTAAGCCCACTCGCGCACGGATCGAGGAACCGGCGCCAGCAACGCGACGACACCCAGGATCTTGGCGACGCCGAGGAGCGTCGTGAAGTAATCGGGATAACCGAGCTTGCGCATCACCTCGAGGGCCGAGTCCGCCCCCATTGCGTCGATGATGCCGCCGCTCGCCATCAGCATCACGACGAGCCCGGTGGGAACCCAATACAACAGCTTGTCTCGCATGGCTCGATTCCTATGTCCCAAAGGTTCAAAGTGACGGGGATCAGGGGTGATTCTGCAGCTCTTCCTCGAGCTTCCCGAGGAGCTCGCGGCACCCTTCCTCGCGGTTCTTCGGCTGATCCGCGCCGTCGAAATAGGCGCCTTGCTCGGTGTAGACCAGCTGCGTTTTATCGCCGACCGGCACGATCTCCATCGTCGCGAGCGACGACGAGATGCGCTTGTCTCCGATCATCATCGTGTAAACGAACACGATGCGGCGCTCGTGGACGATATCTTGATAGACGCAATCATTGCGCATCGGCGGGCCGCCCACCGGGCGAAAGCGCGTGAGCTCCAGACCATTGACGCGGAAATCGGTGGTGAACTCGTCGATGACGAATCCTTCACCCTCTGCGAACCAGCGCCGCTTCTTCACCGGATCCGACAATGCGGAGAAGACGCGGGCGGGCGAGGCGTTGTAGGTGCGCTCGATGACGAACGTGTTGTGAACGACGGAGTGCTCGGTCATGACTGGTTCTTCCTCTTCTTTGACTCGTTGCCTTGCTCCTCTTCCTCTTCGTCGAGGAGCGCTCCCAAACGATCGAGCCGCCGCTCCCACAGCGAACGGCGCTCGGTGATCCACTGCTCTGCGAGGCTCTGTTTTTGCGCGTTCGCCTTCGGCGCACCGAGCCTCATGGGAGCCGCCCCGGGCGGTCTCGCTTCGCTCGACGAGGCAGGCCCACGGCTCAACCGCTCCAACATCACCCGCCGGCTCGCGTCCGACAGAGCGTGGAAGACCCGGTCCAACGGGGGCGATTGGTTAAGCATGTCCTTGAGTATACGCCGGCCGGAGCGATGGTCAAGCGGATGCTTAAGTATTCCTCGTGGAGCCGTTGCTGACTGGATCATGCCTATCCCTGGGCAGGATACGATCCATAATATCGGCAACCACTGTCGCGGACTGTGCTTCCTATTTGTGCGTTGCTCCTCCGCAATCCTGCTCGACGGGTAACGAGACCGTTCGATCGACGTAAGCTCGCACCATGAAGACCTTTCAATACTGCTTTGCGACCATGTTCCTCGTAACGACGACCGAGACAATCGCGTGCAGCGATTCCGAACGGGAATACGAGGCTGCTTGCGACGCGCAATGTGAATGCGCCGGGTGCGGTGACGAGGGATTACAGGCTTGCTACGACACGGGCCGCTCGAATTACGAATTCGCTGTCGAGAAGGGGTGCCAAGCCGAGTCCGAAGCCGCGACGGCATGCACTGCGGAATTCACGGACTGCGAAGAACCGGGGTTTATGGCCGACGATGCTTGCGACGCCGAGCGCGTGGCGTTGAGTGAGTGCTTGCACGGGTAGACCAGTGGCCCATCGCCGACCGACCGGCGTACCCTGGGTTCATGCACTTACGTCCCTGCCTGCTCACGTTCGCGATCCTTCTCTCCGGGTGCTCGGACGATGAAACGACCTCGAGCGGCGGAGGAGGTAGCGGCGGCGACGCGGGCGGCAACGGGGGCGAGGCAACGGGGGGGAGCCCCCAAGGTGGGAACGGGAACGGAGGCGCCGGTGGGACGGGCGGGGCGACGCTCGAGCCCCTCGGGCTTTCGCCGGATCCCACGTTCGGCGACGAAGGCTTCGCCTGGTTCGACAGCGGCGGCGGCGACGAAGCATTCATCACGTCGTCGGCCCTCCAGGAAGACGGCAAGCTCATCGTCGCAGGCGCGACGCTCGACAACGACGAAGGCCTCGCCTTCGTTCTGCGCCTGAACGCGGACGGGACGATCGACACCACGTACGGCGTCGACGGCAAGACGCTGCTTCCGAGGAATCGCACGTCGATCGCGCACGCGATTGCGGTTCAGCCCGACGGCAAGCTCCTCGTCGCGGGCAAAGGCGCCATTGGAAAGGGAGGCTTCAACGACGCAGTCTCCGAGTCCTTCGTTATTCGGCTCGACGAAGACGGCGCGATCGACTCGACCTTCGGCATGGACGGCGTCGCGTCGTTGGAGACGGGCGACTACGCGACTGCGACGGCGTTGACGATCACCGCCGACGGCACGATCGTCGTCGGCGCCGGCTCGAATCAAAAGCCGCGCTTGTTCCAACTCGAAGCCGACGGCGCGCTCGACGCGACGTTCGGCGCACAGGGGGTCGCAGAGTTCGAAGAAGGATATGGGGACGTCCGTTCGCTCGCGACGACGAGTGACGGCGCGATTGTCGGCTTGGTCCTCTCGATCGCCGGCAGCGACAGCTTCCTATCGAAGTTCTCCGCGTCGGGCGTGTACGACGCCGATTTCGGCGCATTGAGCTCGTTCTCCGATTGGTTCGCGATGGGTGTCGACGGAAGCGATCGAATCGTCGTCGCGGGCGACGAGGTCGATCGATATTTGGCAGACGGAAGCAGCGACTCGTCCTTCAGCTCCTCGTTCACGGACGACGTGACGAACCTCCATGTCTTTGCAGACGGATCGTTCCTCCTCTCGATCGACAATCTCGTGCCGTTCGACGATTTGCAGCGATATGATGAAAACAACGAGCTAATCGCGACGTTCACCGCGGAGATCGACGACATCGACCGTTTCGTCGTGGCCGGCGACGGCACGGTGACGGCGGTCGGTCAGAAATTCTCCCTCGACGCGCCGATCGCCGTCAGCCAGGTGACGAGCGACGGCGCGCTGGTCACGAGCTATGGAGATCAAGGCATTGCTTCCCTCGCAACAGGCGCGGGCGAGGACGACTTCCGGGACGCAGCATTCTCGACCGATGGGACGATCTTCCTGCGCTCTCGCCAGTTTTTCGTCGGCAAGGTGGGGGCCGCAGGGACGGTCGACGCCACATTCGCCGGGGACGGCGTCATGGAAGTGCCCAATACGGTGACGGATGCGGGCATCGCCCCGACCCAAAACGGTGGCTACTTCTTGCCTATTGCGGGAGGCCTATTGGCGTTCGGAGCGGACGGTGAGGCCGATGACTCGATTGGCGGTGGGTTCGTGTCGGTCCTCGCAAGTGGACAAGCCTTCGCGATAACGACGTTGGGCACCGATGACGGCGGCGCGATCCTCGTGGCTGGGCGCACCTTCGACGGCAGCGCGATCATCATTCGGCGCATCCTCGCGGACGGCTCGAGCGATCCATCGTTCGCGCAAGGCGAGGCGCTGTTCGTCTCGCCGACGGCATTTCCGACCAGCGCCGCAGGGACGCCCGAGGGTGGGGTCATCGTGACTGCATCGGGAAAGGTCGTGTTGACGACGCCGTCGGGTGAGCTCGACGAATCATTCGGCACCGATGGCACGGCGAGCCTCGAGTCGACGCTCATGACGCGTGTTATGCGCGCCGTGTTCACGCCTGACGGCAACATCCTTGTTGCCGGCACCCTCGACGACTGCAGCGGCCCGGGGCTTTGCGACAACGAGACGGTCGTCGTCCGACTCGATGCTTCGGGCGCGGTCGACCAGACCTTCGGCGAAGCAGGTGCGCTCCGATTTGCCACCGGCGGTTACGAAGAGCCGAGCGACCGGCGGCGGATCGGGCTCGCGCTGGATCCGAATGGTGGCGTCCTCGTCACCACGGGCGTGCTCGACGACGGACACACCCAGCTAGCGATCCTGCGCGCATCCACCGACGGCGTGCTCGACGGGGAATTCGGCAATGGGGGCGTGATGACGCTCGGCGATCGAGGAAACTGGCACGCGCGCGAGGGTCGCTTCCTTGAGGACGGCAAGCTGCTCGTCGTAGGTGAAGCGTTCTCACCTTATGGCGGAAATGACGTCTTTGTGGCGCGGTTTCTAGCGGATCAGTGAGGCGCCGCGCGCTCAGTTCGGACTAGCATCGCGGCGATGGGAGGCCCGAAAGCCATGCCCGACCCCGCAGCCATCGTTCGCATCTTCACCGGCTCCGGCGACGACGCCGAGAAGCTCGCGCGGATCGCCCACCTCGCCGAAATGGAGAGCGCCTTCTGGCAGGCGGCGACGAACGAGGTACAGGACCTGCTCCACGACATCGCACAAAGGGCGGTCGCGCTCGACCAACCGCCTTTTGCGGAGTGGGAAGCCGAAGAGCGCTCGGCGATCGCGCTGCTACTCCTGTACGCGCTTCGCTGGTACGCCGCGAGGTCCGACACCCACCGCGAGAACGCCAAGCTCGACGCCGTGGAGGCCTGCGGGCGGATGCGCGCTCGCAAGCTCTTTCGGGGCTCCCTGTCGAAGGTAGACCGGGCGCTGCTGAAGATCTGCGAAGGGGTGTTCGAGACCAGGCTCCTACCGAAACCGAGCGCCGACTCGAGGTCCCGACGCGAGCGAGCGCCGCGTTCGGCGGGTGAGTTGGCGCTGCCGACGTCGTACGTGACGCAGCTCTTTCGGCTGCGCGAAGCCCTTCGATTCGAGGCACCACCGCGCTTGGTGCTCGAGGAAGTCGCGGCCGCCGAGAAGGCGCTTCGCGTGACACTGCCGGATCGTCTCCTCGGTTTGATCGCGGTGCTCGGAACCCCGCCGCGGCCCCTCGTCGAGCTGACACGAGAGCTCAGACAAGAAGAGGGCTTCGATCGCAGTTGGGTCGCGATCGGGCCAGAGACCTGGGAGCGCTGCGCCAGGGCGATGCCCGTCTGCGCCCTCTGCGGCGACGATGGTGGTGCCGATCTCGTGTTTGCTTGGGATGCCGAGAGCGAGGCGACGTGCGAGTACCGCGCAGGGGCCGACGATGGCGGCTCGGACTTCGCTACGTTCCTGACGTGGCGGTGGGGCCGCTACCAAAGGCTTCCGAACGCGAAGCCTCCCACCGACTTCGAGACGCCGAACGCGGACCTCGACGCTCCCGTGTCTGCCGAGATCCTCGCGGCGTTCAGACCCGCGCTCGTGCCCGAAGCGGCTGGGCGGCGGCGCGTGAGCCATCCGAAATTCGGCGAGGGCGAAGTGCTGTCCGAGTTGGACGGAAAGTGCACGGTCGCGTTCGCGAGCGGTACGAAGACGCTGCTCTCGAGCGTGCTGAAGCCCGCGTAAGTGGCGGTGCGCATCGCGGCGTGCTGCGCGTGGCGCCAATGAGCCAGCGGGGCGATCGGGCACGTTCTCGGGCTCGGCACCGTGGCAGATTCGCGTTTTGTTTCGGGATCCGGCTTAACACGCTTCTTGCTTGAGCCTCCTGCGGCCTTCCATCGCGGGGGGCGTGTTCAGGCATCGAGATGGGAAGCAGCGAAGCACCGCAACGACTGCCGGCGGACGTGTCTCTGTCGTCGGAGACGATGGACGCCGATGCTGCCAAGTCGCGGCTACGAGTCCGCCTCGACTCGCGGCCGAGCATCCCGCTGATCGTGGGCCGCTACGAGCTGTCGGAGCTCCTCGGTCGCGGTGGCATGGGCGAGGTCTACGCCGCGCGCCACCTCGACACCGGCGAAGAGGCTGCGATAAAGCTCCTCCGACCAGAGCTACTCGACGCGCCCGAGATCGTCGCGCGCTTCGAGCGTGAAGCCGCGCTGACGTCCGCATTGCGTGGCCCGCACGCGGTACGTGTCCTCGATTTCGGCGTCGACGAGAGCGGTCCGCCGTACATCGCAATGGAGCGTTTGCGTGGGATCGATCTCGCGCAGCTCCTCGACAAGGGCGGTCGCCTGGCGATCGGCGATGCCGTGCACTGGCTGCTGCAAGCCTGTGAGGCCATGGCGGAAGCTCACGACGCGGGCGTCATTCACCGCGATCTAAAGCCCGCGAACCTCTTCATCGCGACGACGCCTAGCGGTCCGATCCTCAAAGTTTTGGACTTCGGGATCTCGCGGCTTCGCGACGCGGACACGCGCCTGACAATGACCCAAAACACGATCGGCACGCCGGTGTACATGTCGCCGGAGCAAGCGAAGAATTCGCGCTCGGTCGACGCGCGCTCCGACATCTGGTCGCTCGGCGTGATCCTCTACGAGCTCGTCACCAACGCGATTCCGTTCGACGGCGATTCGCCGACGGCGATCGCGATCAACGCGTGCACCGTCCCTCCGACTCCGCCGACCTGCTGGCGGCCCGACCTACCGGTGGAGCTCGAGGCGGTGATCCTCAAGGCGCTGGAGAAAGATCCAGCGCAGCGCTTCGGGAACGTGCGCGAGCTCGCAGCCGCGCTGGCACCGTTCGCGTCGCGTCCTGCCGAGGAGCTCGCCAACGCGCCTTCGGCACCGTTCGTCTTTCTCGCGACGATGCCGGACGAACGCGCAAAGCCTGGCGAGCCTCGGAACCCTACCGAGAGCGAGCCGGCGCCCGCTCCGCGCCGTCAGAGTCGAGGCTTCGGGATCGCCGTGGCGCTGGCCGTCGTCGCGGGCCTCGCCGCGTTCGGGCTCGTCTCTGCGCAGCCGGACGCGCATGCGGAGCGCGGAGCTTCGGCACCAAACGTAGCTGCGGCAAACCAAGGTGCGAACGACGCCGCGCCGATCGAAACAGCCGTGGCTCGACCAACGACGCCGGCGCTCGACAAAGCGGCGTCGGCTCTCGGCTCGTCGACCGCGGCCTCGATCGCGACGACGGATGCCGCGAAGGCGATGGTCGCGCCGCCGCAAACGTCCGCGCCCGCACGCTCGGGACGCACGACACCAGGCACTCCTCCACGGGCGACATCGGGGTACGCGCGCGCACGGCCGAAGTTCGACGAAAGGCGTTAGATGGTTGGGCGCACTTTCTTCCTTCCGCTGTTCGCGAGCGGTTGCGTTGCGGTCCTGGACCTCGATGCCGAGGCCGACCGCCAGGGCGGAGACGCATCGGACGGCGGAGGTGGATCGATCGCGATCGGCAACGGCGGTGCTTCCTCTACCGGCGGTGTCGACGGGACGGGCGGCGAGCCGCCGTTGACCGGTGGGAACGCGGCCTGCGACGACTCGTCGATGATCTTCGCCGGCGGCCAGTTCCTCAGCGTCACGAACCAGGAGAATGACGGCCTCGACGTCGACGACAAGATCACGATCGGCGCTTGGGTTCGGCCGTCAGGCGCGGTCCCCGTGCCCGGCGATCAGTTCGTCTTGTCCCGGCTGAACACGGTGAGCTCCGACGGCTATGCGCTCGTCGTCCGCACCCTCGACACAGGAGAGCTGCATCCCGAGTTTCGCTTCTATGCGGGTGGCGTGTTGTGCGGGTGTACCGCGAACATGGCAATCCCCGCAGATGCGTGGACGCACATCGCCGCGCGCTTCTTCTTGAATCACCTGGACGGCAAAGACGCGGGTGTCTGGGTCGGCGGCGAGCAAGCGTGCTCGATCGAATGCGGCGGGGCGAAGCTTTCGAAGGGCCTCGGCCCGACGATCGTCGGTGCAGCGTTCGACACGACGAGCGGGTTCTTTTACGGCCGTCTCGACGACGTCTACGCAATGGTTGCCGACACCAACGAGACGCCTCCGATGCTCGACGGCGCGAGCTGCTTCCCGGGTGTGAAGATGCTCATGCCGTTCGACGAAGCGCCGTCGGAAGGCTCCGCTCCGGATTGCAACGGCGACCACCTTTTCATCCATCTCGGCAAAGACATGTTCGTCGGCGCCGACGAGCCGGATTGGGAGGCATGTCCGTGACGCGGGCGATTGCGAGCTTGCTTGTGACGTCGGTGATCGTCGCTTTGCCAATCATCGCTCACGCAGAGACGCCGGAGGAGCTGTTCGATCGCGGATGGGACGCGATGGACAAGCGCGATTATGAGACCGCGTGTGCGCTGTTCGATCAGAGCTACGCGAGGTCCCGCGCGACCGGCCCGCTGCAAGGTCTCGCCGCGTGTTACGAGGCGCGCGGCCTGTTTCGCCAGGCGATCACGCTCTGGCGAGACGCCGAAAAGACGTTGCCGCCGAACAGCCCGAGCCTATTTGGTGTTCGCGCAGCCATCAAACGGCTCAAGCCACGCCTCGCGAAGCTCACGCTTCGATTGCCCGCCGGTGCCGAAAAGACCACCCGCGTAGAGATCGATGGAGAGGTCGTCGAGGTCGGCTCGCCCGTCGAGGTGGATCCGGCCGTGAATCACGTGGTCACGGTCACGCCGCCGGATGAGCTCGTGCGCCGATACGACCTGCGCCTCGGCGAGGGCGAGGGCAAAACGATGTCGCTCGGCGTGATGCGCCCATCCAGCATCGGCCCTGTGGATCTCGGGCAAGACGCACCCGCCGCGGTCGGTCCGGTCCGCGCGACCGGCATCGGCCTCGCCGCGCTAGGCCTCGTCGGTTTCGCGGGCGCGGCCATAACCGGCGGCATCATGATGGCGAAAGAGCAGACCATCGACGAAGGATGCAATGGTCCTTCACACACCGATTGCGACGCGACGGCGATCGCGGCGAGCGAGGACGCCAAAGACCTCGCACCATGGAACATCGCCGCGTGGATCGTCGGCGCGGCCGCCACGAGCGCCGGCGTGACGATGATCATCGTCGGCGACGGAAGCCCGTCGAAGCCGGCTGACACCGCAAAGGTGAATGTCTCGTTTACGGGTCTCGGCGCGACGGTTTACGGCACGTTTTGAGAGGCTGGCGCCCGCGCGCTCAGTGGTGCGTGATCCTCGTCGTTTGCAGATAACCCTCGAGCGCCATCTCGCTCCGCACGCGGGCTCGCTTGATGGTCGCCCTCTTCGTGTGCAATTGCTCCATCTGTTGGATCGCGGCATACACCTTTTGCGTATTTCGCTCGAAGACGGCGGCCTTCAGGTCGACCAGCATCTGCTCGCCACCCCGCGACTTTTCGAGCTCGGAAACGCCGGTGCCGCGCATATAAACCCGGTCGACGATCGCCGCTTGTTGCAATGGGGGAAGGTCGTCGAAGCCCGGAAACGCCTCTCTCGCCGGCTCGATACCCTTGCGTGGGAGGAGCTTGCGCTCGAATACCTCGACCGCTTCCTCGTACGTCAGCGTGATCGTCTTCGTAACCTTGAGCGCCGCTTTGATGTCCTTTTTCTTCGCGATCACCCGCTTGCCGGCGAACTTCTTGAGAATGTCCCGCTCATCTTTCGTGAAGATCTCCCCCTGGGGGCCGTAATCGCTGCCGGCACCCGAGCCCACACCGGAAGGCCCATAGAACGCGTCGATCTCTTCGGGCGTCGACTGTCCGAGATCGTGGCCGTGCCCAACCGTCAGACCGGAGTCGCTCGGGATATGCGGTTTGTAGGCCTTGTTGTTCTTGAAGCCCGCCCTCAAGCCCTCATCCGATTGATCCATGTCCGAGATTTCCCCGGCTCGAATGAGCTTCGAGGCGCGCTTCACCATCTCCGGATTGTCGGCCATGGAGGTGCTCGTCAGCAGCCCCCGTGCCACGAGCTAGCGACGCAATTGCCCGGAAAACCGGGCGATCATGCGCCGCCGGCGTTGCGCTTCGTGCGCAGCGCTGCGCTTGGTGTCCGGGGGTGCCTTTGCCGTGGCGGCCGGCCGCGCTAGATCCTGGGTACGTTCTTGTCAGGTCCGCCAAAGAAGCAATAGTCGCAAACTTGTCGACGATTTTGCGGGAGCTCTTCGACGGGAAAAGGAAGGGTGTCGAGGTACTCGAGCATCGGCCGATCGGGTGTGCCGTCGAAGCGGACGTGGGACGAATACTGCGTCGCGAACCGGCACCGACCAGGATAAGCCGTGCGATGAATCTTCGATTGCCGCACGACGGAGTCGTAGCCGAGGATTTGGTCGACGCGTCGCCCCTGGTCGTAGGAGACGCGTACGTTCGGGACGTAGACGCTATGTCGCCAACGCACGAACGGCCGACCGCGATCGAGCCGGTCGGAGACGGTGAGCGTCTTCTCCTCTTGGAACAGCTCCTCCGTTTGTGAAAGCACCGGACGGTAGACGCGACACTGGATGCGATAGCTCGTAAAAGTGCGCCACGCGGGATTCGACACGTCGAACGGGAGCTCCGTGGCGCCGGGTTCGAGGCCGCCACGATCCTGAACGGCGAGCGTCGCGCCGGATCGACTCTCGAGCAGCGTCCACCGCACGCGCACGCTCGTATCGCGGGGAAGTATCAGCCGTTCCGCGAAGCGGAGCTGGTAACGCACCGGCCCGAGTGACTCGACCGAAACGCTCCCCGGGCCATCGATCCACGACGCGGCAGCCCAGCCTGCGGTGATCATGGATGTCGCAAACAGCCCTTCCGAGCTCGCGAGCATGCGATTCGTGCGGAACGTCACGCGAGGATAGGGCACGTCTGGCAGGGTGAACGTGACGCTGCCGGGTGCTGTCACGGAGCTGAGCGTCCGTTGAAGCTGCACCTGGAGGTTCCATTCGATGCTGTCGACGACCGACACCACGGTAGGGGGCACCACGGCCGGAAAGATCGCGGTGGCGATGGCCGAGACGACGTATACCCACCACGGCAATGCCGTTATCTGGAGGTCATACAGCTCGAAGCCAATTCGTCCGCCTGAAACGTTGGGACGGATGCGGAGCGAGAAACCGCCCCCGAGATCACCTTGTTGAGCATTCCCAGTCAGGTGTATCGACGTGGGCTCGAGCTCGAAGCGCAGAGCATCGACGCGCACACCCGCGTTGAGCCACGCTTGCGTTTCGATGATTCCCTCGGTGACCGTGAGGGCCGCCCACAATACCTGCGGGTGGACGGCGGCGGACATCGACATCCCGCCCGTGGTGTCGACGACTGCGGCCGCGTCGCCAATCGTGCGGAATGGCGTCGCCGAGGCGGTGCCCTCCAGATCGAGACCAATGGCGAGCGCGTCATCGAGCATGATGACGCGCATCGCCGCGGGTTCCCCCTCACGAGGAACGCGGATTCGCAAGCCGATCACCGAGACCGCGGTGAGGACCGGGCCGAAGACGTCCGGGGCGAGAGGCGGAATGACGTTGCCGAGGCGCGATCTGAGCTCCGCTTGAATGATGCCCCTTCCGGCGCCGGAGAGTAGCCCGGGCAAACGAAGCGGTGGACCGCTGTTCTGAGTCGCGCTCACCTCGATGACATTGAGATTCGCAGTATCGAGATTCAGGCTCAGGCCGGTCGCCGAGAGGTCGACGCGAACGGCGACGGCGATGCGGAGGTTGACCTGGACGGTACCTTCCACTGTCTCGCCATTCACCGTCTCGCGGATTGCGCCGGTCAGGGGCAGCGAGATCAGGGCGAAATCGCGACCGCTTCTCAGCTCGACCGTGGGGTCGCCGACGAAGAACTCGTAACGGACGCCGAGGCTGATGATCTGAAGCTCCCCGGCAAGGGAAACGGGAATGGCCGGGCCACGGCGGAGCACTCGTAGGAGGTTCTGAATCGTTGCGGCATTGATCGTCGCGATTGCCGCGAAACCAAAGTGGTTCGGCACTGGAATCCCCCTGACAAAAAGGAAAAGAGCTGAGGCGAGCGACGAACACCCCCGAGGGGGCGACGGCGGAACACGAAGCGAATGCAACGCAGTCCGACGGTACGTACCGAGTTCCTTTCGGAGACTCGACCTCGCTTTTGACCCAGCTCTACGATGGACGGTACGTGCGCTGAGGACGGTCCGTCAACGGTCCAGTGACCAGGCACGCGACAGATTTCGATCCCTCTTCCTGACGACAGCATCATGATGCACGGCGTCGCCCGCGATGTGTCGCAGGCACCGCTCACGCCTGCTCGAGCTCGAGCTTCCGCGCGAAGTTGCCCCAGAAACGGCTGTAGCTCAACCGGGCGACGTAGCTCTGCGGCGCAGATCGGTATGCGGCACCGCCGTCGATGACGAAGTTGTATTGGCGGGTTCGACGGAAGGCTCCGAGCTCGATCCGAGTCGTGAGCTCGTGCGGCCCTTGGTAAACAGCGACGGTCGTATCGAAGCCAGAGGTAAAACCACCTTCGTAGAGCGGCCGGCCGTCGAGGGTGATGAACAGGGGAACGTCGGTGATGAAGAAACCGGGTTTGGGGAAGATGATGCGGAGATTACACGGAGTCATTTATGTCCCTGACGCCTCCACCGGCGTGCGGTCGGCCAACTGCGCTGCGCGGAACTCATCGACGAACCGCCGGGCCTCCGCCGGCCCATCGATGACGTATTCGAAGCGCTCGCGATCGATTGTAATTTCGAGCCGGCTCGGCCCGACGACGGGCACCATTGCGTCGAGGGTGCGTCCGAGCAAAGCGGAATCATTGAATCGAAGACCGATATGGTCGGCGTCGGTATTCGATAGCTGCACGTCCGCTTCACGATTGCGCGCCCACAGGCGGTACGAAACGCGCAACGTGCTGCCATCTTCCGCGACCTGCAGACCATTGCGGCGGATGGCGCCAGCGACCTCGCTCCAGCTTGCTGCCGCCGGACGCATCGCGGCCCGGTAGTCGACGGTCTTGTCGTCGCGCGGCGTGAGGCGTCCGACCAGCGTCGTCGGACGCGCCGGCCCCGCGAGCCATCTTCCGCCGGCGATCACAGCAATGGTGAGCGCGACCGAACAGATGGTGAGCTCGACACTGCCGCCGACGCCGAGCGCCGCCGCGATCGGATGTACCGCCGCCTTGGCCAGCAGGAACGAGCCAATCGGCACGGCGAGCGCCCAAACGCCCTTTTCGACGATGCCCTGGCCGCCCACTCCGCGGTTGCGCACCATAGGCTGGAGCTTTCGCGCGACCAGCAGGACGAAGAGCAGAATGGCGGCTACCCCGCTCAGGAGGGCGCACGCTCGCGATAGCGTCCGCCCAGCGAGGCTTCGCACCGGTACCTCGAATGCCACCACGCTGTTCGCGGTCGGATCGAGCGGGTTACGCGGACGGTTGAGGTCGGGCCCGTCGAGCTCCGCTTGCATCGCAATCGGTGTCCCGACCGGACTATCAGCGGGAACGCGCTCGCAGATCGTCACATCCTCGGTCTCGCGTTGTCCCTTTCGAACCGTGTACTCGACGCAGAGCTCGTCCGACGGCGCGACGTAGGGCGTGAGCACCGTCACCGCGGTGTGCACCCGAGAGAGCTTCGCCACGAAATACGATTGAACCGCGATCGCCGCGGTCGCAGCCACGACCAGCGTCTTCCAAAGGCGCGAGGACATCGAAGGGCGACGGACCCTAGTTCAGTTAGGGAAGAAGTGACACGCCGAGCAGGAACGCAGCCTTCGGTGGGGTTGGATCATTCAATCGGAGGCAGATCTCGTGCTCGGCTGCCAGGAATTCAAGGATTGCACTGCCGTCGATATGCCCCAGACGGCGGCTCGTCCTTGATCAACCCGTCGAACCCGAGCGCTGCGTGAACACCACAGGCGGCTACCTCGTCGTCGACCGATCCCTGATAGTCGACCGCGAACACGGCTTTACCCGCCTCGATGAACGGCGTCAGCTTATCGCATTCGTCGTATTCGATACACTCTTCGGGTAGCGCCCAATCGAAATCGTCGACCAGCGCCTCGACAGCGCCGGGTTGGTCGTGGCCGTTCTTCATTCCGACGGAGAGGCCGCGCGCATGTGCGGCGGCCGCAACCTCTTCGTAATAACCAATTTGATCCTCGAGTGAGACGTCGAAGCCGGGATCGTTGTCGAGCGGGTTGTTCTGGTCGGGCTCGACGCCGTCGCAACCGAGACGCACCGCGAGATCGAGCCGGGCCCAAATGATGGGCGTGAATGCATTACGAGACGAAGCGCGGATGTCGAGCCAGCGCTCGCCGTCCCAACCTGTATCCCATCCGATGACGGAGCCGTTTTCGGGCGCTGTTGGGCGATTCGGGATCGCGTTGAGCTCAGGCTGATACCCAGGAAACTCGACCGCGTCTGGGCGGTAGTGCTCGAACGCGCCCGTATCGACGTAGCAGATGACGATCGCCGGGGGCTCGCGGCCATGCAGCTCGTCGATTGTGCCCGCGAGCGGGCCCTCGGGGACGTCGATGGTGTGGCCATCCGGGTATTCGAGGTACGAGCCGGCAGTCGCGAGGTCGAACAAGTCGAGGTCGTACATCACGCGCGGCGCCGACGTGTCGTAGGGCTCGGTGATCTGCCAATCCCAATCGCGGGCTTCACCAGGGGCGGGACGCCACCAGTCCTGGGCTGGGGAGCCGCCTTCGTTGCCGTTGCCGCCGTCGCTCGATTGGCCGCCTGCTTGGGACCCACCGGTGGATGGGGTCGAGGAAGTCGAGCCACCGCCTCCGGTGGCGTCGGAATCGCCGCAGGCGAGGGTGACGACGGACATGACGAAGAGAGCAGCGACGCGCGAGCGGAGCATTGGGGGGACTCGCAGAGTAACTGCGACGCGTCGTTCTTCGGCGGTGCGCCAAGTACGCTCGTTCAATTCACGTAGGAACGTAAAGCGCCGCCCACGCCATAACGAATGTCAATCGTGACGGCGCCCTGACTTCATCGTCTTGGCTCGCTGCGCCATGCTGAGTTTCGCCTTGCGTCTGGCGTGCCTTCGAGTGACAACGCGTACCATTGCGCCGGCGAATGTTCGTGGGTCGCAAGGAGGCTTTATGCGGAGAATATGGATGCCGGCGCTCATCGCCGGGCTCTTCATCGTAGCTTGCGGCGACGACACCGGGACGGGTGGTTCGGCCGGTAGCGAGACGGGCGGCGGGGGAAGCGGCGGCGACGGGGGGACACCGAGCACGGGCGGAAACCCGAGCACCGGTGGCGAAGGTGGCATGCCGAGCACCGGCGGCCAGGGTGGAGACGGCGGCGGAGGCGGTGGAGCCGAGTGCGGTAACGGCGCGCTCGAAGCCGACGAAGCATGCGACGACGGTAACTCCGCTGACAACGATGGCTGCAGCGCGAGCTGTGCGGTCGAGACAGGTTACGATTGCACCGGGGAGCCCAGCGAGTGCGCTCCCATCTGCGGCGACGGGGTCGTCCTTCGCAGCGAAGGCTGCGACGACGGGAACGCGGACGCGGATGACGGATGCGATGCAAGCTGCGTCGTCGAGACCGGCTACAACTGCGCCGGCGAGCCCAGCATCTGCATGACGGACTGCGGTGACGGCATTCTTGCCGGCGCCGAAGCGTGCGACGACGGCAACGATGTCGCCAACGACGGCTGCGACATGCAATGCGCCGAAGAGTCGGGCTATTCCTGCGCAGGCGAGCCCAGCGTCTGCACCGCGACCTGCGGCGACGGTCTCATCGCACTCGGCGCGGAGGAGTGCGACGATCAGAACACCAATGCGGCGGACGGTTGTGCAGCCGACTGCAATGTCGAGATCGGCTACTCCTGCGCGGGTGAGCCCAGCACGTGCATGACGAGCTGCGGCGACGGCGTCGTTGCCGGAACGGAGTCGTGTGACGACGGCAACCTGGCGGACGGTGACGGTTGCAGCGCCGCATGCGCCGAGGAGAACGGATACGACTGCTCCGGTAGCCCCAGCGTCTGCGCGACGACCTGCGGCGACGGCGTCATGGCCGGAACCGAGGCATGCGACGATGCGAACATCGCGGCTGGCGATTGCTGCTCCTCGACGTGCGCGGTCGAACCGGGCTGCGAAACCGAGCCCAACAACACCGACGCGACGGCTGACGTATTCGATACGCATCAAGTCGGCGGCGTCGTTTACGGTTTCGTCAACCCGGCAGGCGACTCGAATCACTACTCGGTGACATTGACTGTTCCTGGAAGCATCGTCGCGGAGACGATCGATGGCATTCTTGGGACAACCTGCACCGGTAACAATATCGACTCGCGAATTCGCATCTTCGATTCAACCGGCGTGCAGCTCGTCTCGAACGATGACAAGCCGGCCAACTGGTGCTCCCTCGCGACGACCGGACTGCTGCAGCCAGGGACGTACTATGTCGTCGTGGACGCCTCGACGTTCAACGCGAGTGACACTTTTGATTATGGTCTGACCGTCACCATCGACAACGCCGTTTGCGCGGATGGAGATCTCGATCCCGGAGAGACATGCGATGACGGCAACGTCGTGGCGGGAGACGGGTGTGGCCCGAACTGCCAGATCGAGTGCAACAATGAGGTCGAGCCAAACGATGCGTCGGGCACCGCAACTGCGCTCAACGTGCCAGGCAACGTCAACTGCGGCGCCGTCAACCCAGGGACGGATCTCGACTTCTGGTCCTTCACCACAACCTCGGTGACCGACGTCCGGCTCGAAACCTTCGATCCGACCGGAACGGCATGCGGGTCGAGCATCGATACCGTCATCGAACTCCGCGGAACCAACGGCACCACAGTGCTGGCGTCGGACGACGAAGACGGGATCTCCAGCTGCTCGATGATCAACGCGACGAACGACGCTGGAGCGCGGCAGCTCCCGCCGGGCACCTATTACGTGCGCGTGATCGACTTCGGATCGAATACCGTTATCCCCGGCTATCGAGTCGGCGTCACGTTCACCGCCGTGTGCGGCAACGGCGCTGTCGAGGGCTTCGAGGAGTGCGACGGCGGAGCAACCTGCAATACCGACTGCACGCGCATCCCCGTTTGCGGAGACACGTTCATTGATGCTCCGGAGACGTGCGACGACGGCAACGTGGTTCCGGGCGACGGTTGCTCGGCGACTTGTCAGGGCGAGGGCGTCACAAACGAGGTCGAGCCGAACGGAACGACCGCGGAAGCCGATGTTAATCCGGTTCAGATCACGGGCGACATTGTCATCGGCGGTGCGATCCCCGTCGTAGGCGATCAGGACACCTTCCGAATGACCGTCGCGACCGACTCCGTCGTTCGCATCGAGACGTTCGGAGCCTCCGGGTCGGATTGCTCCGGGATGGACACGAACATGTTCATCACGGATTCAACGGGCACCGCCGTCTCATCCGACAGCTCAATCGACGATGGTGGTATCTCGACCTGCTCGGCCTTCGTGAGGTTCTTGCCCGCGGGCACCTACTACATTCGTGTCATTGAATATAACAACGACGCGACGATCGCGGCATATCGCCTCGCCGTGAAGTTCCAAGGCGATACAGGCAGCGAAACCGAGCCGAACGATACTCTCGCCCAAGCATCCGCGAATCTGGGAGGCGGGACCGACGTCTTCGTGTTCGGTGGCCATCAAGTCGATACGGACGACGATTGGTACGCCGTTACGGTGCCAGCCGGGTCATCGATCCGCGCGGAGGTCATCGAAGGCAGCGCGGCAGAGACTTGTGAATCGAACGGAATCAACGCCCGACTGACGTTGTACTCGGCGGCGATGACGCAGCTGGTCGACGACGACAACGACGGCCGTGGAAACTGCCCAAAGATCGACGGCTCGGGTGCAAGTCCCCTCGACAGCGGCGCGCACAACCTTGCTGCGGGAACGTACTATGTTCAGGTTCGACGATCGGGTTCGATCACGGGCGTGAATGCACAGTTAGACTACCGCCTCCAGGTGACGGTCCGCACGCCGTAACCAAGTCGCACTAAAGCGCGATTCGATGCCCCGCGACCCCTGTGTGGTCG
>JABFXY010000206.1 GCA_013361525.1 Polyangiaceae bacterium | reverse complement strand
GGGTTCAAATCCCACCTCCCCGACTCTCTGCCGAGGCCTACGATCCCTGCCAATCGTACGACGACCTCGGGTGCCATCTGGCTCAAGTCCTGTCCCACTCGCCGGCCCGACCAGTTCTGGCGGAAGCTTCGGAAACACGTTCTTGAAGCCGGCCTTCAGGGCGCCAGCGATCCGAATGTAGCGCTCTGTCGTCGAGAACCGCTCGTGTCCTGCCCCCGCCTGGATCTCGAACGGGTTGTCGCCTCGGATCGCCCGCCAGGTGCAACCAGTGCCCCTCAGGTCGTGCCAGGTGAGCGCTGCGCGCGTCGCCGAGCGGGATAGGTCACCGTCGTCGAGACCGAGCTTGGAGAGCCACCGGCGCATCCCGCGGGCCATGTGGCGGTCATCTGGGAGCTCGAACGCGCGCTGGTTGGGCGCGACCTTCATCGCCTTCAGAAGCGGTACGAGAGCCGGCTCGATAGCGATGCGCCTCCCCTGCCCCGTCTTGGTGGAGTCAGCGACGCCCTCGGCGTCGAGCGTCTCATGGAGCTCCATGTAGAGCTCGTCGACGTGGATATCGCGCCCGCGGACCCCGCGAAGCTCCGACTGCCGAGCCTGGGTGTAGATGGCCAAGGTCAGCGCACGGCGCCACGCGATCGGAACGTCGTGGGCGGCGACGAACGCCAGGAAGCGCGCCGGTGACATGATGGTGCGGAGCTTCGAGTCCCCGTGGTCGGGGCCGCGCACGTCCTTCGCCGGGTCCTCTGAGAGGCAGCGCATCTCCTCGCGCTTGGCGTTCACGGCGTCGGCGAAGCCCTTCTTCACCAAGCTCCAGACGTTCACCGCGCTCTTCCAAGACAACATGGTGTCGAGCTTCGGGCGCTCGCCTCGCTTCTCCGCGGCCGCGTGTGCGGTTGCCGCTGCGTCCAAGCCGGCCACGAGCTTCTCGAGATCCTTCTTTTGGACGTCGACCATACGGAGCTTGGCGATCGGTTTGATCCACTTCATGACGCGACCGCGTTCCTTGTCGACGCCGGCGATCCCAGCGGCCTTGCGCTGATCGAACCATTTCGAGAACCACATGAAGACCGTGTCGCGTCGAGTCGCCCCGCTCACGCTGCGAAGCTCGCCACGGCGCGCCGCGAGCGTCAGCGTTGCCGCCTCCTCCCACGCCGCCTCTTCGCTCACACCCTTCGGAAGGTGGATCGGTTGCGACTTCTTCTTCCGCGCGATCGTCACGCGAATCACGTAATGGTCCTTCTCCCATTTCACCGAGCCGAGCCGACGCTTCACCGTCCACCTCCGACAACACGAAGCCCCGCCCGCTCCCGAGCCTTGGCGATCTTCTGCGCCTCGGTTTCTTGCTCGGGCTCGGGTTCCGATTGCTTCGGCCGCATCGATCGAAGGAAGGCGTGGAGCGAATCGCGCTCTGCCATCACGCGCCTTCCTACCACGGAGCCGGCGATCTGCCCGCTCTTGATGAGGCGCTTTGCCTTCTCGCGTGAGCCGAGCAGCGCGACGAGCTCTTCCTCGCCGACGTAGTCCGACACGGCAGCCCTCGGGAGCCGAGCAGCCACACGGTCGGCGATCTCGTCAATGAGTGCGTCCAGCGGGTGGCTCACAGTTCAACCCGCTCCGTTTCCCCCACGAACCGGCAGAGCTCAGCCCGCACCCACTTCTTCGCCCACGCGCCGAGAACCTCATCGAGCGCAGCCTCAGCCTCCTTCGAAACCTCGACGTCGAGCCCGCACTCTTCGCTGACTCGCTCCTGAAAGTCCTCCACGACGCGCCACGTGCTGAACATGTCGGCGTGCTTCGCCGGCGCGAATCCTTGAAGCAGGAGCGGCACCGGTCCGAGCTCGGCGCGGGCTGCGGCGATCGCCTCGTCCTTTGACTCGCGGATCCATCGGAAGCCGTCGTCGGCGTCGACGTGGCAGGCGCCCCAGCGGGTGGGCTTCTCTTCAGTGCTCATTCTGCTGCGTCCTCCGCATCGCCTGAGGCCTTCACCCGGCCGATCCGCTCGCGCAGCGTCTTCAGCTCCTCGGCGAGCTCGCGATACCGCTCGGAGGCGGACGTGGCGGAGGCCATTGCTTCGTCGAGCGCCTTATCGCCTCGCATGAGCATGGCAACGATCGTTCCGACCTTACCGAGGTCCCAGTTGTAGCTCTGTTGCAGCGTGAGCCCAGACGACTGCTCGAACGCAACGATGCCCTGGCGGTAGTGCGCGTGGTGCTGAGCCTGCGTTTCGAGGTCGCGCTTCTTGCTATCGAGCTGGCGCTCAAGGTCCCACGCCTTCGACGCATCGTCCGCGAACCGCTTCGTTGCATCGGCGACCATCCGATCGGCCTCGCTCCGCGCGATGCACTGCTCCGCGAAGGACCGGAACACGGACGCGACGAAGCCGACCGTCCAAGCCTCCGTCTCTCTGAGCGGCGCCTGAACCTTCCGCGCCGTGCGCTTCTCCGTCACCTCGAGATAGCCCCACTGCGTCGGAACCTCTTCCAGCTTCACCACGCCGGGCGGAGCCGCGACCCACCAGCGATGACAGAATCGTCCGATCTCGTGGCTCTTCTCCGGATCCTTGAGTTCGTTGAGCCAATCCGACCGGGCGACCTTGATCTCGAAGCCGTGAAGCTCGATGCCTTTCGACGGCCAGAGCGATAGTGCGAGCGCGTCGGCGTACCGCTCCCGCTTCTGGGCGTAGCCGGTGCCGTTTCGCACATTCGCGAGTACCGCGTATTCTCGCGAGTTGAACGAGACACGGATCGCGTCGAGGACGTCGCCGGCGGTCACCTTCGTGGGCTTGGTCACGGCTTCCGCCTTTCGTACTTGGCGAGGACCATCGCGATGCGCCGGCGCTCCCGCCAGTCGCTGCCCCACCAAGCAAGTAGGAGGACGGCAGCCACAAGCGCGCTAACAGCGACCGTCGGCCAAAGGATGCGCTCGAGCTCGGCGCCGAAGTCTTGGACGAAGGTGTTCACGGCCACGCTCGCAATTCCTGCTTCGCCGGCATGTAAAGCGGGTGCTCGGGTGCCCCCTCTTTCGTGATGCGAAAGCACTTCGCCGAAGGAAGGACCCCTGTCACCTTCCCAGCTCGGCCGCGGAGGTAGCCATCGTTGCCCCAAGCGCAGACCACGAGCGCCGCGCATCGGCCGACGGAGCGAATCAGGGTGATGTTCACCTCGTTCGCGTCACCCTCTGGATCGTCGACGTCGGGGAGCACCGAGCGATCGGTGGACCGCCAAGAGAACAGGTTCGTCACGACGATCCCGTCGTAGCCCCACAGCTTCGCGAATCCGACGCAGCGAGAGATCGTTTTGTCCGGCTTCTGATGGTCCGCGGTGCTCGGATTGAGCATGACGAAATTCACCCATCGCTCCGCTCCAGGCGCGACGAGCATCGGATCGAAGAGGCGCCATAGCATGTATCGATGCAGCGCTGTCTTCTCGTCCGGCGACGAGAAAGCGGCGCCGCTGGCGCGATCGCCGAGCACGTGAACGTCGCTGCCGAAGGACCGAGCAATGCCGATGATCTTCCCGTCGCGATTCTTCTCCTCTTCGAAGTCGCGCATCTCGTCGTTGGGAAGGGCGCCTTCCTCCTCGAGGATGCGGGCCGCGAGCTTCTTGGCCTGCACCCAGGTCGAGCCGTTGTAGCCGTCGCGGCCGACCTCTTTGGCGAGCGCGAGTCGGTCGGCGCGGATGCGGTCGAAGTTCTCTTCATTGAAGTTCATGCCGCTGCTGATCCCTTCCAGTTCACGCCGGCGAGCCGTCCGTCGCGCATGATCGGCTCCGCCTCCGGCACGTCGAACCAGCCCTGCTTCCCGCCGAGCGGCCGGAACTGGAGCGGAATGACGTTGCTGAGGATGAGCGCGAACCCACCGAACCACCACCGGCGCTGATCGAGCTCGACGCGCTTGTAATGGTGCGGGTAGATCGTCTGGCTGAGCTCGTAGGTGGCCATGTCCTGCGCGGACTTGATGACGTCGACGACCTCGGCCGCTCCGATGATGCCGCCCCGGAGGAGACTCGGGCGCGGGAGCCAGAGCGCCTGCCGTTTGATGGTGGTGATGTCGAGGTGCTCGTCGCGAAAGCGCTCTCCGGCGGCCTCGTCGACCGTATCCAGGGTGCGCTCCGCAGCGTCGTGGAACTGCCGGCGTGTCCCAACGCCCAGCGCCGCGTGGATCAGGAACGGCCCGCGGACGTTGCAGCTCGTCCACTTCTCGCGGTTCTCGATGCGCTTGCCGAGGTGAACTACCGCGTGCGCCCAAGGCTGCCAAAGCGAGAGCGCTCTCATCGAGTTCCTCCAGCGTCCAGCTCCGCCTGCGCCTTTCGCAGTGCCTCATCCGCCTTGAGAACTTCCTCGCCGGCGAGCGTCCCGGACGCTCCGAGCGCACGAGACGCAATCGCGACGACCTCCGTCAGCGCGACGTGCGTCTCGGCCTTGTAGCGATCGTCGTCCCACTCGTACGAGCCGCGGCCCTCGGTCACCCAGTACGTGGCGCGGCATCGCGCGACGACCTCGACGAGGCCTTGGGCGAGCCCGGTGCGGTCGCGGTTGAGTGCGTCGCGAGCGTCCTTCAGCGCGAGCTCGATCTCGCGCATCGGGTGTTTCTCGCAGCTGCGGATGTGCTCCTTCAGCACCTCCGCGCCGTGGGTCTCCGATCCCGGCGGATACGCGTGTCCGCAGTAGACGCAAGTGACGATCCTGTTGTCTCGGAGCCGTCGAACCCAGGCGCGCGCTTCCTTCAGCGCCTCGAGCGTCACGCGGTAGTCCGTCGCGAGCTTCAAGTCGTCTTCGTCGGTCGACTCTTCTATGCGCACGTCGATCGATTCGATCCGTCGTGCGACGTCCCGATCGGTCAGCTGCGCGGCCTCGTGCGCGATCTCTTCCTCGCTGAGCGGCAGGGTGGTCATCCCTCGGCGCTCCCCTTCTTCCTGGGCGGCAAAAGCTTCTCCGCGAGTTGCTCACATTCGACGGCGAGCGCCGGGTCCAACTTGCTCGACGGCGTCGCCATCAACGCGATCAGGAGCCGGCCGACAGGCTCGACCGTCGGCCCGACAACTTCGAGTCGCGAACCGTTGGGCGTGTAGACAATGGATCGCATCGCCCACCGGCCCGGGTAGCGCTTGTGAAGCGGCTGCTTCCGTTCGTGCTTGGAGCGGCTCATCGTGCGCCTCGCAGTCGGAGCCACGACTTGCGGCGGAAGCCGATGACATCCTTGCGTCCGTGACGGTGAAGCTCGTCAAGCTCGGCACGCTCGGCGTCGTTTAGTGGCTCGGGCGCGCGGAACGCAACCGGCGGCGACACACGCATGTCGAACGCGCGGTACCGGAACGCAATGCTTCGCTCGAAGTTCGCGCGCCGAAGTTCATCGAGGCGGCTCACCGACCACCTCGCGCCTTCTCGAGCGGATCAATCCGCCCATCGAGCACCACCACGCAGTCGGCGAGCCACAGCATCATCCGCGCGGTGACGCCGGGACCGAGCTCGCCGCCGCCATGCTCGCGCGTCGCGCCGAGCACCTCCGGATGCGGGCACTTCGGAAGGAACACCGGCTCCTGTGGCGAGCGCGCTCGCACCTGGAGCGCCGCCGCGAGCTTCCGGATGACGCCGGCCGACCGCAGGTAGCCGCCGGCCTCGCAGCTCTTGGCCGCCGACTCGGCGTCACGGAGCAGGTTGGGCGTGTCGTCTTCGAAGCCCGTCGGGTCCTCTCCGCGCTCGACGCCATTGGTCGGGCCCTCGAGCTTGGCCGCTGCCGCCTCCGCCTCCCGCGCGCGCTCTTCCCACTCGGTGGCGCTCTTGAGGGCGGCGTCGCGCTCCTTCTCGGCCGTGGTGGCTCGCTCTCGCTGCTGTCCGGCATCTGCCGAAAGCTGCTCGATGTGGTCGAGGATTGTCGCCTCGTCGGCAGGTGCGTCGTTGTGGCCCTCGGCCTGGTAGACGCAGCCAATCGCTTGGCAAACGCGAAGGATGCTGGTCTCGGCACGGCTGGCCCGCGCCTCCGCGGCTTCGAGGGCGGCCCCTAGACTCTCGATCTTTCGGTCTCGATCGTTGAGCCAGATCAGGTGCGTAGCCTTGTCGGATTCGAGGGATGCGATTCGCTTCTTGGCGGCCTCAAGAGGCGGCTGACTGATCAGCTCCTGGACGCGGCGCGCGTAGACGTCGCGCTCACCTTCGGCGGCTTCGAGGGCGGCGCGGGCCTCCTTCAGCTGCCGCTCAACCTCGACGCCCCTGCCGCGTTGAGCACGCAGCTTGTCGCATCGGTCCTCCGACGAGCGCAGGGCGGCGGCCAGTCTGCGGATCGTCACGTTCAACGGGCCGTGTCCGTCGCCCATCGAGTCGGCGAGCTTGAGCAGTTCGGCCACCTCCGGCGCCGGCTCGGGGGTCTCCGCACACTCGCCAGAGTGTCCCAGCGGCCGAGCGCAGACGTTCATCCGCTCCGTCGTCTCGCAGCACGGCTCGGGGGCCGCGGGCGCGTCGGCGGCGGGGGCTGCGCGCTCGGCCTTCAGCGCTCCAGCGACGTCCGCGATCATCATCGCGAAGTTCGCTACGTCGGCGGCCTCTCTGCCGATGTGCTCGGGGCTTTTGTATCCGCTGCCGATGGCACCAGCCAACTCGGTGGTCTCTTCGCGCAATCGCCCGAGCAGCCAACTCGGCGCGCAGTCGCTCCAGTGCGACTTGTGGTCGTTCTCACGTAGCTTCTGCTCCATGATGTGAGCGAACGCGAGCACCTCCGGGCGCAACGTCTCCACCTGGCCAAGCGGCGCGGTCCGCGCCCTCACCTTCTCCGCGAGCTCGTCCGGCGTTAGCTCTCCGAGCTCCACCCCAAGCGCCTCAGCAATCTTCGCCATTGCGTGCCGCGCGTTGCGGTCGACCCAGATCGCGCCGCAGCCCTTCCCGAAGACGTCGTCGACGCATTGGTGACGTGAGTGCGGCTTCTGGGCCCATTCGAGCGTGTCGGCCGCGTGGAGCTTTCCGCAGGCCGCGCAGCGCTCCGCCATCGCCTGGAAGATCGCGGCACGCTCGACGATGGTCGAGAGGACGTCTACGACGTGCGCCCCCCGGCGCGTGTCGATGCTGAGCCGGTCGCCCGCGGCGAAGACGGCGTTGCGAAGCTCGGTGGCCCAGGTCGGATCAGCCATCGGTCGCCTCCTCGAACGCGAGCGAGTCGCGAGCGTCGACGTCGTCGAGGATTGCCTGCAGCCGCTCGCGCCACCGCGTGTCCACCGCGTCCTCGAGCTCGACCGGGCTGAGGTCGATGTCGGCGAGAGCGTGGCCGTCGTCTCCATCGACGAGCTTCTGGATCCGATTGCGGAGTTCGTCGGCCTCCTCGCCGTGGGCGTACCCGTGCTCGGGGCACTCGTTGGCCATGAGCGGACAGCCGGCGGGCCGGTCGAGGGCATCGAAGGCGTCCTGGGGGATCTCGTACTTGCCGGAAAGCTCCTCGAGAATCGCCCGCGCGTGCGTGATGCCGGCGGCGTGACCGCGCTTCTCCGCGGCGACCTCGCGCGGCGTCCGCTTCCTGATGCGCTTCGTCTTCGTCTTCATGCTCTCTCCCGAATGAAGGCGACGGCCTCCTCGAGTCCTTTGATGCGGCCGCACTCCTCGTCGTCGGCGCTCTCGTCGTCGTCGATGGCGAGGCGCACGAGCGCGCGCTGCTCCTCGGTGTGATCCTCGAGAGCGGTCGCGAGGCGTTCGCGTTCGACGTCCGGGCCGAATGTCAGACGGGGCTCGCACCCCAGCGCGTGGAAGATCCGGCCGACGGTGCGCACGGTGAGGCGCGCCTCGTTGGAGAGCAGCTGCGACGCACGCTCATCGGAAACGCCGAGCCGCTTTGCGAGCTCGCGCTGGGTGATGCCGAGTTCGTTCAGGCGCGTCTGCACCATCACCTGGACGTGAACGCGGAAGCCTTCTTCGGCGAAGATGACGGCCTCGGCGGCGTTCTTGGGGCCGAAGCTCATCGTCCGTGCTCCCTCGCCGCTGCGTAGATCGCGCGGAGATACTCAACGGCCTTCGCATTGCCCCATGCGTGCACGTGCGTCGCGTCCTTGGTTGTCTGGTCGTCCTTGAAGAGCTCGTTGCCATCGAAGACGGACCTGACCCGCGCGCGATCCTCGTATTCGAGCCCAGCGCCCGCGCGCTCCACCATGTCCGTCCAATCGATGTTGATTACGCGCTTCCGCCAGCCGATCTTGACGTCGCCCCACGGGGTGCAGAGCAGCGCCCAGGTGCGGTGTCCCGTGCGGTCGTACTCTCCTGGGATCGGGATCAGGACGGCACGGTCGAGCCCGGCGTTGCTGGCGATCTCTTGGAGCTCACGAAGCGACTCCCGCTCCTCGTGCAGTTGAGCGCAGCGCTTGTGACGGAAGATGCGCTCGTCGTTGCGGCCGAACCGCACCTCGTTGTCGTGGCAGTTCGCGATCGTCCAGCCGCGCCCGCACTCAGAGCAGAGGTTAGTCGACGTCGGCGGCGGCGGCCGAAAGGTGCTCGTGATCGTGAGCCTTGGAAGAAGCGATAGAAGCCGCTCGCTCTCGACGACACGAGGGAGCGCGTCCGGCATCCAGGCGATCGGCTCGCTGTAGCGGTAGCCGATGGTGGTCGCGCCGAAGTTGCCGCACGTGTCCGCCCAGAAGTGACCGAGGATCAGGAACTCGTTCAGCCGCTCCTTCCGCTCGTAGCCGGCATCGCGACGCTCGCGGATCAGTCGGTGGAGGCCGTCGAGATCGGTGAGGTAAGACGCGATGCCCGCGCCGTTGTCGTAGTCTCTGCGCGCGCCAGCGATGAGGCTCGCGGTCACGACTCCGCCTCCCGCTCGACTTCCCAGCTGTTCGCGTCGATGGGGTAGCCGTGCTCGTCGATTGTCATGAAGAGCTCGCCCTGCGTTGAGACGCCCACGAGCCAGGCCGCGTTCTCGGAGCGACGATCTACGCGGTAGGTGTGGCCGTTGGGAGCGAAGCGGACGAGCTGGCCGCGGCGGATTGGGGTCTTGTGGATCATGTCGTCTCCTTCAGTGCCGGTGCTTCGACGACGAGCACGCTCCGCCCATAGAGCGCGCCGAGCTTGCGGACGTTCTCGTCGTCGGCGGTGAGCAGCGCGCCGCTTATCTGGAAGTCCTCTGCGTTCTGGACCAGGCCCGCCTCGAGGACGGTGGCGATCGCTCCCGAGCGAAACGCGCTCACCTTTGACGTCAACTCGGCGGCGCGTTTCTCAGCCGCGCGGAGATAAGCGATCGTTGGCGCGTCTTCGGGTAGTCCGAACTTTCCTCCGAGCGCCGCGCAGACATCGACGATGGCGACCGCGAGCTCGGCGAGGCCGCGTTGCTCGTCGGCCTTCCACTTCTCGAGCGTCTCGACCTCGGCGCGCAGCCGATCGACCTCGGCGAGGAGGACCCCGCGATCCTTGTGCGCGGGCGTAGCAATGCCGAATGTCTCTTCATCGAAGTGGCGCGCACGGATGGCGTTCATCTGCCAGCCGGGAATGGGCTCGGCCGGCTTGCTCGCTGCGCTGTCGGTCGCTGAACTCACGATCGGACCTCCGGGAATGCGGCGTGCTGTCGGCCGTCGAGTATCGGGAGCGAGACGACCTTCCGGCCTTCAAGCTTCTGCTTGAAGAAGAACGAGACGCCCGTGCGGGCGCACTGATCGCGGAGGCCGCGAACCCAACCGTCTTGCATGGGCCGGGCGCCATGGCCGCTCTCGCCGCCGGCAATTACCCAATGGAGCTTGTGCTGATAGTCGCCGGCTGGCGTCAGCCAGCGAGAGAGCCAACCCGAGCCAATGCCACCGGATGCCGGAATGACGGTGCCGTCGTCCTTGACGATCCGACCGATGTTGTTCCAGGAGTGCAGGTATCGGCCGGTGACACCGGAGTGTGCGGTCTTGTTCACCGTCGCCCAACCGAGCTTGTCGACGGCGCAAGTGATGCGCGCACCGGTCGCCGGCACGTCCTGCGCGATGTGATCACGCAGCCAAGAGCGTGGCCCGCGACCCCAACTCTCCGACCAGAACTCCTCGATCTGTTTTCGTTGCTCAGCCGGAACCCACTCGGGCCAGACGTAGTCCTTCCACGACTCGGGCGCGTTGGCGTGGTCGTCTGACGGAGCGTGCGTCCCCCAGCCCTTCAGATCGACGGGTCCGAGTAGAGGCTCGCATGACAGGAAGCGAACGCGCGCCGGGACCTCCAACAGGTAGGGGATGCGCTCGTCGGCGCGGCGCTGGTCTTCACAGGTAGTCCCGGCCCAGACGTTCGATGGCCACCCGCCTTGGAACTTTGGGTCGCGCCACCAAGCGGGCACGAGCGTGAGCATGTTCTGGGGCCGCTTCGTGAGCAGAAGCCAGTCGAGGTGCGGCGTCTTCGAGATGACGTCGACGAAGAGCCGAGCGCGCGGACCGTCGAGATCGCGGCGGTCCTCGAACACGTCGGAAACCGAAGAGCAAAAGACCTTGAGCCGAACGCCGAGCTTCTCAGCTAGCCGGTTCCACTTGAATGGGTTTCGCCAATACGCCTCGGAGCGCATGAGGCGAGGCGCGCGCTTTCCCCAGTGCGACGCACGTCCTTTCTCATTGGGGTGCCAGCGTGCGTTCGCGGTCTCGGCGTAGCAGTTGTCGCAACCGGGAGAGACCGCCGTGCACCCCTCCCACGGCGAGAAGGTGAAACCGCCGTGCGTTGTCCCGTCCGGCATCGGGGTGCCCGTCCATTCGATCGATGTCTCACCCACGGAAGAGCTCCTCGCTGGCGCAGACCGCGCCCTTCTGGGTCGTCACCAGCCCGCGCGCGCCAAGCCGTTGGAGGTAGGCGTCGCGCGACGAACGCGCGTAGCCGGCGGCCTCGCCCAGTCGATCGCGGGCGATCGGCTTCGGATATGCGGCGAGCAGCTGTTCGAAGAGCGCGCGCTCGCCGGGCGGGAGCTGCTCGAGCCAGTGCTTGCGGAGCGCGGCTCCGGTCGGCAGCGGCTTGAAAGACGGGCCGAGCTCGTTCACGCCGGCCTTGGTCGCCACGAATCGCGAGCCGACCGCTTCGATGAGCGCCGCGGCCCGGAGGCGTTGAATGTACGCGTCACGCGTGGAGCGTTTGTAGCCGGTGAGGATGGTCAACTGCTCGCGGCTGCACCCACTCGTGTGTTGGGCGCAGGCCGTGAGCGTGGCGAGCTCGCCCGGGCCCCAGTTGCCTGACTTAGCGGCGGGACGCGACGCTTCGGCCTTTGCCCGCTGCTGGGTGCGCTTGTAGGTCGTGGCAGGCGCAGGCGTCGTCGTGGCCTCAGCGCGCATCCGGGCGACGTAGAGGCTGTCGAGGATCTCACCCGCAGCCTGGTCGGCCTTCTCGAGCACGCTCGTCGCCTTCTCGACGCCATCACGAATCGCGCGGAGGAGATCGCCCTGCTCGGGGGTGAGCGCCGGTGCCGCGGGCGGGCGCTCCGCGAGCTTCTTCTCCAGCTCGGCGACGCGCGCACGGAGCGCGACGGTCTCCTCGTTCGCCTTCCCCTTCGGTGCCGGCGCCTCGGTTGTCGCGAGCTCGGCCATGCGGGCGCGGAAAGCCTCCAGATCGATCTCCGCCGCCTTGCCGGGCGCCGCGCGGCGCTCGCCGACCTTGGGGGTGCATGACGAATCGAAGGTCCGGCGCTGGCGTACCTTCACGCGCTTCCAGACATCGAGCCAGCCTGGAGACCATACCCAGGCCTCGCCGACCTCGAGGGACGGCAGCTGCTGGATCATGAGCTTGCCCTTGTCGGGATCGGTGGAGTTCGACTCGACCCAGTCCGAGATCGCCTTCCGATCCTGCGGCGCCACGAGTCGGTGCGTGATGAGCAGTTCGCTCTGGGTGAGCAGATTCTTCGAGAGCACCGCCGGGCGCTGGGTGATGAGCGTTCCGCCGATCCCGCGGGCGCGACCACGGCGCCAGCACGCATCGGCGGCGCCAAGCATGCGACGGTCGCCGGCCTCGGCGGATTGCGGGGCGAACGTGTCGGCCTCGTCGAGCACGAGGTGCAGCGGGTCGCGATTGAGGCGGTAGACCTCCTCCAGGAAGTCGGCGACGAACGTCCGTTGCTGGGTCTTCGAGAAGCGCGACAGGTCGAGCACCATTGAGCGACGCGTCTCGACCAAGACCTCGGCGACGAAGCGGCCGGCGTTCGACTCGAGGGGCGCATCGGCGTGGTCGCCGCCGAGGATGAGGATCGGGTAGCCCTCGCCCGCGCCAGCGTGTCGCAAGCCCCAAGCAACGCCGAGGGGATCGAGCCACGCGAGGCAATGGCCGGCGCCGACGATCTCCTCGGCGAGGACGACGGCCGTGGACGTCTTGCCCATGCCGCGCTTGCCGACGATCGCGGTGCATTCCGTGATCGCCTCGGCGGGCAACGCGAGGTCGGTGGAGATCTGGAGCTTCATCGCTTCGAGCTCCAGACCCACGACGTGGGCGGCTGCTTGATCCAGTCGTTCATCGCGGCTCCTTCGGCACGACGCGCAGGTGCGCCCGTCGCCGTCTTGGGAGGTCGTTCTTTCGAGCCAGGCCGTGCGCGATTGCCTCCTCGAACGTCGCGCCAATCGGCGGTAGGTCGGCCAACGCCTCCAGCGCCCTCTTGTGCTCGGTCGCCGTGAAGTCCTCGCCGCGGATCAACCTGCGGACGAAGGCGCCGACGACGACGTGCGGATCGGTGTGTTCGAACGGCGCCTCATCCTCTGGATTCAGCGCGTGCAGGAGGACGCAGTTGCAGGCCACCGCGTCGGCTTCGTCGAGCCCGGCGAGCAGATTGCTGACGACCGCAGCACGGCGCTCCGGAGTCATCGAGTCGGCTCCTCAACGCGGACGGCGTTGTCAGGCTCGGCCGCCGCTTCGACTTCTGCGGAGGACCATCGATTGCCAGGCCCAGGAGTCCACAGGGCGTGTGCGCACTCGGTCGAACACGCGAGGACGATGACACTCTCGTTCGGCAACGGACCAGCAGCGGGCAGCACGGTCTCAAGGAAGAGCCAGCCGCGCGGCGCCGGGTGCATGAACGGACGGCGACCGTGCTTATTGCAACGCTCGCAGAAGACGTCGCGATCGCTGAAGCCGGACGGCTGCGCAAGCACCGACTGCCGCCCAGCCTCCCAGACCGCCTTCAGCCCCTCGCCGTCGAGCTCGTCCTTCGGAACGAACCTGGCGTAGGCTTCTTGGCGACCGCGATCGTGAATGGCGCGCAGCTCGGCCACGGGCGGAGCGTTCACAGTGCACCGTCCGTTCCGCTCCGGTCAGCGAGGTAGCGCTCGAGCGCTGCTTGGTCGCGCGGCACAACCGGCTCCATCTGCACGCGGAAGCCGTCCGACTCGAGCACGAGCGGGGCAGGGGTGGCGGCGAGCCGCTCTTGAAGGACGCCAAGCAGCCACTTCGACTCTTCCGGAGACAGGTCGAGGTTCTGAATGTCTCGATCTTCGAGAGGTTGCGCGTCTGGACCGTCGCTCGTCACGCGCTCGTAGCAAACGCGGAGGTCGCCCGACTCCTCGCCACTCCAGACAGCGAGACGAGCGAAGACAATTTGCCCTTCCTCGCGGTCCCATTGCTCCGGCTGCATCGCAGCGATGAGCTTCACGAGGCTCCTCCGAACAGGTCGGGCTGTTCCGAATGCGCCTTGGGTTCAGTGGGCTCTTCAGCGGGCGGCGGCGAGTCTCGGAACACGAAGACCTCACCGTCGTAGGATTCGTAGGTCATCCACTTATCCCACTCGATCTGCTCGACGGTCTTCGGCGGCCTCGGCTTCCCAGGCTTCTGCCGCGGGCCATTCGGCTCCTTCCCGGGCTTGCCGACCCAGGCGCGCGCCGCGCTGAACGTGAGCTTCTCTCCGCTGTCCGCCTCGAAGCGGTGGTCCCATTTCTTTGAGCCGCCGATCACGATGAGCCAGCCAACCCCGAGTCGCGGATGCCAGAGCGGCTTGTGGTGATCGCCGCGCTCCCGCTTGGTGGTGTCGAGCCGGATCGAGCGTCCGTCCTCGGTGACCGCAGTGAGGTACGAGAAGCCCTCTCCAGCGCCGCCGAGACCAATGTGCTTCAACCGGACCGCGTCGCCGACCTCCGGCGCGAAGAATGGGGCGCCGTGCTGATGCACCGCCCACCCTTCGCCGAGCTCGGGATGCTTCGCGCCTTGGACGGTCTGGTGCGGACCGGCCATCGCGACGACTTCGTCTTTGGTCATGACGACGCTCCTCCGATTGCCGCGACCGCCTTCTGCCGCGCAGCGATCTCGGCCTTGGTTTCGATTGGCGGGATGCCGGCGAGCTCGTAGCCGTCGCCAACGCGCTTCAATGGCGCGCCGCAGAACGTACAGGCTCGATCGGGATTCTCCAGCAGGTGGAGCGGTGTGAAGCAGCAGGGTGATTGAACGGTCTTCATGCGGCCTCTCGACGCGTCGTTCCGATTGCGACTGACGGTCCGCGCGTTGACGGAGCGAGGGTGACCCGACCGTCCTCGACGAGGATGCGATCGTCAGCGAGCGCCCAAAGCTCCGGATCGTGGGAGACGAAGAGGATCTTCGATGCTCCGACCATCTGCCCACCGCGCCGAAGCATCGCGATCCAAGCGCGCCCGTTCTTCGGAGACAAAGCAGCGCCGCTTTCGTCCCGGACCAGAGTCGGGCCTTCTGCGCCGCTCTGGCGGCAGCCAATGAACGTGAGCGCGAACGAGATCGCGGTGTTGAGAATCACCTTCTCGCCGCCCGAATAGGTCTCACCTGCGCCATCACGGCCCTTCTCCGTGTCGAGCACGTTGACGCTGATGCCCGTCAGTTCCCGCTTCCCGTCGGCGCTCGCGCGTGTCGCCGAGATCGTGGTGGTGAACCTCGAGCCGTGGCAGGAATGCAGCAGATCGTTCGAGAGCGCCGTCAATTCGGGTGTGGCGGCGTCGATGGCAGCCGTCTGGAGTCCGTCCTTGCCCAGACTGTCGGCGAGGAGCGCGAAGTCGGCTACTTCGTCCTCGATGTCGGCGAGCTCGGCCGTGACCTTGGCGCGTTCGTCCGCCGTCTTCTTCGCCTGCTCGGCCTCGAGCATCGAGCGTTCACGACGCGCACGGCACGCGGCGACCCTAGTCTCGGCCTGGGCGACGTGATCGGTCGCGACGTCGACCGCGGGGATCGCCTCAAGCTCGAGCTTCTCCACCTGCAGCTTGGCGATCTGCGGCTCGATCTCCGCGAGCCTGGCGGTGGCGTTCTCGAGGTGAGGCGCGCGTCGAGCGTCGACCGCGAGCCCGCCGATCTCGGTCGCGTACCCACTGCGTACGAAGTTCTTCTCGGCGAGCTCGTCGGCGAGCGCCTTCTTCTGCGGCTCGAGCTCCGCCTTGATCTCTTCGTGCTGCGTGGCCGAGTGCTCGGCGGTTGCGAGTTCCTCCGCGGCAGTGGCCTTGGCGGCGCGCGCCGCTTCGATCTCTCCAGCCCGGGCTGCGATGCGTTCGACGTGGACGAGGTCTTCACGCTTCCGCCGCAGCAACTGGGCGCCGTCGGCGAGTTGAGCGCGTGCGGTCGCAAGTCGGGTGGGGCCCGTCTCGATCTCGACCTTCGCGGCATCGTCCTCGGCGAGCGTTCGGGTGGCGATTGCGCGTGCCTCCAGCGGCTCGGTGCCGATCGCCGCGAGCCCGGCGCGCAGGCCGCCGATCCGCTTGCCGGCGCCGTCGATCAGGCCGTTTGAAAGGGCGTCGACGTACTCCTTCGCGGCAGCTTCCTCCGCAGCGGTCTGCTCGATCGCGACGCGCAGCCCCTCCAAGGACGCAGCCGCCTTGGTGACCTCGGCCTCGCTGGCGAGCATGCGATCCGCCGCGACGATGCGCTTCCGTGCCTCCTCCGCCTGGCGCTGAGCAGCCTCCCACCGCGCCACCGTTTCGCGACGTTGCCCGTCGATCGTAGCGATCTGCGCAGTGATGGCGGCGATCTCGGCGTCGACCTCCGGAACGAGCTTCTCGCGGAGCTCGGCGGTGCGGGTTGCAGCGTGGCGGATCTTGTCCGCCTCCGGTAGCAAGGCGGCGTTGTTGGCTCGGCGCCCCCCAAGGTCGGCGAGCTCGCGCCGGACCTCAGCAAGGCGGCGGACCGTGCCCGCGTACGCCTTCGCGGCTTCGTCGGCGACGCGTGCCGTCGCGAGCGCTTCCTCGGCGTCCTGAACCGCTCTTGTGGCCTGGACGAGCTCGGCATCGGCCTCGACCACGTCGAGAGCGGGCAGACCGTCCAGGCGCCCACGGAGGCGAGCAGCGGCGGTCTTCGCCTCGCGGCCTTGTGCGCGAGCGAGCTCGGCGAGAGCCTCAAGCCGGTCGACCCCCAGAACCTTCAGGAGGACTTGCTTCCGTTCCCCCTCCGACATCTCGAGAAAGCCGCGATCGCTTTGCGCCGCGAACGTCGAGGCGAGCAGAACCTCGGGCGCCGGCAGATTCCTCTCGGCCCAGCCGTCGAACGCCTTTCGCTTCGCGGAGTCGAACGCGGGCCGGCCGTCGCCGTCGAGCACCAGGCTTTCGCCTGCGCCACTCACGCTGTCGAGTAGGTGTCGGATCGTCCAGGGCGCGCCGTTCACGACCCGCGCCTCGACGACAGAGTCGCGACCGGTTGCGAGCTTCCCGAGCGGTCCTCGGGTTGGGCACCGACGCGTGACAGCGCCCATCATCGTCTCGAGAAAGGTGGACTTCCCTGCGCCGTTCTCCCCGCAAACGGCTACGAGAATGCCGTCCGTTCTGGTGAGGTCGACGTCGACGTCTTGGAGCACGCCGATCCGTCGGGCGCGAATGGCTTCGAACCGTACGCTGCCGCCGGCGGCTCCGCTCCCGCTGCCGTTCGCCTTGCGCTCTGCATCTTCGATCTGCCTGAGGCGGTCGAAGACGCGAGCTCGGCGCTCGTCGTCGAGTTCGACGTCGCGCGACTTCCAGAGAGCATCGAGCTTGGCGTCGAGCGTGGTGGCTCGGGCGATCTCGGGCGCGCGCGCGACCAACGTCGCACGAACGACCTCCTCGAGCTTCACGCTCACCGCACCGCACTCGAGCCAGGTCTTGCGCCAGTGCTCCGCATCGGCGCGGGCAGCGTCGCGGTGCTGGGACTCGACGGTGTAGCGAAAGCGAATCTCCGCGCCTCTCGGCGTGCAGACACCGTCGTAATGCGCCAGAGGCCCGCCAGGGAACGAACCGTCGACCGCCGTCTCTTCGAGAAGGAGCATCGGCGCGCACGGCGTTTCAACGAGATCGACCCAGACCGGCCGCTTCGACACGTCGACGAGCGCGTAGCTCTTCGTCTCGACTTCCCCGAATGCCGTCCGGCGCGGACTGCCAGCATAGAGCGCGGGCGCGCCTGCGATGGTCCACTCGCCATCCTCAGTCCGGCGGTGGATGTGACCGAACAGGTAGGCGTCGGCGCGAGCAAGTGCGAGGTCCTCGAGGCCGAGCTCGAAGTCTGCGCCCGGCGCGAGCGGCTGGCCGGTCGAGACGCGCGCGCCACGGACCTGGCAGTGCGAGAGGAGCACGCGTGCGCCGCCTTCGGCGCGGGACTCAGCCTCGCTGCCAAGCCACCGGAGCACGTTCTGCAGCGCCTCGAAAGCAATCTGGTTGGCGGTCTCGTGATCGACCTCCGCTCCGATCGACGCGAGCAGCTGGGCTCGCCGAGGCCACGGAAGGCACGCGATGGCTCCCCACTTGGTCTCATGCACCGCGGGCTCCGCGTAGATGGTGACGGGGTGCCGGGTGTCGAGCTTCGTCAGGGGGTATAGCGAGTTCTCCACGTCGTGGTTGCCGTAGACGCCGACCACTTCGGCGATGTCGGCGAGCTCGCGCACCCAGTCGATCGCGGCACGCATCTCCTCGGGGGTCGGCTTGCGCTCGAAGAGGTCTCCGCCGAGTAGAATGGTTGCCGGGCGGTTCTCCCGTAGCTCCGCCACGATCCACGACATGATGCGGAGGTGCTCTTCCCATCGGGATGAGCGGTCGAAGTGCTGGTCCGAGATCAAAGCGATCGTGCTCATGTTTCCCTCCGCGGCGCCGGACCTCGAAAGAGGCTCGGCGCGCCGTTCAGCAGTTCCACGAGCAAGGCGTGGAGCGTTCCCTGCGGCAGCGACGCGGTCAGCGCGCCGTAGAGCTTCTTTGCCTCACCGCGGTAGAAGTCCTCGGCCTCGGCGAGGCTTCGATCCGCGGCGGGGATGCGCTCGCAGATCGCGATCGTCGTCGCGACAGGATCGGCATCCCTACCGATCGGCTCGGCCATGCAGACCGTCACGGTCACCGACGACCCCCGATCGGTGCGCCGACGAGCGCGACGACCATCGCCTCGGCGGCGAGCGCCTGAGCCTTGGCTTCGTCAGCGAGCTTGTGCGCGGACGCGGAGGCGAGAACCGCCTGCGCTTTGCGCACCGCCTCGTTCTTGCCGTCAGCCGCGACGAGCGCCTTGGCCTCGGCAACCTCGGCGTCCCACTTCAGGCGGGAGTGCTCCTCCATTGCGCGCCGCCAATGCGTGATCGCCTCGTCGACGGTCTTCGGGCGGAGCTCGCCGGTCGGAGCCGGCGGCGGGGGTTCGGTCGGCGCCGTCTCGGCGCCATTGGTGTGCGTCGCTTCCATTGTCGACTCCGGTCAGTAGCGGTTCGGGTCGTCGCCGCGATTCGGCTCGTCCGCGTACGGGTCTTCGAGCTCTTCGTCGTCGCTCGCGGGTTGCTGCGCCGGAGGCGAGGCTTGTGCCGCGGGTCGCGGCGTCGGCGCAGGCGCAGGCATGTCGATGAAGTCGTCGTCGGCACCGACCGCACCCACCGGCGGCGTGCTGTGCCCAACGAAGGGAGCAGGCGAGGCCGGCAGCGCCGGCGCTTGAGCAGCAGGAGCGCCGAAGAGACCTCGGATGCTGGCCGTGTACGCGTCGCCGATCTTCTCGGCGAACATCTTCTGGATCTCGGGGTTGTCGGAGTGACCGGTGAACATGAGCGATGCGACGGCAAACGGCTTGGTGAGCTCGGCCGCCGTGTAGCTGCGCTTGATCCCCATGTCGGTGATCGCGCGGAGCTTTGCCTTCGTCTCCGCGTGGCGGATGAGGAAGAGGCGCATGTCGCGGATCTGCGAGGTGAAGTTGGCCTCATCCCTCGCGCGGGCCTTCATGGCGTCGTACTGCGGAGAGTCGTCTCGCAGATCGAGCTCGATCTCGCCGCTGAGGCACCGCATCGAGCCGTCGAAGTTCCGGACCCAACCCACGGCTCGGTAGTGGCAGTAGTTCGGCTCGCGGCCGTCATCGAGGCGCCCGCTCTTCTGCGGATCCCACGAGACGCCGGCAGCAGCCGCGATCTTCTTCAGCGTGGTACCGCTCAGGCCGAGCTTGCCGCCCGGGAGCGGGTACACTTCGCCCGGTCCGCCCTTCTCGGTGCTCGGGTCGACTTGCACCAGGGAGAGGGCAACCTCGCAGCCCATCGAGATCGAGCCGCAGGACGTCGCCGGACTCACCAGGTGATAGAGCGAAGCCGCGTTCTCGAGCTGCTGGTTGATTGCCTGAGCGTTCTTGAAGCTGCCGACGACCTGCGCGTCCTGGCGGCGCGCGAGAGCCGCGCCATTTGCGGCTCCGTTCTGTCCACGCTGAGTGGCGCCATTACTCGCCGCGCGGGGCTGCGACGCGCCGCCGCCGCCGTTGCCACTGCCGTTCGGGATCGGGAGCTCGTCGGCGTTGACCCCTCGCTCGACGAGGATCTTCTTTGCGTCGCCGAGCCATTGACGATCTTTGTCGGCCCATTTCCTCCCGGGGTCGGCGGCGAGGTCATTGCCGATTCGGTCGAACCAGTACCTCAGCGTCTTGTCGTCGGCGGCGTGGAGCAAGGTGCCCCTGTTGTTGCCGCCCGGGATCTTGAACGTGCTCGTCGTCTGCGTCGTCATCGTCGTTCTCCTGGCGGGCTACGCCGCCGCAACTTTCTCCAAAGTGGTTTGGCGCCGGTACTCGGCGGCCATCACGCGCGCGGCTTCGTCGACCCTCACGCAGATCGCGCGATTGGTATCGACAAGCAGCAGGATGTATTCGCGGAACGCGAGGAACGGGTCGCGCGGCTCGCCGAGGTCTTCGTAGATGACCAACTCGCAGACCGCGTTGCCGGCGACGTCCTGCGCGGTGCGGTCGAGCATGTACTCCCGCCAGACGAGTGCGCACGCAGCGGCGATCGCCGCGCTCACGCCCGGCCTCCGTCAATCGGCCGACGCGCGTCGCCGCGGCGCATGCCCCAGAGCGTGCCGTTCGGAGCAGGAACGAGCTTCCAGCCCGTCTGCCGTTCGAACTCGATTCGCATCGCCGGCGAAAGCTGTTCGATGTCGCGGAGCGTGAGATCCCACGCCGAGGCGAAGGAACCCGCGGCGGTCTCGAACAGGACGACGTCGACGGTCCCCATCACGCCACCTTCTGCGCGGACTTGGTGGGAGCCTTTGCGATCGCCTTGCGCAGCCGGTCCTCGAGCGACACGAAACGCCGGAAGCACGTCTGGCACTCGGCCTCGCCGTCGGCTTCGACCGTCGCGTCGCAGCACGGGCAGCAAACCCGCGCCTCGTCGCCGAACTTGCCGGAGTAGCGAACGATCTTTCGGACCTTCGCTTCCTTCCGGCGAGACGACTCGAGATCCGCGAAGACGTTGCTGACGTCCTCGAGATCGAGGTTCACGAAACCACGGCGCGGAAGCGTCACCTTGACGGCGCCGTTGGCGTCGTAGTCCACCGACGTCGCGACCCGCGAGCGAATGAGCCGGAAGGAACGGAGGCAGTCCTCGGCATCGAGTTGGTCGAGGTCCGCGGCGTGCGTCGCGTGCCACTCCTGGGCCAGCTCGACGAGCAGGTCGCGCCAGTGCATCGGGTGACGCGCGAGACGGTCACAGTCCTCCGGGCGGGTGCTGTGGAGGCCGCAGGGGATGCAGGTGCAGGCGCTCATCGGGAGACCTCGCAGGTGGGGATCAGGGTGGGGCGCTCGTCCGTGTTCGGCGGCGCGGGGTAGCGGACGTCGCGCACGGGGCAGAGCTCCTCGGCGGTCGGCCACGCGGAGGGAATCCAGGTCGGGCGGTCGTCGGCGAACATCACGCGGCCGCCTTTCGGCTCGCGATGGTCTCGAAGCACTCCGCCGCGGCGCACACGGTGCGCTCTACGAGGCGGCTCGCGGGATCGGTGTGGTAGCCGCGAACGATGTCGCAGACGCGATCGTGAACCACGGAAGCCGAGCCACGGTCGTTGCTGCGCTCGACGTCGGAGACGGCACCGTCGATCGAGAGAGCCGTCTCGAAGACGGTCTTGGCGCCGTCGCGGAAACGGATCGTCGAAACAACCATCTCGCGTCCGCGCACACTCACCGTCGAGCGGAAGACCTGGTTCCGCGCCACATTCGCCCCGCCCTTGTTCGCTGCCGCCGTCGTGCCCACGAAAGAGATATTAATTATGCTTACGACGATTGCCACAAGAAACCGACAGTTCGCTTACGATTGTTCGTAAGTTCGCTGAAAGCCGCCGTAATTAGTCGGCCACAAGGACGATGCGGGCCGGCTGGTCGCTGATTCTCACCTTGGTGAGCCCAGGTCCGGGCTGACGCGCGAACTCCCGGATCGTCCCTTCATCCGGCCAGACGAAGTCCTCGGGGCCACGCGTGCGCACCAGCTTCGGCGAGATGGCGGCGAGCGGAAAGCCAAGCGCCTCACCGAGGCGCAGGCTTACCCACGTCTCCGTCGCTACGACTGCCTGCGCGATCCTTCGCAGCTTCCAGCCGTGAGCTTTGAACATGCGCGCAACGGCGGGCCGCGGCGCCATGAGACACGCGCCGAGGTAGTCGCACTGGCGTTCAAGCATGACGGTACCGTCATGCGGTCGCTCGAGGATCAGATGCGACAGCTCGTGCCCTACCATGTGCTGGGCGATCTCGATGGCAACCGTTCGACGAAGCGCGATGCTCGGCTCGTCCCTGAGCCACCAGAGGCAGGCGGGCCGATCGCCGAGGAGTGACGGCGGCCTCGTGATGACCTCGGAGCGCCAGCCCTTCAGCTGCCAGTACCGCTTCGCGAGCGTGAACGTGTCCGTAGGCTCCGCGGGATCAAATCCCAACCGGAAGTAGAACTCGATCGCCAACGACTCGAGGTGCAGCAGATCCATCAAGCGAGGATCGCTCTGCGCCTTTGCGGCGTCCGCCGCGCAGTTATCCACAGGGACGGAGAATGTCCTAGCCCGCGGGCGGCCCTATGCGGCGCATCGCTTCTCCCAACTCGCGTTTTGCGCGTCGGTAAGCCAAGTGCTGAACGATGGCCACGATCAGAGTCATCCCAGAGCTGGCGAGACAAAGAGAGCCCAGTTGCGTTGGTGAGATGCCCATGAGGCGCGCATTGCCATCGACGATCAGGGCGCTCCCGGCGATCACTCCACCAACAGCAGCAACGAGCCATGCCATGCCCGTCGGCGCATGAAGGGCTTTCTCTGCGAGGGCCCGAACGTGTGCCTGTTGGTTGGCGGTATCCGGAGCGCTCAAGGATCCTCCGCGCAGCAGTAGACGTTGGAGCCCACCGCGGTGAGCTGGCAGAACTCGGCTTGCTCGTAGCAGAACCAAGCAAAACTTCGGTCATCGCAGTTGATGTCCGACGTACCCATGTTCATCGGCGCGCAGGCCACCGGGCAGCACCAAGTAGTGGTGTCAGGGTCGAGTCCATCTGCGACGAATTCGCAGTCGGGCGGCGCAGGCCCAGCCGGCAGCTCGTCGTTGTCGCAGCTAAAAGGCCACGACCCCGGCGCGCAGCCCACGGTCTCCGGATCGTCGTACCCCCTGCAGCCAGCGACGAAGCTTGGGAGTCCGGTGGCGGACGTGGATCCTGTCGAGTTCGCTGACGACGACGACGCACTCGAGCTCGAGGTAGCCGAGGTGGCCGATGCAGTGGACGAAGCGCTCGACGAAGTGCTCGACGCGAGCGCGGTCGTCTGAGTCGTCGTGGCAGTTGCCCCACCGCCGCCCGACCCTTCGTCGTCCGCACACCCAAGAGGCGCGACTAAGCAGGCCGCGAGGAAGCAGACGGACTTCAGCTTGCGTTCACTGTTCTGGCGGAACCAGGTCCTATCCACGGCCCTTCTTCCCCTTTCGCTTCGCGATCTCCGCAACGTAGTCATCCACGAGGCCGCGCGCGACAGGCGCCTTCACGCCCGCCATCGCCGCGGTCGCCTGGTAGGAATCGCCCAGCTGGAGAGCCTTCTCCTGCGTGAGTTCTGCGCCACCGTAGGCGAACGTCTTTGCGACCGTCTCGACGGTCAGTTCGGTCCACTCCCCCAGCCGCCCGCCATCGGCGCGCGGTCGGGACATGATCTCCCGAAGAACCTGCGGGAGCGCACGCTCCACCTGCGTCTCGGGCGAGGGTGCTCCGTCGATCAAAGAAGCGAGTGAGACGCCCTTCAACTTGGCCAATCGCTCGGCGGTCTCGAGGGACGGGCGGTTGCCGTGCTCGTCTGCGAGCTGACTGATCGCTGAGGGGGAACGCCTCAGCGCGCGCGCCATCGCCGCCCGGCTGTTGCCGTAGTCCTCACGGAGCGTCTTCAAAAAGAGCGCCATCACGCGAGCCGCCGCCTCCTCCGAAAGGCCCGGATTTCCGGCCTTCTTCTTCGCCATCAGCGCATCGTAGGGCTGCATGACCTAAAGTTTTCTTACGAAAGCGGTTGCCAAGCAGGCCGCGTGGTCGTAATTACGATCACGATGACCGACGGCGCGTCGACCCACGTCACCAAGCCCAAGAAGCTCGCGCCGGAGACGAAGGCGCGATGCGAGCTCGAGGCCTGGCTCGCGGCCGACAAGCGACGGTCGATCGCGAAGCTGGCAGCGGCGCTCTCCGTCAGCGCGCCTGCCGTCTCGCAATGGCTGAACCGGACCGCGCGTCCGGACCACGACGTGCGCGTACTGATTCAGACCGTCACTGGAGTTCACGCTGACGGCTGGGAGACGCTCGACGAGTGTCGAGAGCGATTGGAGCGAGCGAAGCTCGCGGAGGATGCCCGGCGCGACTTCGACGCTCAGAAGGGTAGCGCCGCGTAGATGCGCCCCGCCGCTCCCACGATGCCGGCCCCCTCGCGTCGCCGCGGAAAGCAGCGCGCCGCGCCGGTGCCGCCCACTCTCCCCGTGCTCGCCGGCCCCTCCGCCGTCGAGCTCGCCGCGATCGCTCTCACCCTTGGCTTCACGCTCAAGTCCGGAGACGTCGTTGCGGCCCGCGTCGTTGGCGATGACGACTCCGTCACCTGGCGGGTGAATTGCGACGACGGGGCGATCCTCGCCGAAGAGGAACTCGACGAATACTCCCATCCACGCGGCGCCTACTGGGCGCTCTCTGGCTGGGAGCGGAAGACGACGCGAACGCCCGACTTCACAGCGTTTGGCGCCGCGCGCGCATTCACCGATGCGGTCGGCGAGGACGCGACCATTGCGGCCGTTCGCGCGGCGCGAGCAGCAGGCTGAGCCATGGGCGCCCTTGTCCACCTCCGCCCGTCGTTCGTGTCGGTAGTTCGTACCGAGCGGCGCGAGCAGCCGATCGCTGCCGTTGTCGACTCCCGTTCGGGCACATCCAGCGGGTTCATGACCCTCGAGCAGGCCGAGGCGATCCACGCCACGCTCGGGCAGCTGATCGCAGACGTGAAGCGCGAGAGGGCGGAGGTCTAGCTCATGCGGCTCGCAGAAAGCACCAGCGACTTCGGCTCGCACCACGTCGAGCAATCGGCCGCCTTCGTCGCCGAGCTCGCCGCGCAGGAAGCCCGCTCGCGCCGCGGCCGCGTTCTCGCGCTGCGTCAGGTGACGCGCGAGATGCGCGAAGGGACTTCGGAGCAGCGTCCTCGCGACGCTACGCCCGGGCACGGTCAGCCTGGAGTCGTAGACCGCGCGGAACCGCTGGAGCGTGGGCGAATTGGCAAGCCGCCCGCCATTGTTGCGGGAGATCCGGGTTCGAATCCCGGCGTAGCTCAACGACCACCTCCGCCGGTCGAGGTCTCCGAAGAGACCGGCGTTTCGACTTCGAGCGACGCTTTCGCCTCCACCGTCGTCGCGGTTCATACCCCAGCGACACCCGAGTTTACGGCGCTCGGTGACGGCAATGGGAGCGGTTGCGTCGGGAAGGCTGCCAACGGCGACATGGTGTCGCCCGCGGTGGTGGTAACCCGCTCGAGCCGCACCGAGAACTCGGGGAGTGCGGCGCCCCGTGCGGGCATCACGCGCGGATGCGACTGTGGCGGCACCGGCGTTGTGCTGCGGAGCGCCGGCGGCCTGCGCGACTGTTCGTGCACCTGGAGTGGCCGCTAGATGCGCCTCCTCACCATCATCGCCGCCATGGACCGCGCGCGCTGCATTGGCCGCGCTGGTCAGCTTCCGTGGCGCCTCCCCGAGGACCTGAAGCGCTTCAAGGCGCTCACCATCGAGCACGCCGTCATCATGGGGCGCAAGACGCTGGAGAGCATCGGCTGCGCATTGCCAAGACGCTTCAACTACGCGGTCACGCGCAACCCTGACGCGCTCGCCGCGCGGCCCGAGTTCGGTGCCGTCTGGCTCGGCTCCTTCGAGGAGGCGCTCACGGCGACCGGCGCGGCCATAGCCGATCCCAGCCTGCCGCAGGTCATGCCTCCCGAGGTCTTTATCATCGGCGGTGCCGACGTCTACGGCCTCGCGCTTCCGCTCACGACGCGGATGTTGCTCACGCTCGTCGACCAGGACACGCCAGGTGGTGACGCGTTCTTCCCGGAATGGGACCCGGCTGAGTGGGAGCAGGTCTCCTCTGTTGAGGCTGAGACGTTCGCTGGTCGATTCGTTGAATTGGTGAGGAGGGCATAGATGGGCTCCGGACTCTTTCCCAGCGTCGTGCCTCCTGCTCCTGGTTCCGGACCCGGGCTCGCGGCAACCAAGCCCGCTCGAGGTGGAGAGTCGCCCCGCGGCCTCTCCGCCACCCGGAAAGCAAAGCGTGAGGAGTGGGCCGGGAAGTTCGACGCCGCCTGCAAGGCTACCGGCACCACCAACGCCGCGATCACGCGCGCTCTCGACAACGTTGGCGACAAGCTCGGGAACGAGGTCCGCACCGGCAAAGCCGCAGTCACCTCCGGTGAGGCCATTGCGCTGCTCCCGCTCGAGGCCGCTGCCATTGCAGACGCCGAGATGTGGTCCGAGCGATACGCCCGTGAAGCCGCGCTGACCGAGGACCCATTGCGACAGCAGCTCCTCGATCTGCTGCTGACCCGTCGAGCCGAGGAGCGGAAGCTCCTGACCGCTCTGGCCCAGACTCGTTCGCGCATTCGCGCCGCCTGAGGAGTTCGACATGTCCAAGCAAGTACGCCCCGCCGGGGCTTTTCAAAACTCGCCGATCGTTCAGCACGGCCAGATCACCTCTGAACGGCACAACAGCACGGGCCGCAAATCGCGAGCGGATTCTCCCATTCCGTTCCGCCTCGCCCGCCCCGGCATCCGCGCCGTGCGCGCCTCCGTCGCGACCGGGCACCTCTTTGAGGACGAGCCGAGTGCTGACGGTGTTGTCGTGCCGGACGCCGAGCGCGACGTGCCGAAGGAATGGAGGGTCGCTTGAAGCCGCTCTTGGTCCTCGTCTTCATGACCGGTGTCGGGATCGGCCTCACGATGGCGCCGACGGTCTTCGACTGGGGACCGCAGCCGGTGCTGGCTTGGCTCGGCGGCCTCAACCTCGGCGCCGTCGTGGGCGTCGGCCTCCTCGTGTCGAGGGCAGCGTGAGCGATCGCCTCGCAATCGCGGCCGTCGTCGTCGCCGGACTGGTCCTCGTCTTCTGGACACGCCGGCTCGCGACCATCTCGCGTCCGTCACGCAAGGCGCTCGTCGGCTACTCGATGAAGGCCTTCGAGCACGTCGCGTGCGGGCGGCTCAACGCTGCCGAGGCTGGCGTGGCGATGCTCGGCGCCGACAAGGGTTGCGAGGCCTGCGCCGTGTTGCTCAAGGCCGCGCGTCGGCTGCCTGCGGAGCTTCACGAGCACGGCAAGCGAGGTGTCCGGTGACGACGGCCGAATGGGTCCTCGCCGCGTTCCTCGCCTTCGCTCCGCCCGAACGGCACGAGAGCGCGCCGTGGGCCGATCCGTCGCGGGACCATGCGGTCGGCCGATACACGAAGATCGCGGCCGCGATCGAGCTTCGCTGCGGCGCTGATCGTGGGTGCGCCTCGCTGCTCGCCGCCATCGCGATCGGCGAGTCCGGGCTCGCCCGCGACGCCGATGAGGGCATGGCCCCGGCGAAGCCGTCGTGCTGGCGGCGCGGCGGGTACAGAACGCGGTGCGATAGCGGCGCCGCGGCTTCGGTCTGGCAGGCGCACGCCTTTGGCGTCGACGAGCACGGACAACACATCACCATCCGACGGCTCTTCCAGGATCGCTCTCTCGCGGCCTGGCAGACGCTCCGGGTCGCGAGGTCGTCGCTCGCGCGATGCAAGCACCAGCGTCCAGAGCGACGGCTCTCTGGACTCTCGGGGTCGTGCATCGATCGGGACGGGTCTTGGGTTGCTCGCTACCGACTCTGGCAACGGCTGCGCGGGTGGGAGCCGCCGGCGACGGAGAAGGGAGCGGCCGACTCGTGAAGCCGATCTACCTCCGCGAGTTCGGCGACAGCTGGCTCGTCGACGAGCTCCGCATCCACATGCTGCCTTGGGGCATTCGCAACCTCGCGGAGCTCGAGCGCGCCGCCGCGTTCTGCCAGATGCGACTCCAGGGCGAGAAAGACCGAGACGGCAGGCTCGGTTCTTCCGTGCTCGCGTGGGCAAGTGGCGAGGGGCTGACGCTCACGGTCGACGAGGGCGCGCACAAGATGGCGACGGAATGGGTCCGCCGTGCGGTGTGGCCGCTGTGCCCGACGGGAACCGAGCCGAGGGTCACGCAGGCGAAGGTGATTGAGGTGCCGAAGGCGCCGAGGAGGGGTTCGTGAAGCTCACGGACCACCCCCTCTACCGCGCCGCGTCCCCGTCGGAGCGAGGCGCATTGGACCGCGCTGCGCTCACCCAGAGCGGCGTCTGGCCGCGGTCGGAGTTCGCGATGGTGGTTCCGCCGCCACGCGAGCGTGCGCGTGAGCTTCAGCGCATCGAGCTCTCCTGGTGGGCCCGAGTCCGTCGGTTCATCCGCTGGGCGTTCGCGAAGCCGGAAGGGGGCAATCGGCGATGAACCCTCCCGAGCGATGGTTCTGCGAGCGGATGCGCTGGATCGACAGGGGCTGCCCAAAGGCTGGCTGCCCGAATCGTCTTCGGCAGGACGGCTCCCTCTGCCAATACGTCGTCGACGACCTGCTCGCCGCGGGCGACCAGGGTAAGAGCTGGGGGCTCGCCCGCACGCAAACGAACGTCGCGTTCGCGCTGGGCATCGACAACTCACGCGTCTCGCAGATCGAGCGTGGCGCGTTGGTGAAGCTGCGGCGGAAGTTGGAGGCTGCGTAATGGTGTCACGTGGAACCATTGCGACCTGCACCTGCGGGCATTCACCCGGAGACCACGCGGCGCCGGGCGAAAGTGGAGGCGAACGGCGCTTCTGCCTGCACGAGCGGTGTTCTTGTGAATGGTTCACGTTGTTCGCACCGAGCGAGTCCGTGCCACTGCCTCCACCGGGGCCAACGGAGCCGTTCGGTGGTCTCGAGAAGCCGTTGGGGGTCGATTCGCGATGAGCCAGGCCGCTCTCTTCCAGCTCGAGCCGACGTTCGATGGGCGCGTCGAGGACGACTTCTATGAAACACCGGCGTGGTGCGTTGGTTCGCTCGTCGAGGCCGCCGATCTTCGCCTCACCGGTCGTCGTGTGCTCGATCCGTCCGCGGGCAAGGGCGCGATCCTCGACGCGGCAATCCGTCTCGGCGCGCGCGGCGGTGTCGGCTACGAGTTCGACGCAGACCGCGCTGCAATCGCGTTCTCCAAGGGTCACCAGGTTCAGCAGGCGGACGCGCTTCTCGTGAGGTGGATGGAGGCCGATGTGATGATCGGCAATCCACCGTTCGAGCTCGCGCTCGAGTTCGCGCTCCGCGCTGCGGAGTGGGCGGACGAGTTCATGCGACCGGCGGCACTTCTCCTCCGGCTCGGGTTTATGGCCTCGCAATCGCGCGCCTCGTTCCATGTCGAGTATCCGAGCGATGCGCACATCTTGGCGCAGCGGCCGAAGTTCCGCACCGACACCAATGGGACGGACAAGTACGACGTCGCGTGGTTCGTCTGGGGACCTGGGCAGCGCGGGCGCTGGACGGTGATTCCGGCGAAGGACGGTGGCCCGTGCTGATGCCGAAGGCCGCATTGCGAGCGGCAGCGATGCCGGCGCCGACGCGCAACCCGAGAGCGCGTGGCGTGTCGAATGGGGGACGGCGAGCCGATCTCGAGAACGTCTACTTCCGCTCGGCGTGGGAGGCGAACTACGCCCGGTACCTGAACCTGCTGAAGCGGCAGAACGGGATCGTCCGCTGGGAGTACGAGGCGCACACCTTCGTCTTCGAGAAGATCTCGCGCGGCAATCGGACTTACACCCCCGACTTCAAGGTCACCTACCCAGACGGCCATATCGAATGGCACGAGGTCAAAGGCTGGATGGACCAGCCGAGCAAGACGCGCCTCGCCCGAATGGCTCGGTACTTCCCGACCGAGAAGGTCGTGGTCATCGGGGCGGGTTGGTTCAAGGCGGCGGCCAAAGGCGTCGCGCACGTGATCCCCGGATGGGAGCGGCCCAGGTCCGGCGCGCGCGCGCCAAGGGCGACGACGACGAGAGTGAGAGCGCGCACGAAGCGCGCAGGAGGTGCGTGATGGCGGATGAAGGTGTTCGGGTCGAACGTGTCGATGAGGTCCTCGGGTGGCCGCTGGCGGTGGTGCGCGGCGAGGACAAGCCCCTGATCGAGGACGAAGTCCTTGGCCGGAAGCTCGGCTACGTGCGCTCGGCCAAGGTGAGAGACCTCATCGCATCAATCTTCAATGCTTCCGAGGTTCTCACCGTCCCAGGGCAAACCACGCCGGCGGGCGGGAGGCCCGGACGTCGCTACTTCCTCACCCGGGCGCAGGCACTCAAGGTCGTGATGCGGTCGGAGACCGACGTCGCTGGGAAGCTTCAGGACGAGATCATCGCAGTTTACGAAGCCTGGCTCGACAACCAGCGCGCTCCATCGATTCGACCGGAGCCGTGGGCAGTGCTGCAGGCGGCCGCCGCTGCCGCGCTCGAGCTTCGCGAGCGCGTCGACAGTTTCGAGCAGCGCCTCGACGCCACCCACCGGCTCGCCCAGCAGGCCGTCGATATGGCCGGCTCGAAGTCGCTCCTCGAGGCCGTCGTCGACTCCACAGCCCCTGGGCGCGCCACGGAGACGCCGGACGGGGCGTTCGCTCGCCGAGCTCGGGACGGATGGCGATCGATGCGATCGGTTGCCCATCGCTTCGGCTTGCCTCGTGAGGACGAGGGCGCCTGCCTCGTCGCGAAGATCACGAGGGCGCTCGGCTACGACCAGCGACCGGAGCTCTTCGACGTACAGGCGGTGGTAATCGGCGGGCGGCAGAAGAACGATCACCGGCTCTACGGACCGAAGGCGATCGAGCTCCTCGAGAGGCCGCTCCGTGCTGCCTACGCGACGATGGTCGAGCTCGGCTACGCGGTGACGCCCGGAGGGGCGCTGATCGCCCGCAGTTCGAAGCGATCGAAAGCGTGGGTCGTGCAGCGCATGTTCGACGCCGCCCTCGAGGCAGGAGCGCCGCCGGCGCCCGCCGAGCCGTCTGCGGACCAGGAACCCCTCCCCTTCGACAAGGCGAGCTGAGGACGAACCACGCATGCGCTGGGAAGACGAGCCCTACGTCCGCGCCTACACCCGAGACACGCCAGAGTTCTGCGCGCTGTCTTGGGAGGCGCGCGCGCTCTTCTGGGAGCTCATGCGGAAGTGCGACCGCGCCGGCGTCCTGCTCGTCGGGAAGGCCGGCGTACGGGGCTTGGCGGGGCTCGTGCGCATTCCCCTCGAGGTCGTAGAGCGTGCGCTCCACGCGCCGGATGGGCTCCTCGCCGATGGCTGCGTCGTCGCGATCGACGGTGGGTTCATCATCCCCAACTACATCCCTGGACAGACCGCCAAGCAGTCGGACAAGGCGAGGAAGCAGGAGCAGCGAGCTCGCGAGCGGGCGACTCGGCTCGCGACGTCGCCGGTCACCAAGGCGGACGCGGCGATCGATGCCGTGCTTGAAGAGCCGAAGCGCGGAACGCTGTATGCGGTCCGGCCCAAGGTCGGCGGGGAGGTGAAGTTCGGCTTCACGGTCTCGCTGCGGGAACGACTCTGGAGCATGAACACCGGTCGCTCCGATCGGCTTGAGCTGGTCGTCGCGTGCCCCGGGACCGCTGCGGACGAAGGCTCAATCCACGAGCGACTCGCGGCGGTCCAACTAGATCGCGAGTGGTTCTCGGACGGACCTGAGGCCCAGTTGGTCATCGCCGAGATGCGCCAAAAGGCGGACGCCGCGTCCGCGAATGGGTGGGTTTCTGGAATCGGCGTCACGAAACGTGACGCGAGTTCCGAAACAGACGGCGCCGGTCACGCCGAGTCACACGCGGTCACTCTTAGCTTAGCTGAGCGTAGCGAAGCTAAGCAGATCTCGATCTCTGATCCCCCCGCCCTGCCGCCGCCACCTGAGAACCCGGCGAGCGAGACGGCGGCGGCAGGGTCGGGATTGGTCGAGCACATGGTCCGAGCGCTTGCTGCGCGCGAGGAGACCCGACCGATTGCGAACCGGACCTGGGCAGGGAGTTTGCTCGGCGGCGCTGGCGCCGTCGCAGCTGCCGATATCGACGACGCCGTCGGCTGGGCGGCGAAGGAGCTCGCGCTCGATGCGGCGCAGGGCGGCGGCGGACCGCTCGTCGACCGCGCGATCGCGGCGCGGGTGAGTTCGGGGCTTGCCGGCGCCATCACCCGCCGGCGCAACGGGGCCGCGCGCAACGGCCCCAGGCCGAGCACGCAGCCAGCGCGAAAGCAGCCGTCGCCAGAGGAGTTCGGGTCCGACGGCGGCTGGGGATCCGTTGCGCGTGGAGGGTCACGATGACGACCGCCGAGGACACCGACCTCGAGGCGCTACCGAAGCAGGATCCCCGACCGGCGCCCCCGCCTGGGCTCCTGGCGACGCTCGAGCGCGCGGCCCGGCTGCACGGCTTCGAGCTTCCGAAGAGCGCCTCGCGCTTTCCGGAGCGGCCGGTACCGCCCCCGGACGACGTCGAGGAGGCGAAGCGCGTTGCGGCCCGTGCGCGCGGCATGGATGGCCGGACGCGCGCGCTCGAGTCGATCCCGCCTGAATTTCGCTGGTGCAGGCTCGACGCGGTCGAGCTCGCCGAGCGAAGCGACCCTCGTGCGGTTGCACGTGCGAAGGCCTCGCCTCGCGTCATCGTGACGACGATCACCGGCCAAGCGAGGCAGGGCAAGACCAACCTCGCGACGGCACTCTTCGTCGACCACCTCGAGGTCGCGAGACCGCCGACGGGGCTGTGGGTGGACGCCGCCGAGCTCATCACCGAGGCGGTTCGCGAGACGAAGCTGGGCAACGAGCCGCCGCTGCTCGAGCGGGCGCGGCGCGTCTCGGTGCTGCTCCTCGACGAACTCGGCGGAGAGCTCGAGGGCGACGCGAGCCGAACGCTTGTCGAGCAGCTCATCACGAAGCGGCATCGCGAGCACAAGCCGACGCTCGTCACGACCGGCCTTCCGCGTGACGTCTTCGAGCGACGGTACAGCTACAGCGTCTTCGGCCGCCTCACCGAGCCGGATCGGGCGTTGGTGCTCGTCGTCGAACGGAGGGGCGGATGACGCACGCCGACGACGCTCCGTGGTGGGTGAAGGGTGAGGCGCCGCCGGCAGTCGCGCGGCCGTGGAGGTGTCTCGGTTGCGGCGGCGAGGCGCAGACCGAAGCCGACAAGCAGTTCGGCAAGTGCGCCGGCTGCTCGCGCAAGGAGTCCGAGATGCGCCAGGCGGTCAAGGCCCGGCGCGAGCTCGAAGAGCGCGCATTGGCCGAGCAGAAGGCGGCGAGGCGCCGAAAGCCGAAGCAGGAGGGACGGAGCACGTGAGCACCTACGAACAAGCGAAAGCCATCCTTGCGGGCGCGGGTCGCGACAACGACGCGAAAGACGTCGCCGCTGCCTTCATCGAGATCGAGCGGATCCTCTCGTGCGATGAGCCGCTCTATCAGGCGATCGCTGACTGCCGGACGATGCGCCAGACGCTGACGGCGACGCAGAAGCGTTGCGACCAGCTGCTCGAGGAGAACCGGAAGCTGCGCGAGGGCCTCGTCGGCCCGCGATGGGAAGGCGCCGCACCGATCCAGTTCCTCGAAACCGCGACGACTTGTCCGCCGGCGGACGTTCTCGCCAAAGCCATCGAGGCCGAGCGTGCGGCAGGACGCGACCCGAGCGTGGACGAGCCAACCGGCGAGACGTGGCGCATCGACCGATCGCGTCCCATCGGCGAGCAGTACCCACCACCCGATCCGGTGCCTGGGTCGAGTGTCGCCGTGACCTTCGGCGACCGCGACCTTAAGCCCGAGAACATGACGGAGGAACCCAATGGAACCTGAGCTCAAGGACATGACCGTATCGGCCCTCATCTACGCGATCGCTGCGTTCGCGATGCGACCGAAGAACAACGGTGTGAGCCCGATGCAGCCCGGTCAAGCCACGCATGAGGAGTGGCAGCGGCACCACGCGGTCTGCGCCGAGCTCGACCGGCGCTTCGCGGCGCTGGAGGCGGCGAAGCAGTCGTGAGCGCCGTCCTGCCTCAGACCATCCGCTGTAAGCGCACGCTCCCGGGCGACTACCCGCTGCCGAAGCACGCGAAGCAGGGAGACGCCGGTCTCGACCTTGCGATGCGGCGCTGGCGGTTCCCGCTGAGCGACGTCTGGCTCGAGACCTCGACGACGCTCGCGCCGGGGCGCCGCATTGTCATCGACTGCGGGATCGCGTTCGAGCTTCAGCCGGGCACGGTCGGGCTCGTCTTCCCGCGCTCAGGTCTCGCCCAGCACTGGGGGGTCCGTCCCATCACCGGCGTTGTCGACTCCGGGTTCCGAGGCTCGGTGTGCCCGACGCTTCACAACCTCGGCTCGACGCCGATCGTCCTCGAGGTCGGGCAGCGAATCGCGCAGCTCGTGGTCGTGCCGTGCGTGTGCTGTGAGCTGGTCGCGGTCGATGACCTCTCGACCACCGAGCGAGGCGAGACGGGATTCGGGTCGAGCGACTTGCGGCTCGTGCCCTCCGAGGCCGGAGGCAGCGCAGCGTGATGCGAGTCGAGCGAGACGACGAGACAGCCGCGCGAGGGACCCCGCATCAGGAGTCTCACGGTTCGGTCATGTCGATCAAGCAGATCTTGCGGGTGGGATCGCTCACGAAGTGCTTGACGGTTATCGGATCGGGTCGAGCCGGATCGATCCGGATCGGAGCGGATCGCTGATGGGGAAGGCCTGCTCCGTCTGCTCGCTCGACACCGTCGCCGCCTTCGATGCGGACTCGGATGCTGGGCTTTCGGTGCGCGCGCTCGCGGCGAAGTACTCGGTGAGCTTGGGCGCGGTGAATCGTCACCGGGAGCACAGAGCGGCCAAGGCGGTCCTCGCCGACGCCGATCCGGATCAGGCGGATCGCCACGCACGATCCGGATCAGAGACCACGAAGCCAAAGCGCAGGCCGAAGACCGAGCCGCTCGAGGGGATGGTGCCCGAGGGCTACCCCGATGGGTGGCGCGAGCGGCTGACCAAGATGGCTACCGACCTCGAGGATCGAGGCAAGCTCAGCCGCGTCAGGTTCCTGCGGGGCCTCGGGAGGGACTTCGTGCGGCGCGAGACCGTTCCGCTGCTGGCCGAGGTCTGGGGCATGCCCGAGAACACCGTGAAGAGCGACACGCAGACGGCGTGGATCTCGGTGCGACTCGACGAGGAGTCGGCGGAGATCGCGCGCGCCGCGTTCTGGCAGGACGTGTTCGAGGAGATCGACCAGGCACAGGAGCTACGCCAGCTCGCGACCGACACCTTGAAGCAGGCCCAGGAGGGCACGCTCTACGAGAACTACATGACGCCCGAGGGCGAGCGCGACATCCGCGTCATCGAGCCCATGGGGATCAAGTTCCTCGCCGACAACTTCGATCGAGCGGCGAACGCGGCGGCCCGCTGCCGCGACGCGATGGCGCGAGCGACGGGCATCATCTCCTCCAACACGAACGTCGCCATCAAGCTCGACGTGCTGCTCGAGCAGAAGCTCGACGTGCCAGGCTTCGGCGAAGGCGTGGTTCGGATCGGCGACGTGCGCGATGCGCTGCCGGAGTTCGACGACTTCCTCCGAGCCGCGCACGCGCACCTGCCGGAAGCGCTGCGCGCCCAAGCGAGGAACCTTCGTCGGCGGATGAAGGGGCAGGAGCTCGTGACGGTGGAAGCGCCGGCGCTGCCTGCGAAGGAGGAAGCTTGAACGCGATTATCGTCTCGCCTTGGGTTGAAGCTCCGCGCTCGTACGCAGAGCCGCTGTACGCGGTCAGCCGAGCGCTCGCCCATCGCCACCCCGAGACCCAGGTGCACGGGCTGCTCGGCGGCGAGTACGGCTACGGCCAGCACTTCGAGAACGCCGTGTTCGAGATGCACCCCTACTACTGGGGCGACTGCACCTGCGGCTTCGATGACCGCGAGCACGCGCACTACCTCACGATCAACCAGAGTCCCGATTACGACACAGAGCGCGCCGCGTTCCTCGCTTCCGACCGGCACGCGAAGGAGTGCCCTGTGGGGTGGCCGAACTTCCGTCACAAGCCGAGCGGGTTCGAGCTCCGTTGGTACAAGTACATCGGCCGCGGCATGGAGATGAACCGCGAGGTGAGCGCGGCGGAACTTGCGGAGATCTGCGCTGAGTGCATCGCGTCGCTCGCGGTCGTCGATGCCGTGGTCGAGGCGCCGGCGTTGCCGGCAGGAGGCGCGCCGGCGTTGCCGGCAGGAGGCGCGCCGGCGTTGCCGGCAGGAGGCGCGCCGGCGTGAGTGCACTCCATGAACTCGAGCAACTTAGGGCTGAGTGGCTGGATCTCCTTGCCGAGCGAGACCGCGTCTGGCGGGACCGAACCAAGACCGCTGCCGATTACGAGCGGGTGTTCCAGGCCGGGCAGCAAGCATTGGCTCGATACCAGGCTGCGAAGGCAAGGAGCTCGCGATGACCGACCTCTCGAAGCTCTTCTTCAACTTCCACGGCCCCGACGACGAAGCGGAGACCGGCGATTGGCACAGCATCATGAATGGGTGCTGGGCGATTCCAGAGGGCACGCGCGCCGAATGGCTGCACCTGGTGAATGCGATCGAACACAGCGGGATCGAGCGGGTGCACTGCGAGAACGGACGGCTTGGAATGAGCCGTGAGGCGGACGACTCGATCCGGGTCTTCTCGCCGCGCAACGAGGTGTCGAGCACGGGCGGCCTCCACATCGCCAAGGGCGACCTCCCGCGCTTCTGCGACATGGTCCGGCGCGCGCTCGGCGGCGAGCCGATCTGGGGGACGCGGTGAACCCCGACGTGGCGAACGACGAGACGACGCGAGCGGAGCTCTGCAAGGGGGTCCGGCTCGCATGGACGAGCCGCGAAGCCTTCTCTCTGGAGGTGGAGAAGGACGGTCGGTGGAGCGAGCTCGCGCGATACCTCCGCGTGAAAGGTCCGGAGTGGCGGGCCGAGACCATTACGACGGATCCGGTCATCGTCGCGACGGCTCTCGCCACGTCGGCGACAACGCTCTTCGACCTGTCGGCCGCGCACGCGGAGGCAAAGGCGGCTCTGACCAAGCGAGCCGTCTGCAGGCGGTGCGACGACCCGAAGAAGCAAGCCGAGGCGCAGCGATACGGATGCGTCATCATCCTCGCCGTCTTCGGCTTCGCGTATCTGCTCGGCGTCGTCGCTGGGTACTGGAACTGGGGGACTCGATGAGCAAGAACTTCGAGCCGTACGCGGAGGACCTGGACGACGCTTACGACGACGGCCCTGGCTCCGAGCGCGAGCCGGCGCCGCTCTTCGGCTGCGCCTGCGAGAACCCGAGCAGCGTCGACACCGTGTGCGAGGCGTGCGTCGCCTACCTCCAGGAGCAGGACGCCGAGATCGAGCGTGAGCGGTTGGCGAAGGCCTCGGCGTTCACCGTCGAGGAGTGCGTGTATTGGCTGGCGGTCGTTGGCTTTACAGGCCGCCAACTCAGCTATGCATGTGACGCGTGCGCCTGCGTCGTGCGACGGGCCGACGTCGGCTACGTGCACCAGATTGCCGCCCGCCTGCTCTCCGAGGTTCGGCTTTGGCGACGGTACCCAGGGAGCGACCGAGAAGGCCACTACGAGCGGCAGTGTCTCGTCGCGTGGGCGCTCTGTCGCGAAGCGATCCGAGCAATCGAGCGGGAGCGCGCCGAGCGCGAAAGGAGCGGGCTGTGACGGGTCTCGTCAAAAGCAAAGCACACGGCTTCGTATATCGCATCGTCGAGAGCGAACTGCGCGACGGCCAATGCTGGGAGCTGCTCGCGTCGCACCGCTTCGGTCTCTCCAACAGCCAGTGGATGCCGCGCAGCGAGCGCGAGCGGAACTACGAACCGCTCAGCGAAGACGAGGAGCGAGCCATCGGCAGAGAGGCGCTGAGCAGCGCGACGTCTCGGGCAACGACCGACCTAAGGCGAAGGGTGTGGATGTGATAGCCAACCGCTTCGACGAACGCTGCGGCCTCTGTCACCGCTCAATGCGTCGCCACATCTCGCGCGAGAGCGGTCGTCTACTCGGCACCGGCGTCTGCGTCATCGACTGCGACGGCGGCGTGCTCAGGGAGACGCGGTCGGCGCACGAGTTCGATGGCGGCAGCTACCGCGTCGACATTCTGCAGGAGATCCGAAGCGAAGATCGCGAGGTCGTTGTCCGATGACGAATGAGGAACTGGATGGCCTCCTCGCGATCGAGGCGGCTGCGACGTCTGGGCCGTGGACCGTCGCAGGCGGCGAGCAGCCGTACATCAGCGCGCAAGGCGTCAACTGCGTGCTCGAGAGCGTCAAGCTCTCATCCGACCAGTACGTCGCGAACGCGGCCGTGCTCGTCGAGGCGCGCAACGCGCTCCGGCCGCTGATCGAGGAGGTGCGCAGGCTGCGCGCCGAGAACGAGCGGCTTCAGAAGAAGACCAAGCGCCAGGCCCAAACGCTCAGCTGGCAACGCGAGTGCCTCGAGAAGAAGAACGTCGCGCTCGACGCCATGTACTGGGTTTGGTGCTCGGGAGGCTGCGAGAAGGGCGTGCGCCGCTGGGCCGGTGGCAAGTCCGAGGTGACCGAGGAGGTGGTCGCCGCGGCCGAGTCGAACACGGTCCGGCTTCGTCAGAAGTTCGGCGGCCAAGGCCTCGTGTCGAAGTCGAAGGCGATGGGTCGCGAAGCCGCCATCGCCGACGTCCGCGCCTACCTCCGCGAGGAGCAGGCCAGATTCGACGGCGCCAGCAACCACGATGCGTGGGCGCTCTGCGGCGAGATCGACGACGCGCTCGAGCGCGGTGACCACGAGGGAGCGGCGAAGCGCGGGAAGGCGGGGACGTGAGCGCCCTCCACGACCGCACGACCGACACCGGAAGGTCTCGCGTGGGAGAGCGACCCGCGTGATGCGGTTCGGGAGTTCGCGAGGCGTTGGCGTGGCAATGACGGCGCCTGGGAAGGCGCAGAAAGGTGGACACGATGAGTAGCGACGAAGCGATCTACCCCGAGATCCCGGAGACGGACCCGGCAGCCGTCGACGAGGCCGAGTCGGCGCCCGAGCGCCACCCTGCATTCAACGCAGAGCTCCCTTTCGAGGAGCGCATTCGGCTCCTTATAGGCACCGCCGCCGATGGCCAGGCGACCGAGGAGGTGTTCCGAATCGTCTACACCGTCTTTGGCGAATACGTCGCCGCCGGCGAGATGCTCAGGCGCGAGGGCTTCGACCTGCCGTCGCTTCCGGACACCGTAATGGCGGCGCTCCACACGCTCCGCGCCTCGAGGGAGCGTGAGCTCAACCTGAGCTCGGAGTTCGCGCTGCTGAAGCGCACGGTCGACCAGCACGAGGAGACGCTGAACGTGCTCCAGCAGCAACTCAACGACTTCGTGCGCGAGGGGCGGGAAGCTCGCGACGGTCTCAATCAGAGGATCGCGGCGATCGCCGCAGGAGCACCAGTATGAGCAATCCGTTCCGAGACGAGACGGCGACGAGGACGGTCGAGATACCGCGCACTATTCAGGCGCAGCGCGAGGTCTTCGTCGCGTACGACGAGGCGAGCCGGATCGTCGGATGCGGGGCGACGGAAGAGGAGGCGCGGTACAACGCGAACACCGGCGGGAACCCGTTCGCGCTGCCATCGCTGACCGGGCTCACGCGGGTTCTGACGGTCCTTCGGTACCGGCTGGGGGAGTAGGCGATGACGACCGGCGCGATTCCGATCCCAGCCTGCCCGTGGCCGACCGCTGACGAGATGATGAAGGGGCTCGAGCAGGAACGGCTTCATCTAGAGCTCATCGAGTCGTTGCGTTTGTCGCCTCTGCCCGGGCTGCCGCCGCTCCCGGTCGTCGACATGACCGAGCATGTCCTTCGAGACATGGACCGCGTCGACTGCGTAACCATCAATGGTCGCCTGCTCATCGACGACGAAGGAGAGCCATCCGGAAACGCGGTCGTGCAGGGCAGGCCTGGTCAGCCATGGCGCGTCAGCGTTCAGTTCGACGTCGCGGCGCACGCGAACGAGTTCTACGGCGGCGATAGACCCCACGAGCGGCCGCGCGACCTGGACGGTGATGGCTGGCAGGCGGCCGCGCAGGAGCATGGGCTCGCGAATCAGCTGCGCGCCTACATCGGAGTCGTCGAAGGAAAGCGGCGCGCCGACCACGCGAAGCGCGCAGCGATGGCCGACCTGTGCCGGCCGCTGGTGAAGCGAAAGGAGCAAAGTCGATGAACCCGCGCGCTCGACGTCTCAGGCGTCTCCATCGCACCGGGCGCAGTCGTGTCGACCGCCATCTGGAGCATCCTGCGACCGCGATGCGAATCTCGTTGCGGGTGATGGCCGAGCAGCAGCACGCCATGCTCAAGGGGACTCGCGGCCGCCTGTGCTTCGACATGATGGATGGGATGGCGAAGCCCGTGCCGAGCGTGGAGAGGATTGAGCGCAAGGCGCGCGACCAGATGCGGGAGACGCTGATGCGGCTGTTTGCCATGAGCGAAGACCCGAAGACCGCCAAGCTCGAGCAGTGGCAGCTCTGGGCGTTCGCGAGCATCGTCGGCGAGTGCCGGCTCACCGTGTGGCGCGTCGAGGAACTCGCCGATGGGAGCCAGCTCGGCCGCGACGATGCTTTCGACTGGACGATCACGGTCAGCCCCGATGGCCGATTCGTCTCGGTCGACTACAAGCTCGGGATCGCGCCGATGTGCTGGCTCGTAGGCAAGACGACCGCGGAGGTCGCGGCGAAGGCACGGGAGCTCGTGGAGCGCGTCCTGGCGAAGCACCAGGAGCAGAAGTTCAAGTTCGTGGAATGAGGCTGTGCGCCGGGCTGGTCCTGGCGTGGAGGTTTGCGATGGCTGAGACGAAGCGACACGAAGACGACGATGGGCCGCCGTACGACGATGCGCGACTGCGCCGGTTCTTCTGCGACGGCGCGGCAGATCTCGGGTTCTCCGCACAGCCCATTGGGCCTCGCGGCGAATCCAGTGCGCCCAAAGACCCGGACGCCAAACTCTGGAACCGTGGCGTCTTTCGCATCAAGGGCGACCCGAAGGGTGACGGCACCGCGACCGGCTATCGGGCCACCTACGAGTTGGTGCGGCAGCTCCCACCGGAGATCATCGACGTGCTCTATCGCGCCTACGGGCCAGAGTCGGCATGCCCGGCGCTGTCGTTGCGCGACAACCCGCCGGCGCGAGCTCGCCTTGGTCGGTGGCGGTTCGTGCTCGAGAAGACCGAGGCTGCGCGCGCCGCCTTCGTTCAGGCGAGTCGCAAGGCGTTGGAGAAGCGGCTCGCGAAGCAGGAGGCGAACGAGCCGCATAGGCGCGAGGCGCTCGAGGCAGCGAAGGCGACGCTCGTCGGTGTGCAGCGTGAGGTGACCGAAGACGCGGAACTCGAAAAGGAGCGAGTCGATCTTCCGTGGCATTCGACCGGCCAAGAGGCCGCGCGACAGAAGGCATACGAGGTTGCCATGCTGGGCGGCGCCCGCGTCAGCGAGACCGACCACGCGACAACGTTCGCCGAGTGGCTCATCCATCGCGCGCAGGCGAAGGAACTGAAGGCGGCGCGCAAAGAGGCCGCTGGAATCGTGAAAGCGGCCTGGGATGCGTGGGTAGCAGTCGCTGGGGCCCCGCCCAAGCGCGCGCCCGAGCTCGTGCCCTTCCAGCGTCCCAGCGACGCCGAGCGCCCGAAGCCGTGGGAGGACAAATGACGCTCACGATAGAGGAGGCGAAGGCCATCGCGCTCGTCACCGCGCAGACGACCATGGAGTTGTGGGAGGCAAAGGTCGCCAAGTCCAACGAGCGCATCCGCGGTCTGAAGGCGATCGCTGCCGAAGTCGGGTGCCACTACAACCACATCTGGACCCTGGTCCAGAAGGGCAAGCTGCCGCTCGACCGCGACGACTTCGGGTACAGCATCCAGCGATGGAAGCTCGAGCGGTGGCGCGAGAGCCGCACCATCGCGTGCGAAAACGAGCTTTCCCGTCAGACACCCTCTGCGTCCGTGCAATCGAGTGATGCCTTCAAACGGAAGCACGGGAAACGTAGGCGGAAGAAGGCGGCGCCGCGTGAATCGTTGTGAATGCAGCCCACCAAATAGCGGCGTAGGTTCTCAACATCGACTCGTGTATGCGCCACGGCGCTGCACGACCACCTTCGTCCGTCGCTCACCGCACCGCGGGTCGCGCGGGTCAGCCATCGCCGCCACCCTGCGACCCGGGGCCGGCACCTCCTGCCATGTCCAAGCCGATCGCAAGACTCACGCTCGACGGCGACGGCATCAAGACCGAAGCCGAACGCGCCCAGGTCGCGGCTTGGCTGGAGTCGCAGGCACAGGCTCTTCGGACTGATCCGACCGCGGTCTACGCCAAGGTCTACCGCGCCTCCTTCGAGCGCATTTCTCGGCGAGCTCGGCGCAAGGCCGCGTGACGCCCGAACACCGCCGCAAGGTCCGGCGCAAGCTGCACCTGCCGAAGGCCCACCGGGTCGGCTGCGCCTGCGACATCTGTCGGCACGCGGCGGAGTACGCCGCGAAGCTCGGCTGGCGGCTCAAGCAGGAGGCGAGCGGCAAGCGCCAGTACATCGAGAGCGACGGCTCCTCGTTCACTGCTGACCAGCGACTCTACGCGGCAATGCGCCGGTTTGAGCGCGAGGCCCCGGCGCTGAAGGAGAGCGACCCGAAGCGAGACGCGCTCCGGGCGTCCCTGCACGTGGCGCGGGCCGAAGCTGATAAGGCGTGGGAGCGCGAGCGCCCAGCCGCTCGTTGACAGACTCGAGTTCGATAGCCCAGAGCAACGTGCCCCGAATGGGGCGCGCTGGGACGGACCTCCCTCCATGCGGGGTAGTGTAGTGGCGCACGCCGGGTTCATGCCCCGGAAGACCGGATCATCACCGGCGACCGCAACCGCTGATAGGTGCCCCAGCGCCTGTCGGGCCAACATAGGCCGGCTAGCTCAGCCCGGTAGAGCAGCTCCCTGTTAAGGAGACGGTCCCTGGTTCAAATCCAAGGCCGGCCGCCAAACGAAGGACGCCACCGGGACGAGGTGGCCAATGAAGCGCAAGCAGCTCGCATCGAAGTTCGATGAGCTCGAGCGCCTCCTCTCAATGCCAGCGCCCGCGCCGGCTGACGAGACGCGCACCGACGAACAGCTGATCGAGGCGCTCAAGCGCGGCGCACTGCTCGACGCGGTCGCGATCCGCGAGGCTGCGCACACGCCGGAGCAGAAGCAGGCGTCGCTGGCTGCCACAAAGACCGCGTTTGCGCTGTACGGCATCCCCACGAACGACGAGGGAGGCGGTGGTGGTGGGGTGCTGATCGAAGTGATCGAGGCGCCCGATGTTGACGACGACGGAGCCGGCGAATCGCCAGAAGCTCCGGATCAAGCTCAGTCGGCCGCAGACCAAAGCGCGTCGAGCGTTCACTGACGGCGCCACCGTCACTCTCGCGTGGGGACGCGGGCTCGGAAAGACCGAGTTCATCCTCATCTGCATGTTCCTGCTGGTGGCCCAGTGGGACCACGAGACGCGAACACACCCCGAGAGCGGGGCCTCGGTCCGCGGAGTACGAATCGCCTACCTGATGCCTGCGGCGACGCAGGCTCGGAAGACGGTTCTCACGCGCTTCCTCGAGAAGCTGCGTGGGCAGTTCAAGTTCCTGCGCGGTGAGATCAACCTCACCGAGCTGAAGGTCACGTTCCCAGGCGGATCGTGGATTCAGTTCGTCAGCCAGGAGCAGCGAGAGCTCATCCGCGGCCTTCGCTGCGACGCGGTGTTCGTCGACGAGTGCGACGACATCGATATCGAGCTCTACTCCGCGGTCGTCAAACCGTGGTTCTCCGAGCCCTTCTCCTTCAAGCGAAGGATGCTCGGCGGGACGCCGCGGCGCGGCCGATACGGGCTGCTCTACCAGACCTATAAGCTCGGTCAGCAGGCCTTCGAGGGGCACTGGTCGCTCCACGCGACGTGGCGTGACGCTCCCGAGCATGTGGATTCGGCCTACGTCGCCAGCGAGCGACGCGTCGCCGAGCAGACCGGCCAACTACCCACATTCGAGCGAGAGTGGGAGTGCAACTTCGACTCCGCGGGCGACCTCGTCTACCCGGCTTTCCTCGAGTCGGTCCATGTTCGCAAGCCGAACCCGCGAGTCGTCTGGTCGGAGTACCTCGTCGGTGTCGACCACGGTTGGGAAGACCCGGGCGTCTTCCTGCTGATTGGCGTCGCCGGGAACGGCAACGACGCGAGCGTCCACGTCCTTCGGGAGATCTACAAGCAGCACCAGATCGAGGACTGGTGGGAGGCTCGGGTTCCTGAGCTCCTGGCGCTGCGGCAGTCTTCGGACGTTCGGACCGGCTGGTACGCGGACCCATCTCGACCTGAGCGCATAGCGGCTCTCGCCAAGAAGGGCGCGCGCTTCCGGGAGACCAACAACTCGATCGAGGACGGCGTCTCGTCGGTGGCCAACCTGATGGCCATCCGGGACACGCACGACGGCAAGAAGTTCACGCGGCTCTACATCGACCCGAGCTGCGTCAACACCATCCGCGAGCTCGGCCTCTACCGCCGGAAGCGGGACCCGAAGAACAAGGAGCGCGTCCTCGACGAGATCGTCGACAAGGACAACCACGCGATGGACGCGCTTCGCTACGCGATCATGTCGCGATTCGGGTTGCCGCAGGTTTCGCGCGGCGTCGGCGACAAGCGCGTTCTTCCCTACTAGCGATGCTCTTCGGCCAGCTCAACGCGAAGCATCCATCGTACGACGCGGAGACCTGGAGCAGGTACGCGGCGCTCTACGAGGGCGGGCGACGTTTCCGCGAGAACGTTGGTGCGTTCCTCGAGCAGCACCCGCAGGAGCCGCCGGACGTTTACGCCCAGCGCAAGCGTGCGGCGAAGTACAAATCCTACGTAGGCCCAATCGTCGACTTCTTCGCGGCTCAGCTCATGGCGGCCGCGCTCACGATTCGCGCGCTGAACGACGTCGGCGGCGACACGGTCGAGCCTGATCCGTTCTACGCTCGCTTCAAGGAGGACGTCGACGGCGTTGGGGCTGATCTCGTCGACTTCGCGCGGGCAACCTTCCGCACCTGTCTCCAGAAGCAGGCCGCGTGGTGGCTCGCGACGCTTCCGGCGAACCAGAACCAACCGCCCGGCTCTCGAGCGGAGTGGGAGGAGCGCCGGCTTGGCGAGGTTCGAGTCTGCGCGCTTGAGCCCGAAGCAGTTCTCGACTGGGAGCTCGACGACGCTGGCGAGTTGCTCTGGGCCTGCACCTACGAGTGCACATCGCCACGCGCTTCGATCCTCGCCTCGCGCAGTCTTAAGAAGCACGTCTGGCGGGTCTACGACCGCGAGCGTTGTCTGACCTTCGAGAAGCTCCACGACGAGCAGAAGGACGGTCCGCTCAAGGCGGAGGACGAGATTCCGCTCGTCTCGAACGACCAACATGGCTTCCCGCGCGTGCCGCTCATCAGGGTCGAGGTCCCTGTCGGGCTCTGGCTCCTGAATCGCGTCGCAGACGCGCAGACGGAGCACTTCGCTCTCTCGGCCGGCCTTGGCTGGGCGATCCGGCGGAGTTGCTACGCCATGCCCGTCTTCATGATGGATGGCGAAGACAACCCCAAGGTGATGGGGGCGGGCTACTTCTTGAAGCTCGGCCAGAACGATAAGATGGCCTGGGCTGCGCCGCCGGCGCAGCCGTTCGAAGTAATCGCTGCTGAGAAGAAGTCCGAGAAGGACGAGATCTACCGCGTTGCGCAGCAAATGGCGCAGGGCGTGGACAACAACGCCGCCGCGATCGGTCGCAGCGGCGAGAGCAAGCTCGCCGACTCGAGTTCGACCGAGGTCTGCCTCAAGGCTTACGGCGCCGTCATGCGCGAGGGCGTCGAGAAGCTCTTCGACCTCGTCGCCGCGGGCCGCAAGGACCCGATCAAGTTCTCGGTCTCCGGGCTCGACAAGTTCAACCTCGCCGATGCCGGCATCACGGTCGAGAACTCGACCAAGGCCAAAGCGCTCGACGTGCCAAGCTCGACCTTCAAGGAAGAGATGCTCATGGCGGCGGCCGAGGCGATGCTCCCCGGGCTCGACCAGGACAAGAAGGAAGCGATCCGCAAAGAGATCACCGCCGGCGTCGCGAAGCAGGAGAAGGAAGCCGAGGAGGCGAAGAAGAAGCTCCTCGAGGCACCACCGCCGTCGTCCGATCAGGACGACAAGCCGCCGCCCCCGAAACCTGGAACCTCGCAGCCGCCCGCCCCGCCGACGAACTGAACCATGGCAATCACGAAGCCCGGCGCGATCGCGGAAGCAGCAACGACCGAGGTACGCACCGACGTCGCCGCGGCCGACTCGACGACGATCAACGACGGCAACTTCCCCCCGGCCAATGCTGTCGACACCGCAGGCTCGAAGTCCGTTCACGTCTTCTGCCGGTTCAACGGCGGGACAGCCCCGACCGTAACGATCGAGCCGCTCATTCGGTGCGGCAACGGTTGGGTGAAGCTTGCGCAGACTGCGGCGCTCGCCGAGGGCGTGGCGGCCACGATCAACACCTTCGGTCGGAAGGTCTTCTTCCGCGTGCACGCGATCACCGGCGCGCCGACCAACCTCGACGTCTTTTGCTCTGTTGCCGAGCCGCTCGTCTACGACGGCCCGAAGCAGGGCTAACGCCTCATTCGAGGCGATCCTCGCCCGCGGCCGCGACCCGCGGGGCAACGAGAGAAATTGTCGCTGACCCACGCCACGCGAGCCAGCGCGGCGAACGGAGAGGTGTGCAATGGCTGACGACCCGAACAACAGCGGCGACGACAAGACCAAGAACGAAGGCGACGCCGACAAGGACAAGCAGGACGACATTGGCGGCAAGGTCCGCACGATCGTCTCCGGCATGCTCAAGACGGCCGTGCCAAAGGCGGTCAATGACGCCGTGGCCGCCGCGCTGAAGACGAGCCTCGAGACCGAGCTCGCACCGCTGAAGGATTTCCTCGCGAAGTCCAAGGAGCCCGCGAAGACCGACGCTGACGGCGACAAGGACAAGGACAAGGGCAAGCAGAAGCAGGAGCCCCCCGCGCCCGATCCCGAGGTCGCTGCCCTGAAGAAGAAGTTCGACAAGCTCGAGGCCGATCACAAGCTCGCCACCGAGAAGCTGGCGAAAGAGCGCGCCAAGTCCCTCGAAACGAGCGCCTACGGCAAGGTGAAGGACGCGCTCAACGGCAAGGTGCGGCCCGAGGCCATGCGCCTCATCGAGAACGACATCCGCGCGCGCGGGCTGCTTGCCTACGACGACGAGGGCAACGCGACCATGAAGGTCCGCGTCTCGCTCGGCAAGAACCAGGGCGAGGAGGAGCAAGAGCACTCCATCGAGGACGCGATCCCGCATCTCCTCAAGGAGAAGGAATACGCGCTCTTCCTCCCCGCTCCCAGCGACGGCGCCGGCGGCACCAAGCGGGCCGGCCCCGCCAATCGCGGGAACAACGGGCAGTTCACGCCCGATCCGAAGGACCCGTTTGCCGCCCTCGAGGCGCAGCACGGGCCCATCAACGACCTCATCTGACGCTCGCCCATTCGGGGCGGCGCACTGCAATCAGCGGCGTGTGGCCGCCCCGAAACCAATCACGAACGAGGAATTGAGTCATGGCTGATACTCCCCAGACGCTCGCGCTGCTCGCGCTCGGCCAGAAGTACCGCGGAAAGATCGTCCCCCAGATCAATCGGCTCTCGGCGACGCTTCGCGTGCTGCCGATGATCCCCGGCGGAGGCAAGAACGTCGCTTGGGTGGCCGAAGGCGACAGCGAGGACGCGGAGAACTACGCCGACGGCGCCGACGCGGCGAACTTCAGCTCCGATTCGCAGAACGACGCCATCCTGTCCTGGGCTCGCGTTCGAAAGAACTTCAAGATCACGGACACGGCGCGCGCGGCAGCGCAGACGAACGAGGCTGGCCCGGACGGGCTCAAGGACCTCATCGCCCACAACATCATCACCCAGTCGGGCAAGGTCGCGAGCAAGGTCAACCTGCAGATCTTCTCCGGCGATGGCACGAGCGACGCACTCACCGGATTCGACACTGCGATCGGCGACGACACGAACACCTACGCGACGATCGTCCGTGGCACCGACACCTACTGGAAGCCGACCGTCGTCGACCCTGGCTCGCTCACGCCGCTCACCTTTGCGCAGGTTCGGTCGGATCGCACCGCGATCTTCAAGAAGAGCGGCGAGAACCCCGACCTGGCGTTCGTACCCCCCGAGGTCTTCGACGCATGGGGCAACCTCTACGACGCGACCCGCCGCTACGTGCAAGAGGTCACCACGCCCCGCGGTACCGTGAAGCTCAACGCTGGCTTCGAGGGTCTGGAGTTCGACGGGATGGTGATCCTGAAGGACAAGGACGCTACCGCGAACCGCATCTACTACGTCAACTCGAACTACGTCCACCTCGAGTACCTGCCGCTTTCGCCAGCGACGGTCGCCGCCCTCATGACGATGGGAATCGACATGAAGGCCGACGATGGCTTCGGCATGACCCCGCTCGGCATTCGCTGCGAGAAGCTCGCGAAGACCGGCGACGCGGACAAGTACATGGTCAAGACGACGCTCCAGTTGGTCGTGCGTCGACCGAACACCTGCGGCGTTCGCAAGAACGTCGCGACCTGATCCGAGGAGCTGACGATGTCGACGTCCGTTCGTAACATCCCCGACCTCATCGCTCAGGCAGTCCAGGTCGAGCTCGCCAAGGCTCGCCTGGACATGCTCAAGACGAAGGTCGGGACGATCTTCCACGCCGACGCCTCAACAGCGATCGCGACCCTTCCGGTCGCGTCCGACCTGCCGAGTGTCATCGCTCGAGCGAACGCGATCAAGGCGACGTACAACGCCCACATCGCGAGCGCGTGCAACGCAACGACCGGGGTCGGCGCGCACATCGCTGCCGACGCAACGAACGTTGTCTCGTCGGCAAACGCGTCCGACCAGGCGACGGCGAACACGCTGCTCAACGAGATCAAGGCGGACTACAACACGCACATCGCCTCAACGTCGTTCCACCCGACGGCGGACGCGACGAACGCGATCGCAGCGGCCAACGCGTCGGACCTCGCGACGAGCATCACGCTCGTCAACGAGCTCTACACCGACATCAACGCCCACATGGCGGCCGCGATGAACCACCAGGCCATCGTATTGGTGGCGCCGTGAAGTTCGCCAATCTCACCGACAAGGTGCTGCGGTTCGACATGAGCCGGGTCGACTACGAGGTCGCGCCCGGCGCCGAAGTCGAGATCCCCGACGCGATCGCGTATGGGGTCAAGTCACGCGGCCTGCCGCTCACGCCCAGCAGCGAGATCGAACCGGCCGCCCCGGCGCCTGCTCGCCAAGCGGCCAAGGCCGAGACGAAGCCCAAGGCGGAACCGCCCAAGCCGGAGGGCGAGAAGCCCGCGAAGTAGCAGTTATGGCGTTCACGACGGCGCAGAAGATCTCGATCCGCAAGTACCTCGGCTTGCCCTCGGTACATCTGGATCAAGACTCTCGCCTCGAGAGCGCCATCGACCTCATCGGCACCGTTCCGGAGGCGCAGACCGAGGTCGAGGCGCTTCTGACGCAGCTTACGGCGGTGCAGACCGAGCTCACCAACTCGCTCGCCCAGGCCGGCCTCAAGCGCGCCGAGGACGTCGAGTGGTACCAAGCTGGAGCTGGCTCGAGCGTCATCGATCAGAAGCGCGCGGAGGGGCGCCGCTACTGCAACCAGCTCTCGATCATCTTCGGTGTTCCCATCGTCCACGACTACTTTGGCGAGGGGGGATACCAAGACGACAGCTGGCGGGGCACCTCCTTCCAATACGGTGGCGGCATCATTCCGCTCGGGTGAGCCGTGTCGCTGCGCGATTCGCTCCTGCCGGTCTTCGACTCGGTTCGGAGGCTCATTCAAAATCTCGGCCTTCGCCGATATCGGATCTGGAAGCGGAAGGGCCGCTGGGACGGCGGAGAGATCCACCTCGGCAACCTCACCAACGAGGACGAGGAGATCCTTCCCCAGCCGAAGGTGGAGAAGCGCGGCGAGAACCTCATCGTCACCAAGATGACGCCCGAGTTCGACGGCGGCGGCTATGCGCCGGAAGATCTCGTTCCACCCGACGAAAAGGCCGTCGACCAATACTTCGTCGTCCAGACCCCGGACGGCAAGCTACAGGCCTATCGAGCCGCAGAGACGAACGCGGCCGGGAACTTCGGGCTCATGATGGTGCTCGAGCCAATCCCGCCCGATCTGGTGACACCGAGCTGGTAGTCGCATGCCGACCCAAGACGGCTTCGTCGGGCCGGTACACCTACCGCTCCCGGCCAACACCGACGAGCCGATCGTCGACCCGAACGTGGTCGGTCTGCTCAACTTCCTGGCGTTCTGCGCCAAGCACGACGTCGGCGACAAGGTCGCGACGATGCGCGGCCCGAGCTCGAGCGCGCCCATCACCGACATCTGCCCGACCGGCCATCGGTTCCCCTGGAACCACCACGGCGGGTTCATGCGCGAGCACGACGTCGGCAACGCCGACAATAGCCTCGCCGTTCCGCTCCCTGGCATCTGGGGGTGGCGCGAAGGCCCAGCGCGGCGTGCTCCCGAGCATTCGACGACCGTCTTCCCGGCGGCATCGAAGCTCATCAAGGTCCATTACATCTTCCCGCACCTCCAGGTGCCGCTCGGGATTCGTGCTCGAAGCGGACTCCTGAATGCGATTGAGGACTCCTGGATCCGCTGCAGCGAGCAGGGTTACCACGAGGACTACGAGAACGGTCAGCAGCTGCAGCGCCTCCTGAAATGGCGCGGCTGGGAAATGGTCTCGTGCGAGCCGGGCGAGGCGATCGTCAAGCCGGGCAACCAGGTCGATGAGGGGCGGCAACGCGGCGAAGGCGCGACGCGGCGGCTCTACCCAATGCTCGAGGCCGTCTTTCGAGTCGTGGTCCGCGTGGACCCGCCGAAGGCCGTCCTGCCTCAGGACGCGAACACTGACGGAACCATCACGTTCAGCGTCGGCGATGACATGAACAACACGCTCGACATCCTGAACGCCGTGCTCATCGGCCCGGTCGACCAGGACGATTCGTAGGAGCTCGACCCATGCGCATGTTCCGCATCCTGGTGGATCCGCAGACCCACCCGAACGGTATCCCCGACTTCTCTGGGCAGGTGCTGGGCCCGGACTTCCCGATGAAGGGGCAGCCCAATCCGACCGTCAACCGCCGGATCAAGCCGGGCGAAGTTGTCGAGGTGCGGGAATGCCCCGAGTGGCGAGACGAGATCGCCAAGGGCGTGGTGCTCGCCGCCGACGAGGCGACCGCAAAGCGCGTCGCTCATCTCAGGGGCGAGAAGTTCTGCGCGAAGCGCGGCGTGAAGTTCAACGCCGCGCGGGTCGCGGAGATCACGAAGGGCGCGGCAAGTCCGCCGGACCCGCCGCAAACGCAGTCGAACGCCGGCGACGGCAAGAAGAAGGGTAGCGACTCGTGATCACGCTCGACGGCATCGATCCGGCCGCGCCGGAACCCTACGTCGCGATGCAGATCGCGCTGAACCGCGGCGCAAGCGGCGGCCTGCCGCGAGCGCGCGACTGCGTCATCCTCTGTAACAAGCTCGCGAGCGTCGGCGACGCCAGCCTCGATGGCAACGGCGAGGCGATCAACGTGCCGCGCCGAATCCTCGAGGGCGAGACCGAGGTCATCAGTCGAGCGGGGTTCAACTCCGAGGCGCTCCTTCTCTTCAAGACCGGCATCCGCGCGAACCCGTTTCTCCAGTTCTGGCTCCAGATCGTCGGACCGGGCTCGGTGGCTGCCACGGCGGACTGGACCTTCGCGACCAACGCGGACCGCGCGGGCACGGTCATCATCGAATGCGTCGGCGAAGCCCAATACGTTGGCGTCCTGAAGGACGACACTCCGACGATCGTGGCTGGTCTTGTCAAAGACAAGATCAAGGAGCAGTCGCACTGGCCCATCACGGCCTCGGCGCTCGCCGGCGTGCTGACTACGGTCTCGACCACCGCCGGGTCGCGCTTCACGCACTACATCAACATGCTCCGCATTCGCTTCGTGAAGACGAATGCGATGACGATCACGAAGGGCTCGGTCACTGCCGGCTCGACCGACGACGACCAGACGACGGCGATCGCCAACCTCGAGCAGCACCCGATCTACTACCAGGTCAACCCGAAACAGGTGACCACGGCGGTGAACCCGTCCGACAACGGCATCGGCGAGCATATCGCTGCGATGCAGCTCTGGACCGGTGCCTCAATCGGGACGAACTGCATGCTCTGCGTGGGCAACGTCGGGACGCCGCTTCAGGCGACCGCGGTTGCCGCGTCGATCAACCAGCCCTTCTGCAACATCTGGCACGCCGAGGACAGCGACTGGTCGGCGGGCATGATCGCGGTCCACTTGGCCTCGATCAAGGCCTACAAGGAAAGCGCGTACAAGGCCGCGAACCTCGCCGACTACGGCCGCAAGGATTCGACCGACACGCTCTTCGTGCCGGACCCGTTCGACAAGGCGGATCGCGCGACCAAGGCCGAGATCCGGCTGATGCTCAACAACGGCGTCAGTCCGATCGCGTTCGACACGAACGGCAAGCCGTACTTGGTGCGCGACATCACGACCAAGCACCTCACGAACGGCAACTTCGACTACCGCGCGCGCTCCGGCCACATCTGGTCGGTCGCGTGCGACCTGCGCGAATCGCTCCTGCAGAACTACCGGTCCGAGGCGCAGGACAACATCATGGACGATCCGGTCGAGGGCCAGAAGCCGCTGCCGGGCTTCACCACGCCCCGCGACGTCAAGGGCATCGTCCACAGCACGATCGACCAGAAGATCTTCCGCGAACGCGCGACGCTCGACCCGAGCTCGCAGCAGGCGATGAAGGACAGCTTCGCGATCACGCGGACACCAGCCGGCTTCAACGCTCGGTTCAAGTTCGCGGCGGTTCGTCACCTCTACCAGGCCGGCTTCCTCGCGGAAGAGGTCTCGCCCGCGTACTGACAGGAGCGCACGATGGCCGACTTCTACGATGTGATGCACTGCCAGATCGCTGGCAACATCCAAGGCGAGCTCGAGAACGTCGAGCTCGACCTGGATGGGCAAGACAGCGACGTGCAGACGACCATCAAGGAATGGGGCGGGTCGACCCCGCAGCCGCAGAAGACGATCGTTCGTGCATCGGCCTTCGTGCCCTACGCGGGTTTCGAGTTCGACGCGTTCAAGGCCGCTCGAGCGCGTGGCTTCTACCCCATCAAGCTCTCGCTCGGAGCCAAGACCTACTCCTTCAAAGGACAGTTCCGTCTCCCGAAACTGAGCACCGGCGTGGGAACGAACTCGAAGTTCACCTTCGAGATTCACGGCGAGCCGTCTGAGTGGGTGTGACGCCCTAGGTTGACCCTTGGCGCTGCCCCAAGACAAGAGCGAGCTCACCCTCGCACTCGAGAAGCGAGCGCGCGAATGCGAGCTCGTTGAACTCCCATGCATTGGCGACGGCTCCGGCGGCAACGCCGGACCCGTCGCCATTCGTCTTGCTATGCTCGGTGACGAGATCCGGGCGCAGATGGCGGGCGCCGCATGGCTCGTGCGGAACTCGCGCGAAGCGGTGCCGCAAAAGGCGCTCATGGTCGACGTGGGCAGCGCTGTGCTCGCCTACAACGTCTGCCGCGACCGGAACGACCCCGACAACAGCTTCGCCTGGCCGTCGTTCCAGGTGATGTGGGACCAGCTCTCGGCGGACGAATTCAACCACCTGATCGAGCGCTGCAACGATCGAAAGCTTCGCGCTTGCCCCGAAGGAATGCGGAAGCCGACGGCGGAGGAGGCCGAGAGCTACCTCGAGGCGCTTGCCGACATGGACGATGAAGGCGCCGCCGAGCTCCTGATGGACAAGGGTCGGGAGTGGATGATCGGACTCGTGCAGCAAGCCGCGAAGAGGACGACGACGTGATCGACGCGAACGCTCGGGTGCGTGCACCGGTCTACTCCACGACCGAGCTCCTGCGCCAGTACGCGCCACCGCTCGACAATCGACGGTATGCCTTCGTCCCGAAGTTTGGGCTCTACGAGTGGTCCGCCGACAGCGACGCCACCGCGGACGGCTACGCCGTCGTTCGGCCAGACACCTCAACGATCGGGGCCTTCCTGCTCGTCGCGAGCACGCTCCGCTTGGGGGCGGTCACGCCGCCCGTCCTCGCGGCGGGAGCGAACAACTACGCACCGACCGACATCGAGACCGCTGAGTCGGTCTACCAGGATGCGAGCCAGAACGTGACGCTTACGGGGCTCGGGAGCGGCTACGACGGTAGGCTCCTCACGCTCTTCAACGTCTCTGCTGCCAACACGATTGCGCTGGCCCACGAGTCCGCAAGCTCGAGCGCCGTGAACCGTTTTACGCTTCCAAGCGGCTCCACCCTCACGATTCCGGCCGGCGGCGCTGCAACGTTCCAATACCGAGGAGCCACGGCGCGGTGGCTTCTCCGCTCCAAGACGTTCTGATGTTCGAATTCGACGTCGATCGCGAAGAGGAACTCGACCTCTCCGGAATCGCGAAGGACGTCTCTGACTTCGGCGAGAACGCGGAAGCTCGGCTCGGTCGCGCGGTGAAATCGGAGCGCGCGAGCCATCGCTACCAGAACCGAAGCACCGACGCGGAGAACTCCACGCGACTAAGCGTCGTGAGCGACGGCGAGAACGACCTCACGCTCGATGCTGAGATGAGCGTGGAATATGCGAGCTACCTCCAGAAGAACGGGTGGTCGGAGTTCGAGTCGAAGGTCCGCAAGGCGCTCGGTGCGATCGACGATGACGCCGCCGCGCTCCACCACATCCGCCATCGAGTGAAGTAATGCCCGAGATCTCGTACCGGTTCCGCTCCACCGGGGCGAGCAACGTAATCCGGGACGTGACCGGTCTCGCTGCGGCGAACCGCGCTCTGGCGGAAAGCGAAGGTCGCCTGCGCAATGCGCGTGGGCGAAGCGTAGGCGCGCGGGCTCGAGGCGACGAAGATGCTCACGTCAGGGCTCGGATTCAGCACCAGAAGGACGAATCTCGAGCGACCGACCGAGCCGAGCGCGACAAGGCAAAGTCGGCTGAGAAGGCCGAGAAGGAGCGAGCGAGGAACGCCGAAAAGGCGAGTCGCGAGAGGCTGACGCAGGAGCGGAAGGCCCAGAGCGATATCGATCGGCTGTGGAAGGCTCGAGTTCGGGAGCAGGACCGGATCCACGCCGACGAACAGCGCTCGCACGCACGATCGCTTGCCGCGAAGTCGAGGGCTGAGGCGAAGCACGCCGCCGATATGAAGCGCCGCACAGAGGCGGCGAAGCGTCGCTCGGCGCGCGACGAACTCGACGACGGCGTCCTCGGAACGGTAGGGAGCCTCGCAAGCGGGGCGGCGCTGACTGCTATGGCCTCCATGGCAGCGGTCAGCGCGGCTGCGTACCGGCAGCGCGGCGAGCGTGAGCAGGCGGCGCGCGATCTCGCAACGTCGGGCGGGGCTCGCAACTCGTTTCGCACGCTCCTCGGTGACGCTGAGGCTGATGCCGTAGCGGTCCGAGGGACCAAGGTCACCGACCTGCTTCAGGGCCAGGCTCAGTACGTGGCGATGACCGGCGATCTCGCCGGTGCGCGCGCCAACGCGCGCACGATGGCAACGGCGGCGCGCGGCACAGGAGCGTCGGAGAGCGCGATCGCGGCCACCATGGCCACGTTCTCCACCAAGTTCGGGATCAGCAGCCCTGAGCAGATGCAGGCCGCGCTCGGCATCATGAACGCAAGTGGCAAGGCCGGCGCGTTCGAGATGGGCGACGCCGCGCGGTACTTCCAGGAAATGGGCGCCGCTGGTTCGCGCTTCGGCCTCGACAAGGGTGTCGCCGGCGTCTCCAAGCTCACGGCGATGGCGCAGATCGCCCGGATGTCGACCGGGTCTGGCGCTGAGGCCTCCACCGGCGTCCAAGCCATGCTGCGGCAGCTCACCGCGAAGAGCGCCGACATCAAGGCGATGAACAAGGGCAAGGAGGTCGTCTTCGCCGACAAGGGCAAGACGAAGACGAACGACATCGTCGACGTCCTGGTCGGCACGCTCCGCGCGTCGAAGGGCAATCAGGTCAAGCTGACCAAGGTCTTCGGTGACGAGGGCATGAAGGGTGCTTCGGAGTTCATCAAGCGCTTCAACGAAGCCGGCGCCGCGTTGGGGCCTGCGGCGACCGAGGCGCAGAAGCTCGCAGCCGGCGAGCAGGCCGTCCGCGACGCATTCACACAGCTCTCAGGCGCCGCTGGTACCTGGAGCGACGTTGTTGCCGACGCCGCCACGAGGACGGACACCGCCTCTGCGCGCCTCACGACGGCTTGGGAAGAGGCTGTCACGAAGGTTGGCTCGGCGGTCGCACCAGGAGTCAACGAGCTCTCGAAGCATTTCGACGTGCTCATCGGTCCGCTCACCTCGATGGCGCAGGAGGTCGGAACGACCACCGGATCGCTGGCGAACCTCGTCGCTTACTTGAAACGCTACGGCCTGATCGGGCCCGACCCTTCTGCGGCCGGCGACGATCCCGGGGCGAAGATCAACCGACTGGCGGCGGTCGACAAGCGGCTGGCCGAGCTCGACAAGCCCGATGCGAAGCTCACGACCAAGCAGCAGGCGGAGAAGCGGGCGCTCCTCACCGAGCAGCGCGACCTCCGCATCGAGACGGGCGTCGACGACGTTCACGCAAGGTTGAACGCCAAGTACGATCGGAAACTCGGTCAAACACCGACGCAGAAGCTCTACGACACCAGCGATCCGCTAGGCATCTTCGCGGGTTCTCCGGACCGCGACGTGTCTCAGCTTCAATCTCAAGACCAGATCGCGCCACAACGAGGTCTGCTCGGGGAGCTCTGGGAGACCAATATGGCTCCCGTGCGGGCCTTTCAGGCACTCGGCGGCGCTGCAGGAACGAGCAACGCGAACGCGGACGCCGGGGCTCGCGCGTTCGAAGGCTCGAACCGTGGGCTTCAGGAAGCAGCACGCGCACTCATCGAGGCCGCTGGCGAGCTCAAGACGGGCGTTCGCACCGGCGTTCCAGACCCTGCCGGCGGGCTCGGTGGGCGACCGTACCCATGACGCTCTTCGACGAGATCAAGGCTCACGCCGAGAAGCGACCTTGTGTCGCGGTGCAACTCGCATCGATCCTCGACGGTTACGACGGCGATGCGACGCTCGCCCTGCGAGCGCTCACCGTTGGCGATGACGATGGCGCTTTGGAAGCGACCCAGCGCGAGATCCGACGGGTTACTTCAGGCCTTCCTGAGCCGACCGTCGACGCGTTGGTGCGAAGCGACAAGTTCGCCGGCCGCATGAAGGCGGAGCGGGTCTTTCAAGCCGCCAGAGACCCGAGGGACCACACCAAGCGAGCGTGCCCGTCCGTCGAGACGATGCTGCGGCTCTTGCCGCACGAGCTCGAGCGGCTTGTTTCGGCACTTGAAGAGGCGCAGACGCCAAAGCCTGAGCGACTGACCGACGCTGTTGCCGACCAACTCTTCCGCGACCTCAGCACGATCAGGGAGACACCCGCTGCGGACGTCCTGCTCGGAAAGCTCAAGCGGGAAACGCTGGTTGACCTGTTGATCCGGTGCGCGGCAAAGGTCCACAAATGACGCTCGACGAGATCCTCGAGCAGCGGGAAGCGACGCGAACCGGAGCAGATGTTCGGATCGGCGACTTCATCGGTGGCATTCCTGAAGCGCTGGCCGAGCAAACCGTCCTCTTCCGGGCGCTGACGACCGGCGAGATCGCGGCCTCAACGGAGGCCGCCGTCAGATTCCGGAATGGGGTTCTCTCCAACGTCGGAGAGGCTGGTGCGCATCTCGTGGACGACCCAGCGCTTCTCGAGAACGAGGCCGCGGTCCAGCGAGTGTGGCGGGCGGTCCGAGATATCGCTGACCCATCACGGCCAGCCCTGTCGAGCGCCGACTTCCTGCGCAACCACCTCCTCGCGGAGGAGGTGGCGATCGCCGTCGACCTGCAGGACGAGGAGCAACTCGCTCGAGGCGCCGCGTTCAACCTGTCCGACGACGAACGCGACGAGCTCCTCGACGCGATCGCCGAGCATGGCGATGCGGCAGCGGACGCGCGCTCGAGGCTCGAGCACCTTCCACGTCGGGTCTTGGTGGGCATCATCCTTGAGCTTCTGGTCCAGGGATAACGTGTGGCCGTCGTCCCGCCGGAGTGGCTGAGTCCAGCTGACCTGTTCGCGCTTCTTTGCAGCTTTCCTCGCCCGCGTCTCCGGATTGAAACGCGAATCGCCGCAGTGCCCGCGGCTCAGCTCGAGGCTCAGGCCCTCACGCCGATCGAGTGGGCGGAGGTAAAGCGAGAGCCCAAGGCGTTCTTGGCTCACTCGCTGTGTGCCGATGGCAAGCGGGTCTTCCCATCGACGCGCGCCGTTGGCGTTTTGGACCCGGCGGAGCACGACCGACTCGTTCGGGACGTGGCTCTCGCGATAAACATCATCGGGCCCACCTACGCCAGGATCGATCTCAAGGCGTGGGAGGTCCGCCTCCGCGCGGGTGCCCGCGAGGCTGATCGCAGTCTGGTGGCGTCGCTCGCGCGGTGTGTGGAGCGCTTCAACGACGGGCGCAGCATCCACACCATGTACCGACCGGAGCGCTACTGGGGCTGCGCGGTCGCAGATCTCTGCGACGGACACCTTCTGGCCTTCCACGCCGCGCGCGCGGTGAGCAGCTGACGTGAGCAACCGTGCCGTCCACAACCTGCCGCGGCTGCGCTTCTCCAGCGAGAAGTTCGGCACGCTCCCGGAGGTCCCCACGGGACCGATTGAGACGTCGTGGGAGAACGGGCTGGCGCCCAGGCGGTTTCCGTATGTCCCCGGCGCCGCCCACGAGGACGTCGAGCGTGAGGAGCTCTTCGCCAACACCGAGCTCTACTTCATCAACACGTACCAGCCTGGCCTCTATCCGGGGGTCTGGGCGACCTGGCGCAAGGCGCTTCTATCCGGCGCGATTGGGGAGCTGACACACCCCGACATCGGCGTCTTCAGCGCCCGCGTGAAGGGCGGCTCCTATGTGATCGCGCCGAACGTGCAAGGTGGGGTCAAGGTCCGCGTCTCGTTCGTCGAGAGCCTCCCCTCCGCGGACCAGCCGACAGCGCTCGAATTCGCGGAGGGTAACGCGCAAGAGGTGGCACAGATCGTCGACGAGAGCATGGCGGCGATGGGCATCGAATACCCGAGCGGCTATCCCGAGGTCAGCCTCGAGGAGTTCGTGTCCGCGATCGTGAGCTTCGGACCACTTCTCGCCGCCGAGTTCGTGGCCAAGGCGGAATACATGGTCGGCACGATCGACCGTATCCAGGCCCAAATCGACGAGAACGTCGAATTCGCATCGTCGAGCATCGAGCAAGACCTCGATAGCATCGCGAACAACCCATCGCGTTCCATTCTCGAGCGCGCGCTCAACGATCTGCGCTGGATCATGACCCAGCAGATCAAGGCAGCCGGAGCGCTATCGCGCGTCGTGAAGACCTACACGACCTCGTCGACGCTGACGCTCGCTGCGATCAGCATCGCTCTCAAGGCAGACATCGCGGGTATCGTGCAACTGAATCCGAAGCTGCTCAGCCTCCCTTCCTTGAGCCCAGGGACACAGGTTCGCTACTTCGCGGCGGCGTGAGCCATGGCCGAGGTCTACGACCAGTTCGCGATGACGATCGCGGGCGATCTACAAAGCGAGTGCACCGCGCTCGGCATCCAGTACATGAGCAGCGACGAGGTGCTCTCTGTACTTGGAGGAGGCACCAACCGAACCGTCATTGTCTCGCCTGGCGAGCGCTACATGCGCATCACCTGGTCGTTCTGCGTGCCGAGCTTCGGCGACGATCTCGACCTTCTGCGGAAGTACGCCGACTGCGAGGAGATCGCCTACACCGTGTTCGCGATGGGCAGCAAGAAGACCATCCGAAGCACGGGTTGGTTGATGCAGCCAAACATCAGGGGCCAGGTTGGCTCGAACACGATGGTGGAGCTTTCGATCGTCGGGCCTGAAGCGGTGTTCTGATGCCGATGCAGCAGAGCAAGGTTCGACTGAACTTTGCTGACGGATCTGCCATTACGAGCTTCATCTCGTTGAAGCATGTGGAGCGATTCTCGGATCCGCTCGGGCTGCTCGAAGTGAGCGTTCGTCCGCCACCAGAGCAGTATCTGGATTACCGAGAGCGGCTCCAAAAAGGTGAGCTCGTCGCACTCCTGGTCGACGACAAGCCGCAGGCCAGCATGGTGATTCACACCGTGCGCAAGGTCATCTCCAGTGCCGAAGGCACTGGGATCGACATCACCTGCCATTCGCCGATCATCCAGCTCTTCCAGAGCTCGCCAGATCCGAAGAGTGACCGAGCGCTCAAGGCCGACGCGCCTCTCATCGACTTCGTGAACGAGGTGGTTGCCCCATACGGCATCGGAGAGGTCTTCGCAGAGAAGGACACGGCTGCGATCAAGGCAAAGACGGGCAAAGGCACCAACGCCGCAGACACGCCGGCAAAGGAGCTCAAGTTCGCCGAGGCTCGCATCCAGCCAAACGAGACGGCCGGATCCTTCTTGGGGCGGGTCATCACGCGCCTCGGCGTCATGATGCGAATGGATCCGGTTGGCGGAGGGATCTACCTCACGCGCCCTCACTACGACCAGGACCCGAGCTACACGGTGCGGTGCGGTCCGCCAGGCGCCGGGCCCGCTGGCGACTCGTTCCTAGATCCGATCGAGGTGTACGACAGCAACGAGCAGCAGCACTCGTTCTGCGAGGTGGTCGGCGAAGCTGTCGACAAGGAGGACGAGACGAGCGCGAACATCCCCCAGGCGCGCGTCGAGTCGAGCGAGATCAACCCCGATCGGCCGCCCTACCGGGCGACCGGAGCGCTCGCGCACAAGCCGCTCTTCTACACCGACAAGGACTCTCGCGACGCCAAGAAGTCCAGGTCCACCGCTTTCCTCGCCCTGGGCCTGAAGGCCGAGACGGCCTTCTATGTGAAGGGCGACACTCACGGGCTCGTTTCGCGCGAAGGGACACCGTGGACGATCGACACCACGGGGCGCGTCTACATCCACTCGGATGGGTTCGACGAAATCATGTGGTTGTCGCAGCGTACGTGGACGTTGCAGAAGACGCGCGACGGCCGCGGCGGGCAACGCACAGAGCACGTCTGGATCCCCAAAGGATACCTACGACTTGGTGAGCTGTGATCGGCGCCGACTACGTCTGGTTCAGGACCGTCTTCGCGACGAGCTCGGATCGGGGGACGGACGGGTTCCTCGTGTTTCCAGGACACGACGAGACGTTCAAGCCAGCAACGTCGCCCGATCTCTCGTTCCCGCTAGCAATTGACCTAAAAGGCTCAAACGACGGGTCACCGTACGTCGACGAGTACCATTGGTACCTCTCGGATCCGTCGTTCCCCTCGGGCGCCCCTCGGCTGCAGCTTCAACGCCATGACCCGAGCGCTTTGGCTTCGCGCAGCAGTCGAGTTCGCCTCGCACTGACCGCAGAGGGTACCGCGATTTTGGACCCGCAGAACTCGGACAACGTCGACCGATTGCTTCGCGACGTGCACCTCTACGCGAAACGGCTCTCCGACAACACGATCTATTGGTCTGACTTGCATCGCTGCGTCTTCGCGCCTGACGCGTTCGTCGCAACCGCAACGCTCTTCTGATGCTGATCAAGCGCGACATCCTGAGCTCGGAGCTCTCTCCGAAGGGAGAGATCCGCATCAAGCTTGGTAACTCGAACGCCCAGAGCGCGGCGGCGCCTCAAAACGTCCCCGTCTACGGCATCGACGGCTTCTATTCGAAGCCAAACAAGCCCGACGCAAAGGGCTCCGCGTTCTGCCTCTACGACCCGTCCGGCAGTGGACGCGTCGTGGCCTCCAAGGACAACCGGCTCACCGAGTTCTACGGCCAGATGGATGATGGCGACAAGGCCATCATCACGAGGAACGGCTCACGTGTCTTCATCAAGGACGATGGTCGATCGGTCTCGATCACCGTGAAGACCGACGATGGTCTGGACCTCGTCGCCCAACTCAACGGGAAGAAGAAGACTTGGTCGGTGGTGGTCGGCGATGGCGCCGACTCCTCGTGGTTCACGCAAGCGCCGGCAAAGATCTACATGGGTGTGAGCGGTGGCGGCGCGCTCAAGATCGATAAGAAGGGCGTCACCATTAACGGCGAGAAGTTCGAAGCGAACGTCGGAAAGGTCTTCCTTGCGATGGCGGAACCCAGCGGGACCGCCCCGCTGATTGATGGTGTGAACGCCTGCTGCGTGGGTCCGTCCGGAATGACCGCAGCGCCTTCGACGAAGGTCCTCTGCGGAATCTGAGGCCTCGTGTGTGTCCTGCCGGCGTTCGCCATTCCGGCGTTCCCGCCGCCGATCCCTCTTCCGCCAATCCCGGAGCTCCCAGAGCTCCCAGAGCTACCGGACCTTCCGGGGCTCGTCCTGCCGGCGTTCGCCATTCCGGCGTTCCCGCCGCCGATTCCACTGCCGCCGCTGCCCGAGTTGCCGGAGCTGCCGGAGCTGCCTGACCTACCAGGGCTGACGCTCCCAAGCTTTGCGCTCCCGGCGTTCCCGCCGCCGATTCCACTACCTCCACTCCCGGAACTGCCAGAACTCCCAGAGCTGCCGGACTGCCCCCTCCTCGCCGCATGATCGCTGGAAGCGTCACCATCAACCCCGACACCGGAGCCGAGACGAAGTCCGACTTCGCCGGGAGGATCTACGACGCGCTGAAGCTCAGCGCGCTCGCGACGCTGACCGCCGTTGGCGGCGCTGAGCCGACCGATCCGAAGGTCAAGGCCGCGATTCGGCGTGGCTGGGCTGACCTCGCGAATGCGATGGCGTCATCCATCACGTTCGAGATCCAGAACCACACGAAGGCTCGGGTTGGACCTTTGGTTGCCGGGTTGCAGAAGACTCCGAATCCGAACAACGCCGATACTGCGACCGCCGCGCACGGCGGCGTGAACATCGATCTGCCTCTCGTATGACTGGCTTCGGCACGTCGTCCTTCGGGCTGGGTCCGTTTGGGATTGCCGATCCGTCGTCGCTCGCGACACAGCAAGGCCAGTTGACGTCGTCGAGGAGCATCCTCGCGAGCGGCGTCCCGGAGCAGGTGGCCGACGACACCGGCGCGTTCGCCGGAATGAGCGACACGCTGCAGCGCGCGCAGATTGCGCTGGCGTACGAGCTTCAGAACCTGCCAGAGACGATCGACCTGACGTACCAGCCGATCGTCGAAGGCAAGATCCGCAAGTGCCTTGAGTTCCTCACCGACGTGGCGCCGCCGCTCTTGAAGATCGAGAGCTTCGACTTTTCCGACAATGGGGGAAGTGGCGTCGTGTGTCGCGTGAAGGTCCGTGACCTCCTCGATGCGGGGAAGGCGAAAGTCCTTCCAGTCAAGCGAACATGATCCCGACGGTCAAAGGCCAGCGCTTCCCCACCAAGGAGGAGCTGATCAGGATCTACCTGCGGTCGATCGCCGCGGGTGCGGCGCGCCGCGGAATCACGGTCAACGTACTTCCCGGGTCGGAATACCATCTGCGCGCCGAAGCGTGCGCCCAGATGGTCGTGGTCGCATTCGCGAACCAGAAGCTCGCGATCACCGCCCTCTCGCCGCTCGACGCCGATGAGAACACGCTTCCCGAGCTCGCCTCGGTCTTTGGGGTGAAGCCTCGCCCGGCGGGTCCGGCCGCCGGCGCAATCGTGGTTCGCGTGACGACCGGCACGGTGACGATCCCCGCCGAGTGGGTCTTCACGCTCGATAACGGCAAGAAGTACAAGACCGTCTCCATCAACACCAACGTCGCCGATCTCGACGAGATCGACGCGATCGCCATCGACGGTGGAGCGGACACGAACCGAGGTGCCGGCGCGAAAGGCACGTGGGACGACGGTTCTGTCACGAACCTTGGACAGGGAGTTACGGTCGCCGCTGGCGGGCTCGATGGCGGCGCGAACGCGGATACGACCGAGGTGCTTCGTGGGCGCCTCCTTGACCGGCTCTCGGCTCCAGGGACCGGCGGCAACTGGTCCCACGTAAAGCAGCTCGCAGAGAACGCCTCGGCATCGATCGGAGCGGTCTGGGTCTACCCTGGGATCCAGGGAGCCGGGTCCTACGGAATCGCGGCAGCCAAGGCGACAGGCGATCGCGAGCTCGCCTCAAGCATCATCAGCCTGATGGCTTCTGCGGTTGTTGCTGAGCTCCCGGGTCACGCGAAGTTGAACGCGACGACAGTAGCCGAGGAAGGCATCGACATGGTGCTGAGTGCGAAGCTCGCGCTTCCCTCCTCGGCGGGCGGCAAGGGCGGTGGGTGGCGCGACCCTGTGCCGTGGCCGAATCCGACGAGCGGCGCGGTCAGGATCCTCAGCTTCGACGAGATCACCGGCTTCATCGAAACCAACTCGACTGTGCTCAACGGGCTCGCTGTCGGCACACACTTCGGGATCTGGGACTGGGGGACGGAGACGATGCACGAGTTCACGGTGCAATCGCTCTCGACTTTGGGTCCCAACATTACCATTCGGAGCGTCGAAGGTTTCAGCAAGGACTTCACGGCCTGCTACATCAGCGCCGGCGCGGAAAAGCTCATCGACTACGCCGCAGACCTCCTCACTTCGATGCGTTCGCTGGGGCCCGGCGAGAAGACAGCGAGCATGCACCTGCTTCCGCAGGCAGCCCGCAAGCCGACGACCGATGCCTCGTGGCCGAAGGATCTCACGTCGCGGGTCCTCTCCGCGGTCACTGACAACCACCTCGAGCTGCAATCGCTCGACTACGAACACCGATTCGAGACCGGAACCACTACCCCGAGAACGTCACCATCAGTTCCAACAGCGACAACGGATCCACCCAACATCCTGGTGCTGAAGCACATGGCCATTCAGCAGGCGGCGTAACGTGACCACCAAAGGACTCGAAACCCCGTCGCTGCCAGGGACCTACGGGTCTCCATTCGTCGACGAGAGTGCCGTTGAAGACACGGAGTCACAGCAGGAGGCCGCGGACTACGACAAGCACGCGCTCGACACGTCGCAGATGTCGAACACGACGGTAAGGGCCAGGCTCGCGTTCCCAACGGTCGTATCCGGGTTCTCAACGCCGCTGTGGACGAAGACGCATTGGGGCAACTCGGATGCGTTCTTCCCTCAATCGGTCGAACGAAGGGGCGTTGGCACGTACGACCTTACGTACCCGCCAACGTTCGAGAATCAGTACGAAGTGGACGAGAACGTCAGCTTCATCGACGGAGATGGGCACGTCGCTAGCTCAACCGAGGCTGCTCACGTCCAGGTCGCTGCGAGTGGAGCCGTCGCAACCGTGACGATCCGTGACGAGAACTTCGTTCTCGTCGACCTCACGCCAGGAACCTTGATCGTCGTCGAGCTCATCAGCTGACCATGGGATTCGGGCCGTACGGTGGGTTCCCCCGACGCTTTGGCGGAGGCAAGTCGGTTAAGCAGATCATCCACGAGGACCTGCTCAAGTTCTACAAGCCCATCTTCACCGACGACCCCGAGCAACTCCCATGGGTGGAGTCATACGCCGAGGCGAGCATTCTGCAGAACGTGCAGATCTGTGCGAACCGCCTGCGCAAGCAGCTTCAGCCGCGCAAGATGCTCGAGAACCTTCCCGTCTGGGAAGAAGCCACCGGCTTGAGGCCATCGCCCCGCGACTCGCGTCGGGATCGACAGGCCGAGCTCGCAGCGAAGATGCGAGGTTTCGGCAACAACGCCGAGCCAGACATCCGAGACGCGTGTCAGGAGCTGCTCGGTGAGAACTTTGTAGATGTCCATTACGTCGCGGACGACGAAGAGATCACCTACATCCCGGGCTTCAACCCGGGGCCACCCGGCTTGGAGTGGAGCGCGAATCGATGCGTCGCTCGCGTCGAGGTGCGCAAGGGAACACTCACCGCGACCCAGTTCGATCGGCTGATCGGTAAGTTGTGCCGACTGCTCTCCGACTTCCTCCCGTCGTGGATGAGTTGGGAGTGGTTCCTGCACAGCACGAACGACCCCGACAAGGGCTTCATTCTCGACGTTTCGCTTCTCGACGAGACCGGACTCTAAGCCATGTCACTGAGCGATCCGAAACCGTCTGGCTTCTCGGTAAAGGAGCGGCTGCTCTCCTCGACCATGAATGCCTTCAGGACCGAACTCCTGAAGTGCCCAGACTTCGTTGGTGGTGGAAACTACACCCCAGCCGTCGCGGTAGGCCTTGCTGGCCAAGGCCTCAGCGTTCCCAACTCGAAGCTGAACGTCGCAGGAAGCACCCTCCTCGAGTACGTGACGCCGGTTGCGTCGGTCGAATACGCGCTCCAGGACTTTGGCGACAATGGTGGCGGGAGCGTTCGGTACCCATTCTCGGCATCGATCGCCGCGGGCGCGCTCACCCGGTTCCCGGTTCGGTTGCCCGATGGGGTAACCATTACCGGTTTCAAGGTTGATGTCGTGCGTAGCGCAGGCGTGCCTGTGACGGAAGCGACCGCGGTCCTCGGATACAACGATTTCGTCGGTGGCTCGACGACTGTTGCATCTCAGGCGGCTGCTGCGGGCACGGGAGCGACAACCATCACCGCGACCGGACTCTCCCACGCATTCTTTCCAGCGATCAGACACTACTTCATCGAGATTCAGGGCGAGGCGGGCGGAACCGCCAATACGGTCACGCTGACCGGCATCAGGATGGTTTTCACCACGCTAGGCCTGTCCCTGCTTCGAGGCTGACATGACCGTCACGACGTCGCCGACGCATCCTGTCGTTGGCGACACGGTCTCGATCGTGGTCAAGCGAACTGTCGGCGGCACAAGCGTCACCGTCACAGACCCCGAAATCAAGCTCACCATCACGCCAGAAGGGTCAGGACTCGAAACGGGCGTGATGCGCGAGCTCGACGGCTCGCCGGCGCAATCATTCACTCCAGACGTGGTCGGTACCTACGCGCTCCAAGCGGTGGACTTCGTCGAGCGCGGGGCGCCGATGGCCTTCGATGGCGGGCCTGGCGTGCGAAAGGTCGTCAACGCCGGCCAGAACTTCACCGTCGCCGTCGGGTTGGCGATGGACCTTCCGATCGTCGTCCTCGGACATGGCCTCACCATCCGATTGAAGGTCCACGGCGGGACCATCTCCGAGGCCACGCTCGTCGGTTCGACGACGGAGAAGGCCTCGGCGGCTAGCCAGGACGCGACGGTTACAGCGAAGCTCGCGGCGCTCGTGAGCGTCACGGCCGCGACTGTCGGCCCGGACATCGCGACCGTTGGGACGGAGCTCGCCACTAAGTACAACGCGCACCGAACGCAAGCGACGGTTCATTCGGTCAACGACACGACCAACGTCTATCCACAGGATCGGCCGTACGACCAGACGAACGCGATCCAGCAGCTGAACCGGCTGCGGGCGACGATGATCGGGCACCTCACAGGTGCGTCAGTCGCTGGCGCGCGTTGGCATATCGAGGACGACACGAAGAACGTCCCCGTTGTTGGGCCAGCGTCGACGCCCGCAGAGGCAGTCGTGCTCTACGCCGATCTCCGCCGCAGCTTCGTCGCGCACCTCGGGCAAGTCCTGGCGCCAGAGGCCCACGACAACGCTGACATCACCAACACCCTCAGCGCGGTCGACAAGCTCACCGACCTGCTCATCGCGCTTCTGGCGTTCTTGAGCGCGGCGCAGCCTTCCACGGCTCCGACTGTGGAGTCTGGCGCCGTCATTCTGCAGTCCCGCTACGGCTTCAAGCCAACCGCGTAGGAACCATGGCAATCGACCCGAACGTCTCGTTCTCCTTCGACGACCAGGAGACGCTGGAGAAGGTGCAGATCCCGATCGGCGGCGTGACCAACGCCACCGTCGACGACACCGCGGGTCTGAACTCGCTGCAATGGGTCATTGTCTCGAGTTGTGACCTGACGGACCCGAGCGATTGGACCATCATCAACGCGAGCGTTGCTGGGTGCACAGTTGTCGGACCGCCGGGCATGACAGACGTCGCATGCCTCCTCGAGGCGCGTGGTAACGGCGGAGCAAAGCGCGGCACGAACGGGAAGCTGATCGTTGGCAACCTCGTCAAGAGCGCAAAGATCTACGTTGGTACCGAGGTCGGCGTCGTTGGGGAGACGACGCAGAGCGATCCGAACAAGGGCCAAGCGGCATTCGTAAACCCGGTCCTCCGAGCGAAAAACGCCCCCCTCCCCACCGGCACGATCACGATCCCCTACGACGCCTCCGACACCACCGGAGCTGGCTTCCGCGCGAAGCTCGTGGCGGCGCTTCTGGTCACGAACAGTATCCAGCTT
>JABFXY010000040.1 GCA_013361525.1 Polyangiaceae bacterium | reverse complement strand
TGCGATACGACCGGCGTCCAGGACGGGGGGTCGCTCGCCGGGAAGGAATCATCCAGCGTATCGTCGATGCGGGCTTCGGTTGCCGACGGCTGGTACCTCAGGCCTTGTCTGCGCACGGCCGGGATTGCCGTGTTGAGCCCGAGGGCGCGGTAGAACGTGCATTTGCCCGTCGCGCCGCGCGCCAGAAGGACGCCGCCGACGAGGCTGCCGAACACGCGCGTCACCGGGCTCTTCGCGAGCAGCGACGCTACCGTGACGAGCGCGCCCGCGACGACCGAGGCGATGCGTTCCCCCCGAGCCACGTTCTTGCCATTGGGCCATTGCCCGATCTCTTGCAGTGTCTTCGTGTAGTTCTGAGGGGATGACATGATCGAATTCCTCTCCTTCCGCGTTGGTTTTCGGGTTCCTCCCTCTTCATGCACGAACGTCGCCTCAGGTGCCGACCGGGCGCAACGTGTCGCGCGGGTGATGCCGCCCCCAATGACGCTCGATGTGGCGTTGGACGTTCCTGGCCGTTCGATGAACGGCGGTGTCGAAGGCGACTCTCGCGTCGTCTCCGACCTCCTCGATGATGACCGGCTCGTCGTGGCCGATGCTTACCTTTACGCGGCAGAGCGTGTCGAGTCCTCGCTTGCTGCCATTGATGTCCTCGAAATGGACGAGCACCCGCTCGATGCGGTTCGTGAATGGATCGAGCGCACGCCCGAGGTGCTCGCGGATGTATTCGCGAAATCCCTCTTCGACATGGAATTTGCTGTGGATGTGGAGCGGTGTGTTCGAGGTCTTCGTTCGTCCGAGAATCGGCTTGATTTCCTTTGGATTGTCGCGTGCGAAACTGGGCATGACCTCATTGAGGCATCGGCCGTGCCGGCACGCCTCAGGCGCACGACGCGTGAGCAGACGCCGCAGCAGCGCAGATTCGCCCCGCTCGTGCGACCGTGCGCACGCGCACGGTGTGCATGGTCCGCTACGACTGGTCGGAAGCGCCCGCCTCGGGTGAGGCGACGACGTGCACCGGCTCGAGCTTCTTCTTGTCTCGCTGGCCGAGCCAGAGGAGCGCGCCCGGCAGGACGAGCATCGCGCCGAGCATCGTCGAGATCTCACCGACCATCGACGCGAGCCCGAGGCTGCGGACCGCAAAGTTCGTCGAGCCGAGCAGCGCGAGGTAACCGAGCGTCGTCGTCATACTGCACAGAACGACCGCTCCGCCCGTCTCTCGAACGGCGGTGAGCGCCCCCTGCGGCCCTTCGCGTGATGCGCGCCAGACGACGTTGACGGAGTAGTCGACGCCGATGCCGAACGTGAGCGGCAAAGCGACGAAGTTCAGGAAGTTGAGCTTGAGCTGCAGCACCGAGACCGCGAGGCCCATCCACCCGATGCCGAGGACGAGCGCGCCGAGAACGAGGAGCGCGGGCCTGCCGGCGCGGAACGTGAGCAATACGACCAGCATGACGGCGCTCAGCGACGCGATGAGCGCAATCGGCACGGCGCTCATCACGGCTTGCCACATGTCCGCGTAAATCACCGAGCGGCCGGAGCCGAGGACGACGCTGCCGCCCGGAAGCTCGGTCTTGCGGAAGGACTCGGCCCAGCGGAGCAGGTAACGCGCGTCCTCCGTCAGCGAGGGCGACGTCGGGACGATGAAGACGATGCGACCACGCGTTCCGTCCACCTCGGTGAAGGGACGCGCGACACCCTCGGGGAGCTCGGTGAGACCGATCTTCGCGATCTCGTTCTTCGGGATGTATTTCTCGATCTTCTTCCAGTCGTCTTCGCCGATCGCACCGAGCTTGTGCGCCTTCTCGACGCGGGTCTTGATGGCGGTGAGGACCGGGATCTTTTCGCCCTGATCGGTGGGGAGGTAATCCTCGAGCGCGACGATGCGATCGAACGGCTTCACCTCGGGCGCTGCGGCATCACGCTTTTCGTAGAGCGCGGTGCGGAGCGGCCCGATCTGCGCGACGTCGTCGACGAGGATCGCCATGCTGTCGGCGCCCACGTAGCCGGTAATCGAGTCCGCGAGGCGTTTGACCCGCTCTTCCTCCGCGCGCGACGTCGGGTCGTTGCGGAGGTTGTTCATATCCCATTCGAATGGATCGCCCTGGACGTAGCGCACGAGCAGGACGAACCCGATTGCGCTGACGGCGAGGCCGATGATCGCAATGAGACGCGCGGCGCGTTCCACGACGAACGCGAACGGCTTGCCGAAAGACTGCTCGAACGTGCTCTGGAATCGTCCGAGGATACCCTTCGCCGGCCGCACGATCGGGGAGACGAGCTCGACGCCCGCGAGCATCGGGGGAAGGATGACGAGAGTCGCGAGCCAGCACAAACACAGGCCGACGCCGCCGATGAGGCCGAGCTCGCGGAAGCCGCGGAAGGCCGTCACCTGTAGAGAGAAGAACGACGCGGCCGAGGCACCCGACGCGCAGAGCGTCGCCATGAACGTGTCGCCGTGCGCGATGGACATCGACTTTTCGACGTCCTCGCCGGCGCGGCGAGCCTCGAGGTAGCGCGCCATGTAGATGACGCCGGTATTGATTCCGTTGCCCGCCAGAATCGTGAACACGAAGCCGGTGGCCGTGTTGAGCTGCTTGACGAGCAGCGACGCAGCGCCGGCGGTCCAGATGAGGCCCGTGGCGATCGTGACGAGCATCATCACCACCGTGCGCAGGCGCAGGTAATAGATGAAGACGACCGTCAGGAGCAGGGTGAAGCCGAACAGGCCGACCTTGCTGACGTCCTCGTTGATCTCCTTCACCTCGGCGATGCCGCTGTAGAGATCTCCCGCGTACCCGACCTTGATGCCGGATTGGAAGCGGTCGAGGTCGGCGCGTTTCACCGCCTCGCCGACGAGCTCGAGGGCCTTGGTGCCGTTATCGAGGTCGCCGCCGAGCACCTTCGATCGAATGGTGACGACGTGGACGCGCCCGTCCTCGCTCTCGAAATACCCGTCGGGGTATCGATTGCCGATTGCCTCGTCGAGACCGAACCGCTTCTTGATTCCCTCGGGGCTCAGGAAGTCGGGCGTCGGCTCGGGGTCGTCGTCGAAATCACCGACGAGCTCTTTGCCCGCGCGGTCTTTGTAGTAGGCCTCGATATCCTGGTGGAGCTTCTTGAGGTCGTCGGTCTTCGCGTAGAGGCCGATGTTCTTCTCGAAGAAATGCAGCGCCTCTTGGACGCCGTTGTCGGCGCTGCCGACCCACGGCTCGCCGAGCTTTCGGACCTCGGCGGTGACCGCATCGGAGGCCTCGCGCAGCTTCGCTCGATCGACGGGGCCGTCCTCGGGCGCCTCGAGGACGACGAAGAGCGTCGAGACGCCCGCCGTCCGCTTCGACACGCGCTGCAGCTCGACGACGCTCTCACGGCCGTCGGGGAGCAGGTGCTCGAAGCCCGACGCGACGCCCTTCGAGAAGAGGCGGAAGCCGAGCGTCCCGAGCGCGGCGGTAACGAGGACGCCGACGCAGAGGACGAGCCACCACCGGCGGGTCTGCACCCGCGCAATCCGATCCCAAATCGTTGTGTTCACCGAGTGTCGACCGTGGACTCACGCGCAGGCGCGACAGCCTTCGAGGTGGATGCGATGACCGGCTGCTCCGGTTGCGCCACAGGCGCACCAGAAGCCGGTTGCGCCACAGGCGCACCAGAAGCCGGTTGCGCGAGACGTGCGCCCGTTGAAACGGGAGCGGCGGGCGCCGCGTCGAATCGACGGAACGCGTGGACGATCTGCTGGAAGTATCCGTCGGGGAACGCCTCGTCGAGGCCGTATCCGGGCGGCTTTCGAGGAGGACGGTGCGCCGTGCCGAACAGGTAGTCCCAAACGGCGAACTTCGTCCCGTAGTTGAAGCCGTACCCGATGTACTCGGCGGAGTGGTGCCACCGGTGCATCTCGGGACCATTGATGACGTATTGGAGCGGGCCCGAACGAACGTTGATGTTCGAGTGGATGTACATGCCCCAGACGGCGTCGATGGTGCCCTTCACGAGGAAGAGCTCGGGCGAGGCGAAGAGGACGATCGGCACGAACTCGATCGATTGGTTGATCATGATCTCGATCGGATGTGAGCGAGACCCGGCGAGCCAATCGACGTCTTTGACGGAATGGTGCGCCTCGTGCGAGCGCCACAACAGCGGGAACCGGTGCTGCGCGCGGTGGAACCAATAGATGTAGAAATCGTGGACGAGCAGGAAGAGGATCACCTGCTGCCATAGCGGCCAATCCGCGACCCACCGGGGCCGACCCGCCTTCGCGTCCAAAAACTCCGCGAAGGCCTGAATGACGAGGCCGAGCACGTAGCTCTGGACGAGGGTGTACCAGAAGAAGTCCGTGAACCACCCTTTGCGAAAGAGCTTCTGCCCCTTGTCGTAGGGGAACAGCCGCTCGAGCCCGATCACGATGAACGCCCACGTCCCGATGATGGCGGGGGAGACGAGGGCCCAATTCAGTCGGCCATTATCGAGAATGATGGTGGGCATGCGCGTGTCAGGCGATTCTCTCCCCCCTCACGGCAGTGAGGGGGGCAGGGGAGAAATAGCGGCCCGAAGGCACCTAACTACGACGACCGGACGTCCTTCGACGCGACGGTCCCGTTCTGGGGCGCTTGCTCGGCGCTCTTCGCGCGGCGGAGCTTCTTCGCCTGGGCGAGCTCCTTTTCGTGGACGCGCTTCACGCCGTCGCCGAGCGCCGCGGTGATGTCGCGAATGCCGCTGACGAGGCGCATGAGGCCGGTGATCTCCACGCTGGCGGCTTGGTCGGAGCCCCACATCGCGCGGTCGAGCGTGATGTGACGCTCGACCATGCTGGCGCCGAGCGACACTGCCGCGAAGGTCGGCGCCAGGCCCGTCTCGTGGCCGCTGTACCCGATCGGAAGCGTCGGGAACGCAGCCTTGAGCGTGTTGATCATCTTGAGGTTCAAGTCCTTCACCTCACAGGGATACATCGACACGGCGTGCATCAGGCCGAGGTCGTGTTGGCCGAGGGTCGCCACCGATTCGCGGATCTCGTCCATCGTGCTCATGCCCGTCGACAGGATGAGCGGCCTCTTCGTGGCGCGCAGGCGCTTCAGGAGACCGGTGTCGGTGAGGGAGGCCGAGGCGATTTTGTAACAAGGCGGCTCGAACCGCTCCATGAAGTCGACGCTCGGCTCGTCCCAGCACGACGCGAACCAATGGATGTTGCGGTCTTTGCAGTGCTTGTCGATGTCCGCGTATTGCTGAATGCCGAGCTCGGTCCGGTGACGGTAATCGATGTACGTCATCCGCCCCCAGGGCGTGTCGCGCTCGATGTACCACTGGTCCTTCGGGACACAGACCTCGGGCGTGCGCTTCTGGAACTTCACCGCGTCGCAGCCGGCGAGGACCGCCCCGTCGATCATCTTCTTCGCGAGTTCGACGGAGCCGTTATGGTTGATGCCGATTTCGGCAATCACGTAGACGGGGTGATCCTCGCCTACCATCCGATCACCGACACGAAACTCCGGGTTCTTCGACATCACGTCCTCCTGACTCCCTCTCGTCGGATTCGGCGGGGCCGCTCAGGAGCGAGCCGCGAGAATCCACTCTGCAAATTCACGAAATGCGCCATGTCCGCCAGGCGCTTTTGTAAGAAAGTGCACTCTGCGCGCGACGTCGGGCATGGCGTCGCCGGGTGCTGCTACCAGGCCGCCCGGGGCGACCTCGTCCATCGCGCCGAGATCGTTCACGTCGTCACCGATGTATGCGATCTCGTTCAAGGCGACCGCGTGAAGGGCGAGGAGCTCCGGCAGGCGGCCGGCCTTGTCCTTCACGCCGAGATGCGCGCGGATCTTGAGCTTGTCCGCGCGGCGTTGCACCATTTCGGCGTTTTCGCCGGTGATGATCGCCGTCTCGATGCCCGCATTGCGCAGGCGTTCCACGCCCATTCCGTCGCGGATCGAGAAGCGCTTCATCTCTTCGCCGCGCGCGCTGTAATAGACGCCGTTGTCGGTCAGCACGCCGTCGCAATCGGTGAGGACGAGCTTCACCCGAGCCGCGCGTCGCGCGATCTCTTCCGGAGCGAGCGCTCCGCGAGATTGCGACGCGTCGGCGCTCACCACGTCGTCCAGCCTCCGTCGACGACGACCGTCGAGCCTGTCATGTACGACGACGCGTCGGACGCCATGAACACGACGGCGCCGCTCATCTCGTCGGACTTCGCCATCCGGCCGAGGGGCGTGCGCTTCGAATAGTTATCGAGGAAATACGCGTCCTGCCCGTTCTCCACGCCGCCCGGGCATAGCGTGTTCACGCGCACATTTGCGTGGCCCCAATACGCCGACAAGAACCGCGTGAACGCGATGACCGCGCCCTTCGTCGCCGGGTAGGACGCCGATTTGTAGAAGGTCTGCGTGCCGTCCGGCTTCTTGTAGATGGATTGATCGGGGGCAACGAGGCCGTACGTCGACGCGACGTTGATGATGCTGCCGCGCCCCGCTTTGGCCATCGGCGTGCCGAGGATCTGGGAGCAGAGGAAGACGCCGGTGACGTTCACGTCGAGGGAGCGCTTCCACAGCTCGAGCGGGTAGTTCTCGAACTTGGAGAGCTCGGCGCCGGCCTGCGGGCTTTCGAACATGTCGTTGATGGCGGCGTTGTTCACGAGCACGTCGAGCCGTCCGAAGCCGTTCAACACGGCGTCGCGCAGCGTCTCGAGCGACTCTTTGCTCGTCACGTCGACGCCCATGCCGAGCGTTCGCGGTGGCTCGGGGCGATTCGTCGGCTCGCGATCGAGCTCGGCGACGAAGGCGCGCGTCGCGTCGACACTGACGTCCACGGCGACGACGTGGGCGCCCGCATTCCGCAGCGCGCGGCAATGCTGTTTGCCGAGCAGTCCGACGGCGCCCGTGACGATGGCGACCTTACCACCGAGGTCGAAGGCAGAATGCGCAGCGCTCATGCTTTGCGGGGCTTCATGTGGAAGTTGTCGGTCTTGCGGAAGACGGGCTCGAGGACCTTGCCGCGCAGGCTTCCCTCGACGGCCTTGTCTTTCAGCGCGGACGCGAGCATCGGGAGCACCTCGCGGTACGCCGCGAGGATGGCGCCCACCTCGGCGTCACCGTGGCTGAAGCTGAGGTTGTGGAACCCGCTCCACAGGATGCCGCGCGCGATCATCTCCTGCTGCACGAAGGTCTTCATCGCGAGCGGGCTCGAGCGGTCGTCGGCGAACGTGATGATGGTGCGCGCGTCGTAACCGAAGCACTTCGTGGTTGTCTCGAGGCCCGATTCCTTCGCGATTGCGGTGTACCCTTCACGCAGCTTCTGTCCCTGCTTCGCGAGGAACGCGGGGACGTCGTGTTTGCGCAGCTCTTCGATCGTCGCTTTCGTTGCTGCGAGGCTGAGCGCCTCGCCGCCGAACGTCGTGAAGAAGAAGACGTCCTTTTCGCAGAGGCGCATGACGTCCGCGCGACCCGTAATGGCGCTGATCGGCATGCCGTTGGCCATCGCCTTCGAGAAACACGCGAGGTCCGCGCGGACGCCATAACGTTGCTGCGCGCCTCCCACGGCGACGCGGAAGCCGGTCCACATCTCGTCGAACACGAGCAATGCGCCGAACTTGTCGCAGAGCGCGCGCAGGCCCTCGAGGAATCCGGGCTTCGGCGCCTCGAAGACGGTCGGCTCGAGGATCACGCAGGCGACGGAATCGTCGAGGGCGTCTTCGACCGATTGCAGGTCGTTGTACTTGAACGTGAACGTGAGGTCCTTCGTCGACTCGGGGATGCCTGCGTTCCGGTCGGTGACGGAGATGTACCAGTCGTGCCAGCCGTGATAGCCGCACGCGAGCACCTTCTCGCGCTTGGTGAATGCGCGGGCGAGGCGCACTGCCACCGTCGTCGCGTCGCACCCGGTCTTCGAATAACGGACGCTCTCCGCGCCCGGAACGACCTCGCGAAGAAGCTCGCCGACCTCGACCTCGAGCGGGTGCATCAACGAGAACGTGATGCCGTCGTCGAGCTGCGCGCGGATCGCATCGTCGACCGCGGCGTACCCATAACCGAGCGAAATGGGACCGACCCCCATGATGAGGTCGATGTATTCATTGCCGTCGACGTCCCAGACGCGCGCGCCTTTGCCCTTCTTCAGGTACTTCGGCGCGACGCCTTCCGTCCATTGGCCGGGGCCCTTGGCGAGGGTCTGCGTGCCGCCCGGGATGAGGCCGACGCTACGAGCCCAGATCTCGTTCGATTTCGTAATGGTCGGGTAATTCGCAGCCATGGTCGTCTGCTCCTGATTCGTATGCGCCGCGGTCAGGACGCAATCGCGCGCGTGATGCGCTCGGCGAGCTTCTCCGCGGAGAAGCCTTCGTGCTCGAGGACGCCCTTCAGCAGGGTCGGCAAGAACCAGCGCTCTTCGAGGGCGAACGGAACCAGGCGGCCGGGGGCCTTACCCCTGCGCGCACAGAGCTCCGCGACGATGCTGAAGAGCCCGCCGGTGAGGAGGTGATCCTCCACGGTGAACGTCGTCCGGCAGCGTGCGAGCGTCTCGAATACGGCGGTCTCGTCGATCGGTTTCAGCGACGACAGGTGCACCAAGCGAACCGAGTGGCCCTGCTGCTCGAGGAGGTTCGCCGCCGCGTACGCCTCGCGGGTTAGGAGGCCGTAGGTGAGGATGCCGATCTCGTCGCCGTCCTTCAGCACCTCGGCTTTGCCGAGCTCGAAGCTCTTCTTGTGCTCGAATGCCGGCTTGAGGCCGATGTGGCGCACGTAGCAGGGCGAGCCCTGCGTGATGAGCTCGGGCAATGCGTCGGCGAGCTCGTGCTCGTCCGCCGGGCACACGACGCGCACGTTCGGAATGGTTCGCATCAATGCGACGTCGTCGATGGCTTGGTGGGTCGGGCCATTGGCATCCGAGAGGAAGCCGGGGACACCGCCGACCAGGACCGCAGGCAAGTTCGGAATGCCCAGGTCGTCGCGACTGAACTCGAACGCGCGGAGCGTGATGAACGTCGCGAGCGCGTGGCAGACGGGGCGGCGGCCGCGCAGCGACAGACCCGCCGCGACGCCGATCATCGTCTGCTCGCAGATGCCGACGTCGATGAAGCGCTTGCCGAGGACGGGCGGCAGGTTGCGAATGGCTGCGCGGTTCTCCGCCGTCATGACGACGATGCGCTCGTCGTTTTCGGCGAGATCGCGGAGGACCGCTTCGTAGGACAGGGGAGCCGTGGAGCTTTGGGTCGGAGCGGACATGATCAGCGCACCATCAACGTTTCGGACGTGAGCTCGGCCGCGGCGACGCCGTGGAGCTCTTTCAGGAGGGCTTCGATCTCCTCCGCCTTGAAGTTCACGAACCAGCGATCGGCGCGGCGCTCGATGCTGGGCAGGCCCTTACCGCGCACGGTGCGCGCGATGACCATGGTGGGCCGTCCGGCTTTGTCCCAGCCGCCCTCGGCGCTTTGGCCGGTCGCGGGGAGCCCCTCGAATGCCTTGGCGAGCGAATCGAAATCGTGACCGTCGCAATCGCGGACCTCCCACCCGAAGGCCATGAACTTCTCTTTGAACGGCTCGAGCGGGATGAGCTCTTCGGTGCGGATGTTCGCTTGGAACTCGTTACGGTCGACGATGGCGACGAGGTTGTCGAGGCCGTAGGCCTTCGCGACGAGCAGGCCTTCCCAGATGGAGCCTTCGTCGCATTCGCCGTCGCCGAGCACCACGAACACGCGGTTCGGCGCGCCGCGCATCTTGATGTCCATCGCGATGCCGATCGACACCGAGAGCAGGTGACCGAGCGACCCGGAGTGGAACTCGACACCGGGGATCTTCCGGTTCGGGTGCCAATACATGCTGTCGGTCGGGGACAGGTGGTTCTTCAGCCGCTCTTTCGGGAAGTAGCCGAGCTCCGCGAGCGTGCCGTACACGGCGGGGACGTCGTGGCCCTTCGAAAGGAGGAAGTAATCGCGATCCGGATCGGTCAGCCGCTCCGGCGTGATGCGCAGCACCTTCGAGTAGAGGTACGTGACGATGTCCGCGCACGACAGCGATGCACCGATGAAACATCCGCCGTCGGTCGACATGCGGATGATGTGCTCGCGGACGCGCAGCGACAGCTGGCGGAGATCTTCGTGGGCGGTGGCTTCGAGGTTCGTCACAGGGGCTTCGTCATCGAGGGGGTGATGGTCTTCAGCTCGTCGAGGTGATGGCGGTACCAATTCACCCCGGCGTACTTTTCATTCAGCGCGAAAATCTCCGGCCGCTTTTCAACCAGGTCCAAGATGTCGTCCAGCGAAAAAGGCCGCGCAGCCGGCTGATAAAGTGCTTCGAACACGGCTGCGATGAAGCGGTAGTCCTCCGGGTAGTCGATGGTGAACCGGTGAGACATGCTGAGGTCGACGCCGCGGCTCCATCGGACGTTGCCGATGCGGAAACGCGCCGGGTTCTCCCAGAAGAAGGGCGTCGTGTGCTCGCGCTCGAGGTCGCGCGTGGCCTCGCGGTCGGCGAGCTCGAGCAGCGAAAACGGCATGATCTCGACGTCGTTGCCGTCGGGCCAGGTGCCCGGGTGCAGGTTCGACAGGTAATCGTACGAGCCGGGGGCCGCGAGGAAGACGCCGAGGACCTCGTCGACGATCGCCGGATCGATGAGCGGGCAATCGCTCGGGATCTTCACGACGTAATCACAACCGAGCTCGCGCGCGGCTGTGACGTGTCGGTTCAGACAATCGAGCGGGTGACCGCGGTGGCAGCGTACGTCGGCTTGCCGTGCGAGCTCGACCACCCGATCGTCCTCGGGAAGCGTCGAGGTCGCGACGCAAATCTCGAAGGGCGTGCTCGCCGCGCGCAGGCGCTCGACCATTCGGACGAGGAGCGGCGCACCCGCGAGGTCGAGCGCCACCTTTCCAGGGAGGCGCGACGACCCCATGCGGGCCTGCACGACGACGAGCGTTTTCATGCAGCCCCGATGCGGGGGCGCACGCCGTTGACCGGCAGACGGTGCTGGAACTCTTCCGGCGTGTAGGCCTTCGGCGAATCACCGAGCATCTGTCGCGCGACGTTCGCGATGTTCTTCGCGCCCATCTTGTTCTGCGTCGGCATGAGCTTCTTCAGGTCGTCGACGTTGAAGAACGAGAACACCTCTTTGCCGAGCCCGAGCCCCACGTACGCGAGCGACGAGTACTTGCAGATGAGCGTGTCGCAGTTCGCGACCATCTGCTCGGCGCTGCCGGAGGTGTAGACGAGCGCACCCGGTGCGTACTTCGCGATTTCGTCGGTCGCGCGTGGCAGCTTCTCGTTCGGGTGCAGCTTGAAGATGAGCTGCTTGTTGCGCTCTTTCGCAATCTTCACCGCGTCGAGCAGGAACTTCTTTCGATCCTCGTACCAGAAGACCTCGCGCACGTCGGACGTGCAGCAAAGCACGAAGCCTTTGTGCGGGAACTCGTTCACCGTGTACTTCGCGCAATCGTCGAAGTTCGGAATACCGGTGACGATCATCTTCGACGGATCGCAGCCGCGGCTCGCGAACAAGTCTCGGTAGCCTTCGCTCGCGACGCAGAACTTCGTGTAGTTGTCGCTGAGGCCGAAGGCGCTGGTCCCCGCGATCCACCCCGGGAGGACTTTGTTGAATCGCCGGTAGATCGGATAAAGCACGCTCTCCGGATCGGTCATGCCTTCTTGCACGAGGATCGACGGCTTGCCATTCAGGTTCTTCGGCCAGACGAGGTCGGAGCAATGGAAGGCGAGATCGAAATCGTTGAGCATGCCGCCGAATTCGCACGGCAGATTGTGGTCGCTCAAATACTCCAGGCAACGCCGGCCGAGCTTATGGCCGCCGATGGTGTATTCGAGCGCGCCGAGGCTCTTCAAAAGATCGAAGTCGCGGTTGCCGTAATAGGGAGTGAAGACCTTTCGGTACTCCGGCAGCTCGTTCGCGATTTGGTGCATCTGCGTGGTCTGGTTGATCGAACCGCAGATGAAGAGGATCTTCTTCGGTCGTGCCGTCATAGCTGGTTCTCGACGAGGGTAGGGGCCGATATTGGCTTCTTCTGGTCGCGAAAGACGCGCGAGCGCGTCCTGTTTCCGAGGGCGAACAACCCCAAGCCCAAGGCGACGTAGAAGATGTCCTTTGCGCGTTTGAGAAGAACGAATGCGGCGACGGCGCCGCTCTCCGGGCTGGCGACGCCGAGCCCGGAGAGGAGCGAGACATAGCTCGCATCTTGAACGCCGAGACCACCGGGGACGACGAAAGCGAGCGAGCGCACGAGCGAGCCCCCGAGCTCGACGACGAACGCCTCCGTGAACGTGACCGGAATCCCGACGAGGTGGAGGATCAGCCAGGTTTCGGCGATCTCCGTGAGCCATTGGCCGAGCATGAGGAGCCCTGCGGCCGCGTGGCTCTTCGCGGGGATGCTCGCGGCGGCGACCGCCTCCGGTCGGCTCTGCTGCTCCTCCGCCCACGCGCGGAGCTTCTTCCAAGGGGCGCGCGAGAGGATGGAGGTAACGACGCGACCCGCGCGCCGTGACGCGAGCAGAACGATGGTGAGCGTGCCCGCGAGGAGGAGGCAGGCCGCGGTGCCTGCAGCGACCCAGCCGAGCGCGAAGCCGCCGGGCGTGTTCGCCGCGAGCCGAGCGAAGGCCTCGTGCCCGACCAAGAGGAGCAGGACGAAACAAGCCGCGTGTGAGCACAAGACCCAGGCCTTCTTTGCGGCCATCGACGCGAGCGAGCGCGTCCAAGCGACCTCGAAGCGGGACTTCAGCTGCCAGGCGGAGAACGATTCCGAGATCGCGGGGCCCGCGGGCAGTGCCATCCTGACCGCCTCTGCTTCCACGTACAGGCCGACGAGCGCGAAATACGGTGCGCGGCTCTTCAGCGCGGCGAGAAGCTCTTTCCACGCTGCGGTGTGAAAGAGGATGCCCACCGCTTGCGGAACAGCGACCAGCACGCAGGCCGGGCCGATTTCCGCAAGGAGTCTGCCGAGATCCGTGATTTGTAGATCCCGCAAGGTGTAGGCGAACAGGCCGACGCCGAAAAGCAACGCCGCGGTGCGAACCAGCTTCTGCCCGAGCGTCTGTTGGACCTCGGTCGAGGGCGGAGGCACCGACGCTTCATGGGAATCCACGAGCGGACCACGCCCCGATAAGCTGCTCTCACCGTGGGGGTTACGGTCGTGGGAAGGCATCGGCGGCGAGGAGAGTCGAACTGCAGGCTTCGGGCCAAGCCCTCGGCGGGAATGCGTCCCAACGCACATCCGCGACGTGGCAATCGTGCGGAGGGCCCAGGCCAGCGGGATTGGAGCCAGCGGGGTCGGGGCGAGCGGCGGCGGGACGTAGGCTGTGGGACTTGCCCACGGGCCCGTTCGCCGGACGCGAACATGGACTCAGCGAGCCACGCTTTAGGAACGCGGGCCTTTGCAGGCAAGACAAAAGGCTTCGTGTAAGTACGCTTATCAATGGCTTTCTAGGGCGCGTTTTGCAGGGCGCTTTCCAATGCGCCGACAGGTCGTGCCCGATGCGCACGACTTCGTGCATGCGAAAGCGTCGGAATCGTGTTCTCCGCCGGTTACGCGGGTTCGCTCGGCGCGGCGGCGAACTCGTGCAAGCCTCCGCGGACAATGGGAACGACACCGCCGTCATGGGCTCGCCCGCGGGATCCGTCTCTTCGGCCGATCATCGCGCTCGGCACGATGAACTTCGGCAAGCGGACGTCCGAGGCGGAGGCTCGCCGGATCATCGACCGCGCGATCGAACGCGGCGTCACGCTCTTCGACACCGCGAACGCGTACGTCGACGGCGAGAGCGAACGCATCCTCGGGCGTGCGCTGAAGGGCCGTCGTGACCGCGTCGCGATCGCGACGAAGGTCGGCTTCGGAAGGGTGGCGGGCAAGCCGGAAGGATTGAAGCCGGAGCGCGTTCGCGCCGCGATCGACGACAGCCTCGGGAGGCTCGCCACCGATCACGTGGACCTCTACTACCTGCACGTCCCCGATCACGACACGCCGCTCGCGGAGACGCTCGGTGCGGTCGGGGAGATCCTCGCCGCCGGCAAAACACGCTACTTCGGCGTCTCGAACTACGCCTCCTGGCAAATCGTCGAAATCATCCACCATTGCGATAGCCATTCGATCGCGCGGCCGGTCGTCGCGCAGCAGCTCTACAACCTCCTCATTCGGCAGCTCGACATCGAATATTTCCGATTCGCGCGAGAGCGCGGGCTGCACACCACCGTGTACAACCCGCTCGCGGGCGGGCTGTTGACGGGTCGGTATCACCCGGGTGACGAAGTTGCGCGCGGCTCGCGTTTCGACGGCAACCGCCTCTACCTGGGCCGGTACTGGAGCCCTCGCATGATCGCGCTCGCAGCGGAGTACGAGGCGCTCGCGAAAGAGATCGGCATGACGCCGGTCGAGCTCGCGTATGCGTGGCTCGCCGCCGCTCCGGGCGTCGATTCGATCCTCGTAGGCCCGGGCTCGGTCGAGCACCTCGATGTCGCGCTCGATGCCGTGGAGCGCGCGCTACCGTCGGAATGCCGCGCGCGGATCGAGACGATTCACCGCGCGTTCCTGGGCACCGAGACGACGTACGCTCGATGAGCCTTCTTCTGTCGGAGGCGGACGACGTCGACGTCGACGACGTCGTTGCCCGCTATCGCGAGCACGGGTACGCGAAGATCGGCCCCGTCATTGCACCCGAGTTTCTCGCGCGGCTCCGGGCACGCGCCGACGACCTCATGCTCGGGCGCAGGCGCGTCGACGGGCTCTTCTTTCAGCACGACGCCGCGAGTGGTCGGTACGAAGATCTTCCTTATGGCGAGGGATACGTGGGCCCGTCGCTCGGATACCGCAAGATCGAGAAGCTCGAGCGTGACGATCTCTTTCGCGCGCTACTCGAAAATCCGCTGTTCGAGCGCATCGTTCGCCGCGTGCTCTCAGGTGGGGTGACCCTCTACCGCGCCGTCCTCTTCTCCAAGGCGCCGGGCTCGAGCTCGCCATTGCCGTGGCATCAGGATGCCGGACGGTTCTGGGGGCTCGATCGCGATCCCGAGATTCAGATCTGGACGGCCATCGACGATGCGAGCAGCGACGCGGGTTGTCTCGAGGTCATCGAAGGCTCCCATAAGCGAGGCCTCGTGACGCCGCTCGGTGGTGTGGTCCAACCGGAGCACGTGGCGCGCGAGCGCGCCGACGAGCGCGCGACGAAAGTGCCCGCGAAGGCCGGCGAGGTCGTGGTGCTGCACAACCTCCTCTGGCACCGCTCGGGCCGGAACCAATCGCCGAACCCACGGCGCGGCTTCACCGTTTGCTACATGAACGCCGAGACGCGTTGCCTGCGCACGAAGCGAGCTCCGCGCGCATTCGTTCCGGTTTTTGACGGAGCGAAATGAGCGCGCGTTCCCGTCAGTGCTCTGTCGGGAGGCCCTGCTCGATCCACGCTTTCAGCCCGCCGCGCACGTTGGTGACGTGCTGATAACCGAGCGCCTTGAGCAGCAGCATGGCGTGGAGGGAACGCTCGCCGATTTTGCAGATGGTGACGACCGGCGTGTTTTTGTCCTCGGGCAAGCCCGTCGCCCACCCGCCCACGATATCTGCGAGAGGAACGTTGGTCGCAGTGGGCGCGTGCTCGGCCGCATACTCCTCCGGCGTTCGGACATCGACGAGCACCGGCGCGGGGGTCTGCTTCAGCCTCGAGGCGGCGTCGCTCGGCTCGATGACATCGGGTGAGCTGCGCGCGAACTCGATGATGTTTTCGAGATTCGAATGCACCGCACTTTTGGCCTTCGAGCCGGCGAACAGCTCGGGGAGGTGCTTCTGCAGCGACGATGCGTATTTGAATGCGTTGTCGGGGAAGATGACGACGCAAATGACGCCCGGCTCGTCGGGCACCATCTTGAGCGCGCCCGCGAGCGCCATCCCCGAGCTCGGCCCGGCGATGATGCTCTCTTCCTGGTTGATTCGCTTGCAGAGCTCGTAAGCCTCTTCGTTCTGCACGTCGACCAGTCGGTCGTATTCGTCGGGAAAGAAGAGCTCCGTCTGCTTCAGCTGGCGCAGGCTGCGCACGCCGGGGATGTCGTGCCCCTCGATCGGCGTGACGCCCATGACCTGAATGGCCGGTCGCTGTTGTTTCAGGAACCGGCCTGTCCCCGTAATGGTGCCGCAGGTCCCGAGCCCGGCGACGAAATGGGTGATTTTGCCTTCCGTCTGACGCCAGATCTCGGGGCCGGTCGTGCGGTAATGGGCGTCGGGGTTCGCCGGGTTTTTGTATTGGTTGAGGATGAACCAGCCGGGCTTTTCGCCCATTTGCTCCGCGAGCGCGATCGCGCCTTCGGGCGCGCCGGGGGCGGGGCAGAGCTCGTCGTCGAGCTCGACGAGCTCCGTTCCGAACAGGCGGAGGGACGCGCGCTTCTCGATGGGGATTTTCTTCGAGAGCGTTGCCGTGAACCCGTAGCCCTTTGCATTCGCGAGCATGGCGAGACCCATGCCGGTGTTGCCGGAGGTGGGCTCGACGAGGCGCGTCTCGTGCGCCTTGATCCGGCCGTGCTCCTCGGCATCGCGGATGAGATTGCCCGCGACGCGGTCTTTCACGGCGCCGAACGGGTTGTACCACTCGAGCTTCGCGTACACCGTCGCGTGCTTGAACGGGACGACCCGATTGAGCCGTACGATCGGCGTCGGGTTGTCGGCATTGGACATGAGCTCGAGCATCGAGTCGTAGACGCGCGTCGCGTGATTCATCGACCGGCATCTATCCGTTATGGTGGACGCGGTGTCAACGGCAGCGGCGTGACGCTCGAGGCTCTTCGCTCGTGTCTGTGTGGACGCATCAAGCAGCTGCGTGTCGGGCGAGCTCCTTCGCGTAGAGCTCTCGCTCTTCGGCGAATGCGCGGGCGATGCTCGGCCGCTTCGAAAGGCGCGTGTAGTACTCGAAGATGGCGGGAAACTTCTTCAGCTCGACCGGCGTCACGAAGGTCCAATTGAGGATCGTGAAGAGGTACGCATCCGCGACCGAAAAGCGGTCGAGGAGAAACTCTCGGCCCGCGAGCTTTTCATCCAGCCAAGTCAGCCGCGCGTCGGCCTTCGAGAGCGCGTACGCCTTTGCATCCTGAGGCGCCTTCTTGTCGAGGAGCGGCGTGAACAATCCCTTGTGGAGCTCGGTGCCGATGAAACACAGCCACTGCTGGAGACGAGCGCGTCCGAGCAGATCGGTGGGCGCGAGCTGCGCCTCCGGCAGCCGCTCCGCGACGTGCTGGAGGATCGCAGCGTTCTCGAGAAGGAGGTCACCCTCGACGTCGAGCACCGGCACGAGGCCGAGGCTCGTCACCGACAGAAAATCGCGGCCGTCGAGCGTCTTCTTGGTCTTGGGATCGACCTCCACGAACTCGGCGTTTGCGCCGGCCTCGTAGAAGGAAATCCGCGTCGCGAGAGAGCAGGCGAGGGGCGAGAAGTAGAGCTTCATCATGGCGAGGAAGGTGGGGCGCGCCCCCGCGTGCGTCCAACGCATACTTTTGATAGATGTAATGCGTGAAACGCATACTGACCGTTCCGGCCGTCCCTGCGCCGCTCCTCGACGTCCGCGATCTGCAGGTGGTCATGGCCCTCGCCACTGCGGGCAGCACGACCAGCGCTGCCTCCTCGCTCCACATCACGCAGTCCGCGGTGAGCCGGGCGCTCTCGGTCGCGGAGGAGAAGGTCGGGACGCGCCTCTTCGAGCGAACGGCGCGTGGCCTCAGCCCGACCGCCGCGGGCAGCCGGCTCCTCGCCGGCGCGGGATCCATCCTCGCGCAGCTTACCGAGCTGCAGCAGCAGGTCGCCTCTCCGGACACGCGGCCCCTCCGGGTGCGCCTCGTGTGTGAGTGTTACACGGCGTATCGTTGGCTTCCGTCGACGCTCCTACGGCTCCGGCAGGATTTGCCGAAGCTCGAGGTGTTGCTCGAGGTCGATCGCACCGAAGATCCCATCGAAGCGCTGCGCGCCGGAAAGGTGGATATCGCGCTCCTCACGACGGGCGTTTTGCCCGCGTCGCGCGGAGCGCGCGCGGCGCTGCACGAAGAGCCGCTCTTCGCCGACGAGGTCGTGTTCGTCGTCTCCTCGACGCACCCGCTCGCGCATCGAAAGTCGATCACGCCGGCCGACGTCGCGGCATCGACGATCATCACGTCGAATACGCCTCCGGCGGAGGCGCGGTGGTTCTATTCGCGTGTCTTCGGCAGATCGAAGCCGCCGATCGACGTGCTCCGATTCCCCCTGACCGAAGCGATCCTCGACGCGGCCCGCGCCAATATGGGTATCGCCGTGCTCTCGGAATGGATTGCGTCGAGCTACCTCGGTGCCGGGGATCTCGTCGTCAAGCGGCTCGCGTCCGGACCGCTGCGTCGTCCATGGCGAATCGCTTATCGGGCCGAGCTCGCCGACGCCGCTCGCCGATTGAAGAGCACGCTCGAGACGTCGGCGCCGCGGTTACCCGTGCGCGCCGCCTGAATCCCCGCGGCGCTATCGATCCGGCGTGCCGGCGACGCCGTATTCAGGCGCCACCATATCCGATGGGTCCGAGGTGGTCGCGCTGGACGTCGCCGTCGGCTCGGCCGGTGCGCTCGTCGGCTCGGCGGCCTGGCTCGTCGGCTCGACGACCGGCCCCTCGGTTGCCGGCACGCCGTACTTCGGCGCGGGTGCCGGGCAGCCCGCGAGGCCGACCAGCCCGAGGAGGGTGAAGGCGGCCGTCCGCGCGATGGATCCGTCCGGCGCGCGGAGCCGAACACCGCAGTGCGGACAGGAGGACTCGTGACTCTTCACCGCGCAGGAGCAGTCGGGGCAGGAGACGAACGGGCTCACGCGCCGAATGGTGCGCAGCCCGTTCGGGCGTTGTCAACCGCGCGCGATGAGCTTCTGCGCGACGCGATCGGCGAGCGCCATGACCGTCAACATCGGGTTCACCGCCGGGCTGGAGGCGAAGATGCCGGTGTCGGAGATGAAGAGGTTATCCATCCCGTGGCAGCGGCCGTCCTCGTCGACGACGCCTTGGCTCGCGGACTTCGCCATTCGCGTGGTGCCGAATGCATGATTGGCCGCCGCAATGGTATCGCTGCCGCGCAAGGTCATCGTGCGGAGGATCTCGCTCTCGGCCTTCGAGTCGATTTGCTCCGGCACGCCGTGCAACCCGGGGAGAATCGCTTTCGCGCCGGATGCCCAGGAAATGTCGCTGAGGATTCCGAGACCGCGCTGAATGAGCTTCACGTCGTCGGGGTGGAAGTCGAACGAGATGTCCGGGTCCCAACCTTTTCGCTTCGCTTTGACCTGACCAAAAGAGCGATCGGCGGCGATGATGACGTCGAACGGCGCCATTCGATCGTAGCGCGTGAGGTGGCTCTGGTAATCGCGGCCCAGGCCCGGTAGCCGCGCCGCGAGCACGGCAGGCGGCGACCACAACACCTCGAGCTTGATACCTTCACGCAGGTAATGGAGGCTGTGAAAGCCTTGCGTCGCCCCCTCCCACGGGTCGATGGCATCCTCGTAGAGGGCCATGACGGCGAGGCCCGGGTGCAGGAGCAGGCGCTTACCGACCCACGCGTTGTCGGCCATGACCTCGCTCTTCTGGAGAATGACCGGGGTCTGCATGCATCCTGCGGCGAGGACGACCGTCTTCGGTCGAATGCGGACCGCGTGCGATTCGACGCCGGTCATCGGCTGCACGACGTGCCCGTGGACCGAGACCACGCGCCGGCCCGAGACGACGATGCGTTCGGCGCGGACGCTGGTGTAGACGCGGGCGCCCGCGCGGATCGCGGCGGGGACGTAGCTCACGTCGGTCGACTTCTTCGCGCCGTTGCGGCAGCCGGTGAAGCACTCCCCCGAGCCTTTGCAGCCCTTCACGTTGCGCCATGTCGGCTCGCTCGAGATACCGAGCGCGTCGCACCCCTTCTTGAAGCGCAGGTTCCGCTCGCCTTGAACATCCTGCGGTGTCGGGCCCACGAACAGGAACTTTTCGACCCGCTCGAAATGGGGCGCCATTTCGGTTGCGTCGAGCTCGACACCGGTTTGGTGATGCCATTTGTCCCAAACCCAATCGGGCGCGCGCGCGCAAATCGCCGAGTTGATGAGCGAGCCCCCGCCGAGAGCGTTCGCCTGCATCGTGGGAATGAACATGTTCCCACGCGTCGCGCGGGTGCCGCCTTCGCGAAGGACGCGTTGCATGGCCTCGCCGGCCTCGAGGATGAAATCCTTCTTCCCCATCGGAGGGCCTTCTTCGAGGAGAAGGACGTCCCGCCCCGCCTCGGCCAGCTCTTTGGCGACGACGGCGCCCGCTGGGCCGGAGCCGACGACCAATACGTCGCAATCGACGTCGATGTCGGCGCGGTAATCGTCAAAGACCTTCACCCCGGCGTGGGGCCCGCGTTCGTCGAAATGGAGGGGCGCCTCTTCGGTGCGCCCGACGACCTGCAGCGGCTTCATGCGGCCCTCGATTCGAATGGCGAGGTGTTGGCGGACATGCGCATTGCGCGGGCGACGTCGGGGTGCGCGAGATAACCCATCGTGAGCATGGTCCGCATCGAGAGGAACGCGACGCGGCGGAAATAAATCGGGCTCGTGCGCATCGATTCGAGCACCGCGAGGCGATCGCGCTCCGCCAAATCCGTGAAGCGAACGCGCCTGGGACCGAAGACCCACGGGCCGTGCTCGATGAACCACACGAGAAGCCGCACGAGGATGCGTTGTCCCTCCGGAAGGCGCGCGAAGTACTTCTCGAAGTATTCGACGAGGCCCGCTTGCGTGCCCGAGATCGGAATGGGACCCCCCGACGGGAAAAACGTGTCGGCGCATGCCGCGACGACCGCCTCTTCCTTGCCGGAGAGCAGGCCGTGGGCGACGCGTCGATCGGGGTAGCCCGCGAACAGACCTCGTCCGAGCGCGGCGCCGCCGGCAGCGAGCCCGGCCAACAAGATGGGGGGAATGCTCATGATCGCCTCCGTGCGGTGGAACGAGTGGGACGGTTCGAGGTGCGGGTGTCTTGTTCGGGCGCGCCGCCGATCTTGGCGAGCAACGTCTGGTCGACGCGATCGAGGTACTTGTCGACGTGCCGAAGCGCGTCGTCTTCGCGCCTGTCCTCGACGAGATCGAGCAGGCGCTTCATCGCTTCGGCGTAATCGGGCGGTGGGCCACCCGCGACCGGCGCGAAGAGCGAGTGGAGGTCGCGCATCGGGCTCCAAAACGCATTCGCGAGCCACACGGCGGGCCACATGGCGCTCGCAACGACCAGCCCGCGAAACACCTCGAGCTCGAGGACGACGTGCGCGACCGGATCCGAAACCCCGAGCGACGATTCGAACATGACGCGGACCTTTTTGAGGGCGTCGTCGTCACCATAACGAACCGCGAGGCGCACGGCTTCGCGAGCGAGGAGGCGGCGCATACCGAGCAGCTCGGCGACGAGCGGCGCGGCCTTCCCCTCGGAGGCGGCCTGCATGAGATAGAGCGGCAGCAGCGCCGGCGTCCCCTCTTTCCTCCAATCGAGGACGCGTGCGCCCGAACCACGTCGAGAGGCGACGACACCCATCGCCGACAGCCGCGTCAGCGCTTCGCGAATGGTGCTGCGCCCGCAGCCGAGCTCCGTCGCGAGCTCCGTCTCGGCGGGGAGGCGTACCCCGGGCGGATAGGCGCCCATGACCACGCGCGAGAGCAGCTCGCGCGCGACCCGTTCCGCCTCGCCCTTGGAGATCATGTCCTACGAATTAGTCTGACAACTTGAGCTGCGCAAGAAGTTTCGCAGTGCCCCCCAACGAGGGGAGGGGTGGAGAAATGCGACAAAAAGCAGCGAGGAGGGCCTCTCGACCCTCCTCGCAGGTGCCTTGGGTTCCCCCTCCTGGTTACGCGCCTCCGGCGCCGCCCTCGGCTGCACCGCCGTCGGCCGCGCCGCCATCGGCTGCACCGCCGTCCGCTGCACCGCCGTCGGCTGCGCCGCCATCGGCC
>JABFXY010000003.1 GCA_013361525.1 Polyangiaceae bacterium | reverse complement strand
TCCCCCGCTCAGGCTCGGAGAACTCGATGTCGGACGTGATGAGGCAGGACCCTGTGAACATGACGAGGAGCGCAAGCGTCGCTGCAAGCGCGGCGTAGCGCATACCGACCATGTGCGAGGAACATGCCACCAACCCGCCACGGCGCAACCGATGCTGCGGTGAGATGGATTTGGCCGGCATTCCAGCGCCGGCCGGGGCCTGGGCAGAAGTCCGCTCTGACAGCGCTGTCGCGATGGGCCTTGCTTCCGTCGAGTCGCGCGAGGTCATGTCCGGGGACGTGGGATTGTAGCGGCTCTCGTCCGGTTCGGCGTAGCCGCAACGCTCATCGACGGATGGAGCCGGGGGCGGGAAGCTGCCAACGCGCCTCCGCGAATTCCATGCGGGTCGCGAGCCGGACGAGGTCCGTCGCCTCCGCGCTTTGCTCGCAAGCGCGCTCGAGCACCCCGCCGCCGGACGTTTCGTCTTCGGCGCGGCCTTCTTCGTGTGCGAGCAACCGCAGCGCCAAGCCGAGATCGCCGCTCGCGAAGAGGCCCGCGCGACGCATCGCTCGACGGGCCATCGATCGACCGATCGCCGGATCGAGCGGGCCGAGCTCGCAGAGATCGCGAAGCCTTCGCTCCGCCCGAGGGTTGATGCGCTGCCAGAGCTCGCTCGCGAGGCGCGCGACCTCCGCGCGGAACGACGCAGCGGAAGCGGACGAAGCGGGAGCCTCGTCGTCGCGTGGACGAACCGGCCCGAAGGCGACCATCATCGCCTCGAACAGGCGGTGCATGGATGCGTCGTCGAGGTACGCAGCGAGCACGAGCTCCGGCGAGGCGGATGCGTGTACCGACGCGAGCTTGTGGACGAGCTCCGGCGTCTTCGCGCGGAACTCTCCGACGGCGACGAGCGCGGGCTGCGGCACCAAGGCGACGTCGAGCGTGCCCGGGCGCTCGTCGCGCTTGTGGAACAGGGGCCTGGGCGATCCGAGGACCGCGGTGATCTCCGAATAACCTTCGCCAAGCACGGTGCTCGCGGTGAGCGGAACGCGATCCGACCCCACGACGCCGTAGCTCGAGAGCTCGCGGCGGAACATGCCGGCTTCCCAAGCGATCGCGAGGATCTCCGTCTCGCGCGACGAGACGTCACGGAACAGGAGCGCCGAGACGTGCTCGGGCTCGCGCGGCTGCGCGTGGAGCGACGGCGGCCGGACGTGTTTGCCGGCATCGACCGCGAGCGCGTGCTCGAGGGCGCGGGCGTACACCTCGTCGCGCTCGGCGAGCGCTGCCTCACGGAGCGCGGAGATGGTGCGTCGGATGCCCGGCTTCAGCGCGACCTGGTGGCGGCGAACGACGAGCACGTCGCGTGCGCGAGCATCGAGCATCGCGGCGTAGCCGTCGACGAGCGCGTCGCCGGCGTCGACGTAGCCGTCGAGGAGTTGCTCGAACAGCGTCTCTTCACGCGCGTTGAGGAACAGCGGGCGCGCGGTAGGGGCGAGCGGGCCGAGCGGATCGACGCGTTCGCGCGAGCGTTCGAGCGCGGCCGGCGCGACGCCGTCGGAAGGTTGTGCGGCGGCCGCCTCCTCCTCGTCGCTCTCCTCGTCGATCTCCTCGGCTTCGTCCGAGTCGGCTTCTTCGTCGTCCGACGAAACCTCACGCGCAAGCGCGCTTTCCTCCTCGTCCTCGTCGCTCGCCTCTTTGCCTCGCGAAGGGACGAGGGCCGGCCGGGGCGCGGAATCCATCGGGCTGGAGACGGGCCCCGACGCCGGAGCCGGGATGGTCTCGACGTTTCCGAGCCCGCGCGCCTCGAGGATCTCGAGGATCTCGGTTCGGATCTTGTCGGCCATGACGCGGTCGCGTCGCGCGGCGAGCAACGCTTCTTCGTAGAGCCCGACCGCGCGCTCGAAGTCGGCTTCGAGCGTCATGCGCGCGAGGCGTTGGAGAAGGCGCGCGCGGTTGCTTCCGGTGCTCTCTTTGAGGAGCTCTTCGATGACGGGGCGTGCGACGTCGAGGTCGTCGTCGAAGGCCAGGATCTCGCGGCGACGTCGCTCGATCTGCGTGCGCAGCTCCGGGGCCTGCTCGGCTTCCTCCAAGAAAGCGCGCGCCTCGGCGAGGTGCCCGGATTGAATCGCCGCATCCGCAGCCGCGAGCGAGACGCGCGCCTTGCTTCGCATGCCGCGCAGATCGCCGTCGAGCGCCTGCGTGAAGAGCGGAACGGCGGCTTCGAACGATCGACTCCGCGAGAGGCGCTCGGCCATCCCGAGCGCAATGAGCGGAAGCGGCCCGACCTCCGCGTGTCGATGCGAGAGCTCGCGAAGGCCCGCACCACCGCCTTGAATGACGTCGAGCGTCTCGGCAAGCAGGAAGGTGTGCAGCTCGGTCTGCTCGGCGGAGAGCTCGCCCCCGAGGCCCTGCAGCGTGTCGACGACCGCCTGCGCTTCACGCGGCGTGCCGGTGCCGCGGTTCTTGTACTCGAGCGCGGCGAGCTCGAGCACGGCCTCGGGCAGCGTCGGCGCCAAGCGGGACGCGCGGCGCGCGCGGATGAGCGCCCCTTGTTGATCGCCGGCGGAGGACGCCGAACGAGAGCCCTCGACCAGCAGCTTCGCGACTTCGGCGTCGTCGAGCGAACCCGTCGCGATGAGCTGATCGATCGCGAGAACGAGCGAGAAGACGTCACCGGACTTGCGGAAGAGCTCCACGCGCGTGCGCGCGACCTCGAGATCTGTCGCTGACGGCGGAAGCGAATCCAGCACCTTCAGGCCCGCCGCCGTGTCGTTCGCCTTCGTGTACGCACGGGCGGCGGCGACCGCGTGGGTCCGCCGCTCTCCGTCGTCACCGAGGCCGCTCAGCCTTGCGAACAGAGCCCCGGCCTCCGCGTGTTCTCCTCGACGCTCGAGCAAATCGGCGAGGAACGACAGCGCGCTCTTGTCGTTCGGATCGGACGCGAGCACGTCGTCGAGCTCGCGGCGAGCGTCGTTGGGACGACCGAGCCGCTGCTCGAGCACGGCGGCACGCCGAAGCTTGAGCACACGTTTTTCGTCGCGCGACGTGGCCATCTCGATGCGACGGCCGAGGAGCTTGGCGACGCCCTCGTGATCGCCACGCATCCGTGATGCCTCCTCGAGCGCCTCGATGTCTTCCGGTGGCGGCGGAGCGGGCGGCACGGACCGCTTTTTCGCAGCCGCGGGTGGATGTTCGCTCTGGAACAAGGCGTCGAAGCCGTCTCGGATCGGCGCGAGATCCGGAACCACACGCCCTGCCGCGAACGTCCCCGAGCTCGATCGGCGGGCCGGCGGGATGCCCGGCTCGGCCTCGAGCGGCGCCGCCGTGTGTTCCGCCAGCTCGGCGGCGAGGTCGTCGAGGCTGTCGCTGCCGAACGAAAATTGCGGCGGCGTAGGCGGCGGATCCGAGTCTTTGAGCTCGAGCCGGCGCGGCGCACCACCGGCCTTCGCGGGCGGCGGAGGCGCCGACTCGAGGAGCGACGGATCCGCGAACGGATCCTCGTGCTCGATCGGCGGCGGCGCGCCGGAAGGAGCCGTGGGCTTCGCTTCCCGGCGCTCGGCCTCGTCGAGCAGATCGGCGCTGGTTCGAGCGTCGGTGAGCGCATCGGCGATCGCGCTCGTGAAGCGAAGGAGCGGCGGTCCGACGAGAGCGCGCTTGTCTTTGATGCGCTCGACCACGCTCGCGACGAACACCGTGCCGCGCTCGACGAACGCCGCGTACGACGGCGCGCTCGGCGTGAGCACACCGAACACCTCGACCTCGCCGTCGATCTCCACGGCTTTGTCGAGGGCTCGAAACGCCGCCTCCTCGAGCGCTTCACGTTCCGGATCCGTCTCGGTTCGGGCGCCGGCGACGACGAGCGCGCGCGAAAGTCGTGCAGCGGTGCGAGCGCCGTCGGGACCTTCGAGCCGGGGGACCACTTCGCGGGTCATCGTCGCGAGACGGCCCCGCGCGCCGATGGGCAAGCCGCCGTCCTCGCGCATGCGCTCCACCGTCTCCAGCAACGCATCGGCGAGCGGCGCGTCCGCGCCGGAAGACAACGCACGAAGGAGCACGTCGAAGCGACGCTCGATGCCCTCGCGATCGTGACCCGACAGCTCGATCGCGCGCCGGAACCAATCCGCTCGCTCGGATTCTTTCGCGGTGGTCGCGATGCGTTGGAAGAGCTCCACCGCAGCGAACGAGCCACGAACCGGATCCACGAGGCGCGTCAGCACCGACCACGACGTGCCCTCGGTAGGCACGGCCTCGAAGGCCTTCAGCGCGTGTATGAGCGCGAGCTCGCGTGCACCGAGGCGCTCGAGTTGGCGTGCCGCGCGGTAATGGGCGGCTCGCCGCCCGAACATCCCGAGCGCGGCGTGCGCGAGCGCTTCGTAGATGTGATCGATCGCGACGTCTCCGCGCTCGACGTGTGGGGCCTGCGACTCGGCGAGCGCGATCGCGTCGGTGTTCGACGGCTCCACGGCGAGCGCGGCGAGCGCACCGTCGAGCGCCCAGGCCGACAGACCATGCTCCGCGGCGAGGTTGCCCGCTGCGAGCGCGAGCGCGAGGCGCTCGGCCGGTGGTGCGTCTTCCAGCGATTGGAGGCGCTCGAAGAGGGCTGCGACCGCACGCTCTGCACCCGCAAGCTCCGCGAGATCCCGCGCATACAGCTGGAACGAGGGGCGGTCGCCGCCTGCCTCGGCAGCGGAGAACAACGCGAGCTCCGCGCCGCGCGGGTCGTCCGCGAGATCCCATCGCATCGCGCCGGCGACGCGCCACGCTTCCGACACGACCCCGCGCGTCACCGCGCGGCGCGGCGCCGCTTGATGCTGCGCGCCGAGATCCGCTGCAAGCAACGCCGCGAGGCACCGCGCGCGCACCTCGGCGAGGGCGATGACGCCGTCGGACCCGAGGCCCGGCGGTGCCGAGCCCTCTTGTGGGGAGCCGGCCGCTTCGTCCACTTCGTCGGCGGCGTCGAGGAGCGCGGCAGGATCGAGCGCGGTGTTCGACGCGCGCAGCAGCTCTTGCGATGCGCCGTCGAAGTCGCTCGCCGCGAGCCGTCGATGCGCGAGCTCGAGCAGCAGCTCGCGCGGCGCGGAAGCGTCGGCGGCGACGGTGCGCTCGAGCAGCGCGATCGCGAGACCGGCGTCGTCGTGCTCGTCGGCGAGCGCGCCGAGCCGGTCGCGCACGAGCGGCGTCGGACCGAGCACGTCCAGAAGCTTGCGCGCGACCTGGCCCGATTTCGCCTGATCGACGTTGTAGAGAAGCGTCAGGACGTCGAGCAGAAGCGGGGCACGATCATCGGACGGATCCGGCTGGGCGAGGACCCACATGAGCGCTTCGGCGATCCGGCGCGGATCGGTGCCGAGCTGACAGCGCCGCAAGAGCTCGCTCATTGCGCGGCGATCACTCGGTGCGAGCGCGAGCCAGCGGTGCGTCCAGGCGAACGCGAGATCGTGCTCGCCGATCGACTCCAGACTTCGCGCGAGCGCATCGCAAAGCCACGCGCGGGGAACCATCAACCCCAGCGACCGCTCGATCGCTGCGGCCGCGTCGCGACCGCCGGCGACGGTCGCGACGTTCGCGAGGACCGAGCCTGCGCGCGAGCACGTCGTGTCGAGATCGAGGGCGAGCTCGGCCTCTTTGCGCGCCTCGGCGAGCATGCTGGATCGGCGGTAGGCGTCCGCGCTCGCCGCGCGAAGAAGCGCCGCCGTGTGACGCTCCGCGCCGGCCGCGAGCGCCGCGAGCGCCCGCGCTTCGGCGCGGGCATTCTGCGCCGCCACGGCGGAG
>JABFXY010000143.1 GCA_013361525.1 Polyangiaceae bacterium | reverse complement strand
AGACACCGACGCCCGTCCAGACGAGCTTGGCGAGGGAGCCGACCATGACGAGCAGGATGCTCGCCGCGAGCATGACGCCGAGGAGGTACTTCGGCGTCGGCTTCGACTCGACGATCGACGAGATATCCTCGTTGACGGTCTTGAACGTCGCCTTGCCAAGGACGAGCGGCGCGCGTGTTCCGGGCGTGTCCCCCGGAGCAACGGGTGACGTCGTAGCCATCAGTGTTCCCTCTTCTCGTCGTGATGCTGCTGCTCAGCCGCAGGCTGGAGGCCCACCGGCGTAGGCGGCGGTAGGTCCGGGCTCGGGTTGGTGACGCGCGCGAGGTAGCTAATCCGCGGGCGCGTGTTGATCTCGGTCAGGATTCCGTAAGCGCGTCCGAGCTTCGCGAGCTCTCCGACCGGCTTGCGCGCATCCGGGTTCTGCTCGACCTCGAGGTGCGCCCCGGGGTCGTTGAGGTCGCCGAACGTGATCGCGTTGGTCGGGCACGCCTGCATGCAGGCGCTCTGGATGCCACGGATCGTCTGGCGCGCGGCGACCGCGTCCTTCTGCTTCTTCGCCGCGATTTTTCCTTGGTTCACGCGCTGGACGCAGAACGTGCACTTCTCCATGACGCCGCGGAAGCGCACGGTGACGTCCGGGTTGAGCCCGAGCTTCTGCTCTTCCGGGATGTCCTTGTTCCAGTTGAAGTAGTTGAACCGGCGGACTTTGTAGGGGCAGTTGTTGCCGCAGTACTTCGTCCCGATGCACCGGTTGTAGGTCATCTCGTTGATGCCTTCCGGGCTGTGGGACGTCGCGTTGACCGGGCAGACCTGCTCGCACGGCGCGTTCTCGCAGTGCTGGCAGGGCAGCGGCATCGTCGCGGCCTGCGCGTCGTCGAGACCCTCGACCTGGCCGTCCTTACCGGCGAAGTACCGATCGATACGGATCCAGTGCATCTCGCGCGACTTGAGGACACCCGCCGCGCCGACGACCGGGATGTTGTTCTCGGACTGGCAGGCGGTGACGCACGCCATGCAACCGGTGCACAGCGTCAGGTCGACGGCCATGCCCCACTTGTGGCCCTTGTACTCCCACTCCGTCCAAAGGTTGATGAGCGGGGGATGTCGGGCCCAGCCGCCGTCTTTCTCGGAGACGTAGTCACGACCCCAGGTCGGATCGGCCTTGTTCTGCTCGACCGTCTGCGTACGGATGAGCGGACGGCCTTCCATCACGAAGTGGCCCTGCGTGATCGCGAGCTTCTCGTGCTGGCCGGTCTTCTTCACCGTGCCGCCGGCGATGTACCAGCCGTTGTGCGTGCGAACCTGGTTCACGTCGACGCCGACACCGGTGCAGACGCGACCGGGGAACTTGCGTCCGAGGCCGACCGGCAAGGTGATCGAGTCGTCGGCGTGGCCGTACGCGATCGAGACCGGCACGGAGACCTTGCGGTCGCCGACCGTGACTTCGACGATGTCGCCGCTCTCGACACCGAGCTTCTTCGCCGTGGTGTGAGAGACGGCCGCGACCGTTCCCCAGGTGGCCTTGTGCACCGGATCCGGCAGCTCCATCAGCCAGCCGTTGTTGGCGAATCGGCCGTCGTACGCGTGCGGGTCGGGTGCGAAGACCACCTCGAACTCGCCCGCGACCGGCGCGACCTCGCGCAGGCCGTCGGTGACGCCCGACGCCTTCAGCTCGAGCGTCGTCTCCGGCTCGACCTGATCGGCCGGCAGGAGATGCACGCCGTCGTGGATGACCTTCGAGAACGCGTTCTCGAGGCCGTCGGAGCCGAGGATTTTGCCCCAGGTTCCGAGGACGAGCTCGTAAGGCGTTCGCACGCCGCCGAGCAGGTGCTCGATGACCTCCGCGTCGGTGCGGCCGTTGTACATCGGCGCGATCAGCGGCTGAACGACCGAGTGCAGACCGCCGTCGGTGCGGACGTCGCTCCAGCTCTCGAGGAAGTGCGCGCGCGGCACGTGCAGCGTGCAGAGCTCGCTGGTCTCGTCGTAGTGCGAGGAGAGGTGAACCGAGGTCTTCGCCTTCTTCAGCGCGTCGGCGAAGCCGCGGTCGACCGGCGCGTTGAACACCGGGTTGCCGCCGAGGATGATGAGCGTGTCGATCTTGCCGCTCTTCAGGTTCTCGATGAGCTGCGAGAAAGCGCCGACGCCCTCGCTGCGGTCGTTCGCGATGACGAGGTCCGGAAGGAGCGACGTCGTGATCGTGTTGCCGACCGCACCGAGGCCGTGGTTCAGCGCAGCCGCGAGCGCGTGGAGCGCGGCGGGCTGGCGGTTGCCGAGCGCGATGACGCCGTTCTGCTTCGCCTTCGCGAGATCCTTCGCGGCGGCCTCGACCCACTTCTTCTCCGTCTCGGAGAGGGTGGGCGCGGCACCCGCGATGCCTTCGGCGATCGGCGCGCCGGCCGCGACGAGCGCGGAGGCGAGCGCCTTCAGCAGGTCACCGATGCGGCGCGACTGAATGCGGAGCCGGTGGTCGGAGCCGTGGCCCGTCACCGTCGGGCAGGGCTCGGCCACGTAGATGCGGCTCATGTTGCCCTTCTCGACGTTGCGTCGAGCGGCGAAGCCCTTCGAGTTCTTCACCGGGTTCGACTCGTTGCCGAGGATGTCGGCGTCGAGCGCGACGATGACGTCCGCCTTCGACAGGTCGTAGGACACGTCGCGCGGCTCGCCGAAGGCCATGTTGTAGCCGGTGCGCTGGTTCTCGCGACCGAAGGCCTCGAAGCGGTAGATCTCCGTCTGCGGAAGCGTCTCGTAGAGCTTCTTGATGAGGAGCGCGGTCGTCGGCGAGCGGTGGTCCTCGCTGAGGATCGCGACGCCGCGCCCAGCCTTGCCGCGGATATCGCGGCCGATGTCGGCGAGCGCCTTCCACGCGTCTTCGACCGAGATCTCCTGGCCGCCCTTGCGCGGGGCCTTGCTGCGGTCCGGATCGTAGAGGTTGAGGACCGAGGCCTGGATGAAGGAGGTCGTGCCGCCGAGCGTCTCGGGGTGATCGGGGTTGCCCTCGATCTTGATCGGGCGGCCATCGACGCTCTCCACGAGCAGACCTACCGCCGTGCCGTAGAGCGGCATTGCGGTGGCGTAGTACTCGCTGCGACCCGGGACGAAGCCCTCGGGCATCTTCGAGAACGGAACGATGTGCTCTTCGGCGCGGCGGCAGCCCGCGAGGCCGGCGAGCGCCATCGAGGCGCCCATCAGCGTCATGAACGTGCGGCGATCGACACCATCCGGCGGCTCGTAAGGACGCTCCTGCGTGAACTCGCGGACGCGCGCTTCGGCGACCTTCGGGTCGTCGTGGAGCTCGGAGAACGTCTGGAACCACACCGTGCCGTCGGAAGGCTCCGCCGGCGTGTGGCCGTTGTTCTTGATCTGGTCGGCAATCGGTAGGCGCTTCATCGGTGGCACCCCGAGCAGTGGAGCGGGGGGACAGGGTTGTGGGCGTCGGCCGGTCGCGGCATCGCCTGGTTGGTCTTTCGCGATTCCTCGAGCATGCCCATCTGCGTGACCATCTTCGGATCACGGAGGTGCTCGCTCGGGTTGCGGTGACAATCGAGGCACCAGCCCATCGAGAGCGGCTCGTGCTGCGTCACCACCTGCATCTGGTCGACGCGGCCATGGCAGCTCTCGCAGCCGACGCCGGCGTTCAGATGCGCGCTGTGGTCGAAGTAGACGTAGTCCGGGAGGTTGTGGACCTTCGTCCACTCGACGGGCTTGCCCGTCGCCCAGCTCTCACGGACCGGCTCCAGCGCAGCGCTGTCCGTCTTCACCTTCGAGTGGCAGTTCATGCACGTCTGCGTCGGCGGAATCGCGGCGTACGCCGCGCCTTCGACCGTCGAGTGGCAGTAACGGCAATCCATCCCGAGGTCGCCGGCGTGCAGCTTGTGGCTGTACGGGACCGGCTGTTGGGGGGCGTAACCGACCGACAGGTGCTTGTCCGTGCCGTAGTACCAAAAGCCCGCGATCAAGGCCGTGCCCAAGGGGCCGAGGCCGAAGAAGAACCCGAAAGGCAGGGCCTTGTTGGCCCACTTCGGGAAGAAAAATCGCGGGAAGAGAGTTCGACTCATCGCGCTTGATCTCCGCGTCGCCGCCCCAGCCCAGAGACGGAAGGGGGCAGCGGTTCGGGGCGTGTTTTGGGGCAAAAGCTGCACCCGTGGCAAGATGGCAACTTGCCGCCTGCCCGCGGCAACTTGCCGCACCCAGCGTCGCGCCGTCCTGAGCGCGCTCCCGGCGGGCCCACGCAGACCAGGAACCCGCGGGGAACGGGCGTCCCCCTACCCTCGCCGGCTCGGAGGCGCGCCACGACGCCGCGGGTGATGCGATCCCTCTGAAGTGCGACAGGCGGCGTTACGTTGGGTCGACCTCGACCCCATGACGACCGACAAGAAGAAATTCCTTTTCGTCTCGCTGTCCGGGCTCGTCGGCGACATCGCGTGGCAGGTCCTCACGGAAGGCCACGAAGTCCGCTATTCGATCGGCGCGGAGCGCGAGGCCGACATCGCAAGCAATATTCATCTGGCTTGCGCGTGCTCGAGGCGTACAAGCGCACCATCGCCGACGAGATTCCGGTCTTCCAATTGCAGAAACGCGTGACCGGCGTCGAGGTCGCGGTGGGCGCGTTCTTCAATGGCCACCAATGCGTCGAGCGCATCAATATCCCGATTCACCTGGCTTGCCAGGTGAATCAATAAACAAGCTCGGCTTGCCTCTGCCTCTTGCTACCCGCGTCGCGCGGCGCGGACGCATCCGCCGCGGAGAGACGCGCAAGCCAGGTGAAGATTGTTGATGGTTCACTCGGCAAGCCGAGCGAGCGCGAGCACAAGAAGCTGTTTCCGGGGAACCTCGGCCCATCCACCGGCGAGATGGGCACGAGCATGTTCTGGTCGGCCCCGAACAAGCTCTTCAACCAAACCCTGAAGAAGATGGAGCGCGCTCGCACGCGAGCGCTACGTCGGATACGTCGATTGAACTGCATCGTGAATGCGAACGGAATCTACCCGCTCGAGTTCACGTCACGGGTATTGCCGCGACGACATCTCGGACCGGTGGAGCGAGGACAGCGATCGGCTCCACAACTGGGATACCTGAGAGAGAGCTGAGCTTACGCGGCCGTCGCGGCGAAGTGCGCTTCGGCGGTCAACGGTGTGAGCGCGCGCCCTTCGAGCAATGCGCGCGCACAAGGCAACACGACCTCTTGAAGCGCCTCGACGCGCGCCGTGAGACGTTCGCTTGCGGTCAGGCGGCCGTGTTGGTGGAGCACCTCGGTATCGGCGATGTTCGCTTCCTCCGGATCGTCGACAGCGAGATGGCAAAGCGCCGTGTCGAAGGCGCTCGCGACGGCAATCCGCGCTTCTGCGTCGCGCCGGATAGCCCACGCGACGAAGCGCCACGCAAGCTCTGCATGGCGCGCTTCGTCCTCCGAGATGCGCCGGAGCGCGACGATCGCCAGCGGATCCTTGGCGACGTTCAGCTGCCTCGATGCAATCACGGCAGCGATCGTCTCGCCGATGCAACCTTCGATGACCGCGGCGACGGCCACCTCGGCGAGGGAGCTCTGGTCGAGCGCATCTTCGACGGCGAGCACGCCTGGACCGAGCGCTCGCCCGTCGTATCTGCTCGCAAGACCGAAACACGCTCGCGCGTGCGAGAGCTCGTCGGCACCTGCTCGGATCGAAGCCTCCACCATGTCGCTCGGCGCTCCGAACGCGAGCAGCTGCATCGTGAACCGCGCGAACGCCGCAATCGAAGCGTGTTCGAGACGCGCATCTTCGATCCACCCGTCGACGATCGCCGCCTTCGTCGCGGCGTCGAGCGTCACGCAGCCCCCATCCGTTCGTGCCCAGCCCTCACGCTCGACGACCTCCGCGCGGCGAACCTCGCCTGCGACGATGAACGGACGGCCTGCGCCGCCTTCGTAGTTGCAACAGCCGACGCTCGATATCTCGTAACAGCAAAGGCCGTCTTCGACGACGAGGCCGCGGTAATCACAGAAATCGCCAGGGTTCAGGTATTTGGGCAACGGGCACCCTTCCGCACCGCCGAACCCACCTTCGTTCCCGAGATACGCGGCACCGCCCGTGAGCCCCGATTGGGCATCCTCCACGGTCACGCAGCTTCGATACGTGCAGCAGGTGTCGGAGCTGGCCGAACATTCGGTCGAAGCACCGACACCGCCCGCGGCGCCGCCGTTTCCGCCTGCGCCGTCGCCGCCGTTCGAAACGCCGAGGTCGCAAGCGACCGTCCCGAGCACCGCGAGCCCGACGATCTGCAGGAGGCGTCCCCTGAGTTTCAGAAGTTCCATGTCGCTCCGGTCCTGCGTTGGCACGTCGTGGCTCACTGAAATTCACCGTTTCCGACGGATTTCATCGAGCGACAGGTCGTGTTTCACCTTTCGTTCCATCAGTGAGGTGAAACGCACCACTCTAGTAGCGCGTCGCCGGAACGCGTGTATCCTTTGCCCCACGGTGGTGATGAGCGAGCACACCTTGCTCCTCAATAGTTGGATGCTCCCGCATCGGATCATTCCGTGGCAGGAGGCGATCACGCTTTGGTACCTGGGCAAGGTCGACGTCCTGGAGGAGTACGACGACGTCGTGTCTTCTCCGTCGCTCACGGTCCCGTTGCCTGCGGTCGTTCGACTCCGGCGACAGGTCGTGGGCGTTCGGCGAGGCGTGAAGTTTTCGCGCGCCAACGTCTTCAGCCGTGACGGCTACCAGTGCCAGTACTGCGGCTTGAAGAAGGCGCGCGGCGAGCTCTCGTTCGATCACGTGCTCCCGCGTACGCACGGCGGTCGCACCGGCTGGGACAACATCGTGACGGCCTGCCGTCCCTGCAACTTGAAGAAGCGCAATCGCACGCCGGAGCAGGCGGGCATGCGCTTGTTACGCCCGCCGGCTCGCCCGACCAGCCTCCCTATCGAGCCGATGAGCTTCGGCGGACGGGAGATCCCGAGCGAGTGGCGTTTCTATTGCGCGGGGATGGTCAGCCCCGCCCCGTCGAACGCAGCCTGACCGTTCTGCGCGGCGCTCCCCCTCGAGCGCGGCATCGCAGCAGCAGACGACGTTACCCGCGCCGAGCAGCGCGCGGTCCAACCATTTCGCCCATCGCGTATTCGGCGCCGCATGACGCATGGACGTCACACGATCCAGGCGATCGCAATCACGATTTCGTGATCATCAGAGCGCGCTGGGGGCAAACCTCGACGCAATAACAGAACTTTTCCATTTCGCAGATTGGGGTGTCTCGACTACTGCGAATCGGGAAAGCACGTGATCGAGCAAAAAGCTGCTCGCCGCATCGATGGGCAGCCGCACCGATTACGTAGTGAAGGCGGCTCGACCTAGGCCGAGTCGCTGCGAAGCCTCGATCATTTCAATTTTCCGTAAGCAGTAAAACGCATCGAACTTTGCGCTAGGATCGCGCTGCTCATCGAGCAAAACGAGAAAAGCGCCTTTGGAGACGTGATGATCAATCGACGTTTCGTGTGGCTCTCCGCTCTTCTATCGAGCGGTTTGTTGATTGTCGCCTGCGGTGACGATACCTCATCAGGAGGCGGCGGCGCCGGTGGCGGCTCGGGTGGCTCTCCATCGACGGGCGCGAGCGGTCCAGGGGGATCGGGTGGTTCTGGAGGATCCGGGGGAATGGAGCAAACAGGCGGGGGCGGCAGTGATCCAGCCCCGCCTCCGCTCGAGGATTGGAATCGCGATATCCTCTCCACCGGCCTGGAATTGAATCTGGAGACGCTGACCGGCAAAGCCACGATCGTCCTCGCCGCCTCCGACAGCAAAGGTGCCTCATTCGAAGTCGGCGATCTGGAGATCACCTCCGTCAAAGAGGGTGACCAAACGCTGCAATTCTCGACGACGACCGAGAAACAGCTCGACGTCGGCGTGCCCTCGAATGGCAGCGACTCGACGCTGGTCATCGAATACAGCTTCGCGGGACACCCCAATTTCGACGGCTGGTGGCCGGAGCAGGGCGTCTCGTTCTTGTGGCCGTATTTCTGCGGAAACTTGTTCCCCTGCAAATCGACGCCGCAGGACGGGGTCAAGTTCGAGCTCGCCGTCACCGGCGTGCCGGACGGCGCGACCGCCGTCTATCCGGCAACCATCCCGGGCGACGCTCCCTCGTACCAACCGGCCATTGCCGTCGGCGCGTACGCAAAGCTCGATACCCTGCCGGTCACGACCAACGGCACCATCGTCAGCGTCTGGTACCGCACCGATCTACCGAATCAGGAACAGGACGCGATCGCCGGCTCGGCTCATTTGAGCCAGGTGATCGACTTCTTCGAGCAGACCTACGGCGATTACACCTTCGGGCCCGAGGTCGGCACCGTCTCCGTCGATTGGCCGGGGGGTGACTACGGCGGAATGGAGCATCATCCGTATTGGCACGTCGACAGCGGAACGCTGAAGGACGAGCACGTGAATGCCCACGAGGCCGCACACGGCTGGTTCGGTGACGGTGTCCGCATCGCCTGCTGGGAGGACTTCGTCCTTTCCGAGGGCACTGCCGAATACATCTCGGCGCGCGCGCTCGAGCTCGAGGGCGTCGATGTTTGGCCCGAGTTCTGCGAGTACATCGACTCCATCTGCACCGGGGAGGGAAACACCGTCGCGCTGCCCGACACCTGCAACGAGATCGACATCTTCAACCATCCGATCTGGTCGCTCGTGCCTTACACGAAGGGCGCGTTCTTCTATCGAGAAGTGGCGAACCTCATCACCCCCGAGCTCCTCGACGACGCGCTCTCCGCCTTTTATCAGGACCACGTGGGGACCGCGACGAACATGCAAACGCTGATCGACGCCATCAAGGACAAGGCGCCGGAGCACGCCGACGAAATCGATGCCCTCGCGACCGGGTGGCTTCGGACGGAGGCTTGCCCCGCGTCGTACCAAACGATGTGCGCCCTTTGAGGCGTTAGCGTCGAATCGCCGCGCTTCGCTCCTCATCGGGCGAAGCGCGCGACATCGACGCTGGCATTACATCGCCGCGAAGATCCCGAGCGGTCGAAACACGCGATCGGCCCAGGCTTGCTCGTTGTGCTCGGCGCCGGGCTCGTGCCAATGAAAGAGGGTCTCGTCGAACACCCAGCCGTCGGCCGCGAGCACGTCGCGCATCTGCACGGTCTCGCAATAGTTGTCGCTGCCGTCGCCGTCGTCTTGGATGCCGTCGCCGTCGGTGTCGGCGCACGGGCCGTCTCCGCCGGAGTCGAGGTACACGGTGAACGGCTGCAGCCCAGCGGCTTCATAACGCTCGATCAGCGTCTCGCCCGTGTGGGCACCGATGCTGCCCCAGCCGAGCGTGCCCGACAGCGACGCGATGAAGTCGTAGCGATCGGGATACGTGAGACCGATATGAAGGCTGATGAGCCCGCCTAGCGAAGAGCCCATCGTGCCGACGACCGCGGGCTCCCCGTATTGGTCGGCGACGAGCGGCCTCACCACTTCTTCGACGAGCGCGGCGTATTCATCGCCGAGCCCACCGACGACCTCCCCGATGTCGTCGGGCACTTGGGTGTACTCATCCATCCGCGCGGCGGTGTTGTCGATCCCGACGAGCATCATGCCGGCCGGCGCGCTCTCGTCGAGCCTCCAGCCACCCCAGATCGCTTCGGGGTCGAAGAGGTTTTGTCCATCGTGCACGAAGAGGACGTGCGTCACCCGTCCCTCGGGAAGCCAAACACGGACGGTGCGAGGCTCGAGGGACGAGGCCCCCGCGCCTACCTCGAAGAAGCGCTCGAGGTGCGCTTCCGGCCCCGGCACGAGGCTGATCTCGCCGAAGTCGTCGTAGGCGTACGCGCGCGCCCACGGGTCCGCTGCGAAGGTGCCTGCGCCGTCCGCGAGCTTGTATCGCTGCGCTGGCTCTGCGGGCAGTAGGCCCCACGAGAACCCCTCGTCGGCGGTCAGCGCGACAGGTGCCCATTCGCTGAAGTCGCCGCCGAAGCTCGAGAGCGTGGGGTCCGTCGAGACGACGACGAGGCCCTCTTCGACGGCGACGGGCCAACCGTGCACGTACGATTCGTCGAGCAACGTCGCGTCGCGATCGGCGCGCAGGCGCGCGAGCAGATCGTCGAGATCGGTCGGCGCGCCGCCGCCGTCGGACGTGCCGCCGTCGCTCGACCCACCGTTCGACGCGCCGGCGCCGGCGCCACCGCGTCCCCCCGTGGCGCCCTCACCACCACCACCGGACGATTCGCTGTCACCGCAGGCGCAAAGCAGCGCCGCCAAAAGCAAAGACGCGTGGATTTTCATGACCCCCTCGAAACGAAGTGCGGTGCGAGCTCAGCGCGGGCGCACGAGCGAAGACGCGGGCAGGAGCGTTTCACCGCTGGGTTTGTCCGCGGCGGCACCATGCGAAGCGACGACGCGCGCAGCCTCTTCGCGGGCGCGCTGGAGGCGTGCCTCGAGCTTCGCCTCGATGTCGGCGCCGGCGTCGGTGCCGTCGAGCAGCGAGCGCAGAAACACCTCCGCCGCTTTGTAGCTCGACCGCACGAGCGGCCCGCTCGCCGCGTACAAGAAGCCCATCGCGCGCGCCTCTCGCTCGTAGTCGGCGAACGTTTCGGGCGTGACGAAGCGGAGCACCGCGTGGTGTTTTTCGCTCGGGCGGAGGTATTGGCCAATCGTCACGATATCGACGCCGGCTTCACGCAGGTCGCGCATCGCTTGCACGACCTCCTCGTCCGTCTCGCCGAGGCCCACCATGATCGAGCTCTTCGTGAGCATCGGGCGGCGGTCCGGATCCTTTGCGAAGTCGCGTGCTCGCTCCTTCGCCCGCGCGAGGACGTTCAGCGATTGGCGGTAGCTCGAGCGCACGTCGCGAACCGTGCGGGTCAGGCGATCGATCGTCTCGATGTTGTGGGCGAACACATCGGGGTTCGCCTCGCACGCGGCGTCGACCGCCTCGGAGCGGCCGCAGAAATCGCCGACGAGCGTTTCGATCAGAATGTCGCTGCGCAGCTCGCGCAATCGTCGCACCGTTCGACCGACGTGCTCCGCGCCGCCGTCGAGGAGGTCGTCGCGGTTCACCATCGTGAGCACGACGTATTGGAGCTCGAGCTTCGCAATGGCGCGCGCGACGTGCTCCGGCTCGCGCGAGTCGACCGCACCGCGGGGATCCCCGGTCGTCACGGCGCAGAAGCGGCAGCCGCGCGTGCAAACGTCGCCGAGGAGCATCACCGTCGCCGTACCTTCGCGCCAGCACTCGCCCACATTGGGGCACCGTGCCTCCTCGCAGACGGTGTGCAGGTCGAGCGAGCGCAGCGTCTCTTTCAGCCCGTGGTACACGTCGCCCCCCGGCGCCCGAACTTTGAGCCAAGGTGGCTTCGGAGAGAACCGCGGCGTGGAAATCACGCTGGTTCTTTAGACCCGGCCGCCACCTGGGTCGACCCCGAAAAGCGCGGCGGCTACATCGTCCGCGCGCGTCAACGGCACCGACTTCTCAGGAGCCGGCCATCGGCCGGCGTCGGCTCAACGCGTCACAAGTAACAGGGCGCGCACCGTCGTGCGTGCGCGAAAAAAACATAGTAAACGCGGCCCATGCCCAAGGGCGTCGTGCTCATCACTGGTTCCAACGGCGAGATCGGTCACAGCCTCATCGATCGAATCGCCGCCGAAGGTCGATACAACGTCGTGAGCCTCGATCTCACGCCCGCCCCGGACGAGCTCCGCGCGAAGTGCCTCGCGAGCTACACCGGCAACATCATGGACCGCTTTCTGATGGATCAGATCGCGGCGCACCACGAGATCGAAGCCGTGTTCCACCTCGCGGCGCTCCTGTCGACGCGCGGCGAGCGCGACCCCGAGCTCGCGCATCAGGTGAACGTCGAGGGCACGTTGAACCTCCTCCGCGTCGCGCAGCAACAGTCCGCGCGGCTTGGTCGGCCCGTGCGCTTCCTCTTCCCGAGCTCGATCGCCGTCTACGGTCTGCCGGACGTCGCGACGAAGCGCGAAGCTGGAAGGATCGGCGAAGACGAGTGGAACGTCCCGGTCACGATGTACGGCTGCAACAAGCTCTATTGCGAGCACCTCGGCCGCTACTACACGCGCTACCACCGGCAGCTCGGCGCGCTCTCGAACGTCGCGCGGCTCGACTTCCGATCGATGCGGTTTCCCGGGCTCATCTCCGCAGACACGGTGCCGACCGGCGGGACCAGCGACTTCGGCCCGGAGATGCTCCACGCAGCGGCGAAGGGCGAGCCCTACGCATGTTTCGTCGGTCCCGAAGCAGCGATCCCGTTCATGGCGATGCCGGATGCGGTGACGGCGCTCGTGCAGTTCCTCGACGCCGACAAGGAGAAGCTCACCCGCGTCGTCTACAACGTCGGCGCGTTCAGCATCTCGGCCGCGAAGATCGCGGAGCGCGTCAGCGCTGCGTTCCCGGGGTCGAAGGTCACGTACGAGCCGGACGCCGTCCGCGCGAAGATCGTCGACTCGTGGCCCGAAGACGTCGACGACTCCGCGGCGCGCAACGACTGGGGCTGGAACCCCAAGTTCGATGCCGCGCGCGCCTTCGACGAGTACCTCGTTCCGCGCATCCGCGCGCGTTACGCGAAAGGCTGACTCACTCTTTCGGCGCGACGCCGCGCGCGCGATCCAACGTCTTTTGGAAGATCGTCCCCTCGCCGCCCGACGGCGAGGGATGGCCGCCGAACGATTTCGTCGACTTGTTACGCACGACGCATTTGACCGCGTCGGCATAAGACTTCGTCGCGGTCTTTGCGTCGTCGTCGGATACGCCCGGCTTCGCGGCCTTCGCGAGCTTCACGAGGCCGTCGGCCATCGGCTCGCATTTGTCGGGTGACGCCGGGACGTCGATCGTTGGCTCGGCCGGACAACACCGGCCGCGCAGAACGCTGTACGCAGCGAGCTCGTAGAAGCCGAGCACCGCCCATTCCTTCATGCCGGCGGACGTGCGTCCCGCGCCTGCATTGACGACCGCCTCTTTCACGCGGGCGGCGCCCTTCATCGGGTTCGCCTCTTCGCAAACGAAGTCCAGCGGCGGCTCGTCGGCGAACGTGCCCTCGGCAAAGAGCTGCTTCATGCACACGGCGGGCTTCACCGGCGGTGGTGCGGGTGCGGCGGCTTCGCTCGCGGTGGGCGGAGCCTCCGCAGACGCGGGCGCCGATGCGGACGGTGCCGCGCTCTCGGAAGCGGCGGCGGCTGGGACCTCGCCGGGCAGTGGAGGAAACGGTGGAGCGAGGCGATGTGCCGCATAGCCGACACCGACCCCCGCGCTGGCCGAAAGAAGTACGGCGAGAAAGCTCACGAAGCCACCTCCGCCGCCCTTTCGCTGGGACGACGGTGCTGCGGGCGCACTCCCCACGTGTTGGTTCGGCGCTGGAGCAAACGGTTGGTTCAACGAGCCCCCTTCAGCATCGGCTTGTGTGTGGCTGAACCCGAACGAGAGGTCGACCGTATCACGACAAGGCTAGGCCCGAGGGGAGTCTGCCCGGGGGCCGGAATCTCTGCTACCACGGCCACCATGCGTTTGAAGGATCGCGTGGTCTTCATCACCGGGGCGTCTCGTGGAATCGGCCGCAGTGTCGCGCTCGCGTGCGCAAAAGAAGGCGCGCACGTCGCGATCGCAGCGAAGACCGAGGTCGCGGACAACCCGCGGTTGCCGGGCACGATCCACGACGTCGCGAAGGAGGTCGAAGCGCTCGGCAGGCAGGCATTGCCGGTGAAGCTCGACGTCCGCGACGCAGACGCATGCGACGAGGCGATCAAGCGCACCATCGATCACTTCGGCAAGATCGACGCGCTCGTGAACAACGCAGGCGCGCTCTTCTGGGCCGACGTCGCGGACACGCCGATCAAGCGGTTCGATCTCATCATGGGCATCAACGTGCGCGCCTCGTACGTCCTCGCGCACGCGGTGCTCCCCCACATGATCGAGCGCAAATACGGCCACATCGTGATGATGTCGCCCGCCGTCGACGCAGACGCCGTTGCTGGCCACGGCGCGTATTCGGTGTCGAAGTTCGGCATGACGATGATCGCGCAGGCCATCGCGGAAGAATGCGAGGAGCACAACGTGACGGCGCACTCGCTCTGGCCCGCGACCGCGGTGGAGAGCTACGCGACGATGAACTTCGGCCTCGGCGGTCCGGAGATCTGGCGTAAGGCCGACATCATCGCCGACTCGACGGTCGCTCTGCTCGCCAAGGAGCCGCGCGAACGCAAAGGCCGCGCGTGGCTCGACGAGGACCTGCTCCGCGCCGAGGGCGTGACCGACTTCTCGAAATACCAATGCGTGCCCGGCCAGGAGCCGCCGCATTTCCCGTTCAAGTCGATCCCGCGCGTGACCCACACGGTTCGTTGAAATGGCACCGCCGAAGGACGACGACGAGACGGGCGGCGAAGAGGTCGGTGAGGTACTCACGTTCGACCCGTCTCGCGAGATGGAAGCGCTGCTCGAGGACATGGTCACGCTCCTCAAGAACCCCGACGTGATCGCCGCGCTCACGAAACGCGGCGTCAACGCGAGCCTCGCGCTGCTCGCCGTCGACGGGCTTGCTGCTTATCTCACCGGTGACAAGCACCAGGCCGCCGATGATTTGAAGACCGTCGCGGAGGAGATCGAGGGTCGGCTTCAGTTCGGTAACGATCCCCCGTCCGCCTGACGTTTGCGCGTAGCATCGGGCGTGATGAACACGACCGTGCCGGTGGGGAGCTTCGCGTCGCGCATGGAGGCTGACCTTGCGCGTCTGCGTCTCGAAGCGGAGGGCATTCGGGCGACGGTCGACGAACAGCTCGCGTTCAATCCGATCCTCGGCGAAGCGACGGGGGCGGCGCGTCTGATCGTGCGCGCAAAGGACGAGCAACGAGCGCTCGAAATCCTGGACACGCCGCTCCTCGACGCGCCCGATCCAGCGGACGGCTATCGAACGCCGGGCACGCGCGAGGAGGACGAGCCCGAGGTCGTACGGTGCCCGCAATGCGAGCACGAGTACTGCTTCTTCGAGCGTCCCAACATCGCGGGTTTGTCCCTTTACGTGCTCGGCCCGCTCGGGTTCCTCGCAACGCTCCTCCCGATCGGCCAAAAGCGCTGGCGCTGCAGGACCTGTCGATTCGCTTGGGACGATCTGGCCCTGTGCCCAAAGACCAAGACACCCATATCGCCGGACGATCCTCGCCCCGTCTTCCGGCTCCGTCGCTCGCGCGCGGGAACGGGCTTCTTCATCGGGCTCATCGCGTACATGTGCACGAAGATGATCGGCACGTCGCCGATGTTGGACCTCGCCGCGCCATTGCTGATCGTCGGCGGGTTTCTCGTCGGGCTCAGCATCACCTCGGACGTGTGCTCGGAGCCTACCTGCCGCGCGCCGTTCCCCCGCGACATCACGCGATGCCCGAAATGCAAAGGCGAGATCGCGGGCGTCATCAATCGAGCGCACCAGCATTTCGCGGAAGTGACGCGTTTCCGCCGAGAGCTCGCCCAAGCCGCGCTCGTCGTTCACGACAGCGCCCCTCCCCAACCCAAAAAGTCCAACAAGCCACGTAAGAGACGTCGTGAACCGAGCTGACGCCACTTTCCTCGCCTGCGCGCTCCTCCTCAGCGGATGCGCGGCCGCCCCGGCTGAAGAGCCACGCGCCGAAGTATCCGCGCCAGCACATCCCGAGCCACAGGCCTCGGCAGCCACGTCCACTTCCGCCGCGGCGCCCCCCGCGGCGACGCCGAGCGCGTCCGCCGCGGCGCCGCCTCGCCAATCCCCGTATGCCGATGTCGTCGGCCGCACCGCTCCGCCGACCGACTTCAAGCTCGACGGCGCCATTGGGGAATGGGGCAAGCTCGAGGTACCGCCGGAGAAAAAGGGCGCGAGCGCCAAACCCGCGAACGTCGCGGTCGCATTGACGACGTCGGGCGTCACCATTGCGGGGAAGATCAAAGGCGGAAAAGAAGGCGTCACCATTCGATTCGATTTCGGCGCCGGTGAGCTGCCGAGGCTCGGCGTGCCCGTGCGCGGTGGAGGTGTCGCCGAGCTGAACTGCGAAACGACATGGGATGGGCAGCCCATGGACGAAGCCGAAAAGGCCGCCTGCGGGCAGATGCTCGACCAGGACGCCGACTTCGTCGCTTCGTGGCAATCCCAGTTTCGTCGGGTGTGGCATGTCGGGCCCGCGGGTATTCGCTTCAATGGGGCGGAGCTACCCGGCGCGAAATCGGCTTTCGTCGTCGACGGAGACAACGCGTCGTTCGAGGTACAGGTGCCCATCGATGCGCTTCCGCTCGCGAACGAATCACCGGTGAGCTCGGTCAACCTTCTCGTCATGCCGACGCGCTCTTGGACCGATCCGAAAGAAGGCGAATGGAAGTACGCCTCATTCGAGCCGGCGGTCGCATTCGGTAAACGCTCCGCCATTCGATCGATGGCGCTGCAGACGTGGAACGCCAACATCCTCGAAGGCGCGCCCGCGGTCGGTTACAAGCTGGGCGACGACGCTTCTTGGGTGATCGCCGAACGAACGTCGACGGGACTATCGCACGTGCAGAGGACACAACCTCTCTTCACCTCGAAGGCAAAGCACAAGGGTCTGGAAATCGGCGTGCTCTACGCAGCCACGGAACGCATCGTGTGTCTCAAAGGCGACGAGCTGCGCGGAATGGAGTTCATGCATGGCGAGCTCGTGTCGTCCGTCGCCCGCCCGCCCGGCATGCATCTCTTCGTGCGCGACCAATACACCGACGAGACGGGCGCCCAGTCGGCGTCCTGGACGGTCTTTCTCGTCAACGACGAGGGGGAGGTCGCGTCCCAAGACCTCGAGCGTGCCGTCTACGGCTGGAGAACCGTGAAGCCTTTTCAAGGGCCGGGAATGACCACGTTCGGCTGGGACGGGACCGCCCTCGGATTCGACGAAGCCGGAACGCCGGGCGTGCGCGTCCGATACCAATACCACCGCGATCCCGGGTGGTATGAGATGAGCATCAAAGGGCTTCCGTGAAGCTCCGCGATACGGCACCGGTGCTCGCTCCGCTGGTGCTGTTCGCGGTCGTCGGCGCGTGCAGCGCTACCCGCGAGCCCCTGCCGTCGGAACCCCTGCCGACGGAGCCACCGCCGACGTTCGTCACGCAATCGACGAGCAAGGAGCGATCGATCCGCCTCGAAATCGCATTGCCGCGACCGGCGCCCCAGGGCCGCGATCACGACTTCTCGGTCGCGGCGACCAACGCCGAGTGTGAGCGGTGTCATGCAGACATCGCTTCCGAATGGCGCGGCTCGCTGCATCGTCAATCGTGGAAAGACCCACTCTTCTTTCGAGCGTACGCAATCGAGTCGCAGCCGTTCTGCCGAGGATGTCACGCGCCCGAGAGCGACCCGTCCAAGCGCCCCACCGAGGAAGCAGCGGCGATCGGCGTCGGGTGCGTGACGTGCCACGTCCAGGAGGGGCAAATCGTTGGAACGCGCGCATTGATTGGCTCGTCCGATGGGCACCCGGTCGTCGAGGACCGCCGACTCGCGACGGAGCAGGCTTGCGCGAGCTGCCACGATTTCGACTTTCCCGAGATGGCGGGAACCGCAATGCAGGGGACGCTGCGCGAGCACCTCCAATCGCCACGCGCGAGCGCAACCTGTCAGAGCTGTCACATGCAGGAGGTCGATGACGGCAGCGGGGGGCGTCGCAAACGACACGACTTCGCCGTGCTCGCGAACCCCGAATTGATCCGGCGAGCGAGCTCGATTCGAGCGGAGCGAGAAGGTGACCACGATGTTTCGCTGACCTTCGACGCGAACGAAATCGGCCACGCCTTCCCGACTGGCGACATGTTCCGCCGGTTGGAGGTGCGCGCGACGGCCACGGACCGCGCCGGCAACGTGATCGAAGCAAAACCCGTCGTGCTTGCGCGGCGGTTTTCGACCCACCTCGCCGGGGGGATGTTTTCGCGTATCCCGAAGGCCGATACACGGCTGTTTCTCGAAGGCGAGACCTCGCGGAAGGTCTCCCTCGCTTTTTCGGAGCGCATCGTCGGGAGGACCATTCGATACCAAGTCATCCATCGGCGCATGGACGACGAAATGGCGACGCTGTTCGACCTCGCGCCGAGCGACAACGATATCCTCGTCGCCCAGGGCGAGATCCCGCCGTAAACGCAGGCGCACGGCAGGATCGCACCGCCCGTCGAAACCGTGCCATTGTCGACGTCGGCGCTGGGTGAAACGCACGCGTCGAGCCGTTCCTTGGCGTGTTTCCGAAACGTCACTGTGATAACTCGTGACGCGGAAGGCCAAACGATGACGACCATCGCCCCCGAAGCCGAGCTTCACGTGAACCCTTCGCTCAACCGCGGGCTCGCCACACTCGCGAGCCTGCAGCTCTCGGACGGTCATTGGGCCGGCGACTACGGCGGGCCGCTGTTCTTGATGCCGGGTCTTCTGATCGCGCTGGAGGTCACCGGTCGCAGACCGACGAAGCACCAGCGCGAGCGAATGGCGACGTACCTGAGCAACGTCCAGCGCGAGGACGGCGGCTGGGGCCTGCACGTCGAAGATCGCTCGACGATGTTCGGCACCGCAATGAACTACGTCGCGCTTCGTCTTTTGGGCGTCCCCGCCGACGACCCGCGCGCGGTCCGCGCGCGCAAATGGATTCACACCGAGGGTGGCGCCCAGCGCGTGCCGACATGGGGCAAGTGTTGGTTGAGTGTGCTCGGCGTCTACGAATGGGAAGGCGTCAATCCCCTCCTCCCCGAGCTCTGGCTCCTGCCGGAAAAGGTGCCGTTCCACCCGTCGAACTTCTGGTGTCATACGCGCGCCGTGTTTTTGCCGATGTCGTACCTCTATGGGCGCAAGGCCCGAGCGGAGGAGACGGATGTCGTTCGCGCCCTGCGCACCGAGCTCTACCGCGAGCCCTACGACAAGGTCGATTTTCGGCGCTGTCGCAACGACGTCCACCCGCTCGACGTCTATTCACCGCATACGAAGCTGTTCGACACGATGAACGAGGTGCTCGACCGATACGAGCGCTCCCACAGCCGATTCATGCGCAAGCGCGCCCTCGCCAAGGTGATGGACCACATTCATCACGAGGACATGTCGACCGGCTATCTCGATATCGGTCCGGTCAGCAAAGCGCTGCACCTTGCCTGTGTGTGGTTCGAGAATCCCAAACAACAGGCGGTCGAGCGCCACCTCGACCGAGTCACCGATTATCTGTGGGACGGCCGCGACGGCCTGAAGATGCAGGGGTACAACGGGTCCCAATTCTGGGATCTGGCGTTCACGATGCAGGCGATCCTCGAGCACCCGCCACTCGCGGAGGATCCGAAGGCCAAGGTCGTCCTCGACCGCGCCTACGATTGGCTCGAACGCAACCAGGTGCGCGCCGACGTCCCGGAGCGTGAACGGTATTATCGCAACCCGACGATCGGGTGTTTTCCGTTCTCGACGGCGGAGCAGGCGTGGCCGGTGACCGATTGCACCGCCGAAGGCGTGAAGGTCGCATTGAAGATGGAGGCGCGCACGAAGCGCCCGCTCGGTGCGCGGCGTCTCGAGCAGGCCATCGACTCGCTGCTCTTCGAGCAGAACGACGACGGCGGCTGGTCCGAATACGAGCGCGCGCGCGGCCCGCGCTGGCTCGAGATCTTCAACGCCGCCGAGGTCTTCGGCGACATCATGCTCGGCTATTCGCATGTCGAATGCACGAGCGCCTGTACGCAAGCGCTCCTCGCCTTCCATGAGCGGTATCCCGTGTATCGCGCCCGCGAGGTGAAGAAGGCCGTCGCGCGTGGGGCAGAATGGCTGCGCCAGAATCAGCGGCCCGACGGCAGCTTCTACGCGTCGTGGGCGATCTGTTTCACGTATGCGACCTGGTTCGGTATCGAGGGGTTGCGTGCAGTCGACGGCGGCGCGGCGGACGACCGCCTCATCGAGCGAGCAATGGACTTCCTCGTCGCGCACCAACGCGAGGGCGGCGGCTGGGGCGAGAGTTATCTTTCCTGCGTCGAAAAGCGCTGGGTCGATCACGAGCGCCCCCAGCCCGTCCAAACTGCCTGGGCGCTCTTGGGCCTGATGTCCGGCTTCGAGCACCTTCACAAGCGATTGCCTGCCATCAAGCGCGCCGTGTATTCGGCGGCGATAGCGAGCGGCGTCACCTACCTGCAAGACACGCAGACCGAAGACGGGTGGCCGTTCGACATGGTCTACGGCGTCTTCAACAAGAACTGCATGATCAATTACGACAACTACCGTTACTACTTTCCGCTATGGGCCCTCGCCCGCGCGGCGAGGCAAGAGCGCGCGCGCTGATCACGGCCCGGCACCTCGCCGCGGAACGGGCGCCCGCGGGCACGATCCGTGCTCCATGGAAGAGATGTCGCGCGAGCAGGTGGCCGCCGTATTGCGAGAGATCAGCCGATACGTCTGGGTATCGGACCCTCGCTCTTTTCGGGCTCGGTCGTACGAGCAGGCAGCTCTGGCGATCGAATCGACCGCCATCTTCGAGGAGCTCCTGCGCGCGGGACGCCTCACCGAGCTGCCCGGCATTGGTGAATCGATCGCCGGCGTCATCGAAGAGATTCACCGTACGGGCGAGAGCCGGCTCCTCGAGCGTTTGCGCGCCGAGGTCCCGCGCGGGGTCGTCGAGATCGCCGCCATTCGCGGCATCGACGCGGCGCGCGCGCGAAAGCTTCATGACGCGCTCGGCGTCGAATCCATCGAAGCGCTCGAGGAAGCCTGCCGCGACGGACGCATCGAAGCCATCAAAGGCTACGGCCCGCGCACCGCACGCGGCCTTCTGAAGAAAATCGCCGAGCACCGACAGCGGTGGAACCGCGCCGTCATCGGTGACGTCATCGACGACGCGCGGGCGCTCGAGCTATTTGCGTCGGAGGCGAGCGCAACGGTCGCGGTGAGCCTGGCCGGAGACGTCCGGCGATGGGTCGAGGTCGTCGACGCCATCGACCTCGTCCTCGCGTCGAATGCGTCCGAAACGTCCCTCGCGAGGCTGCTCGAACATCCCCGCATCGCGGCGCCGAACGCGGGGCTGGGGCCGACCGACCTCGAGCTCACATTCGCGGGTGCGCCTCCTTTGCGCATTACCATCGTGCCGCCAGAGCGTTTCGGCTGGGCGCTCCTTCGTCGGTCCGCCGCTCCCGCCCACGTCGATGCTTTGCTCCAACGCGCTCGATCGAAGGGCGTCGACCTCGAGACGCTCGATGCGCCGACGGAGGCGGACATCTACGAGCGGCTGGGGTTGCCATTCCTTCCTGCAGAGGTTCGTGAAGGCGACGACGAGCTCACCCTCGCGGCAAACGGCGACGACTTCGCCGACCTCGTCACCGTCGACGACATTCGCGGCGCCGTGCATTGCCACACCACCCACTCCGACGGGCGTGCATCCATCGAAGACATGGCGAAGGCCGCAGCCACGCTCGGCCTCGAGTATCTCACCATTACCGATCATTCCGCGACCGCCCATTACGCCGGCGGCCTCGACAGCGAGCGCCTCGACACGCAGCGCACCGAAATCGAGCATGTAAAAAGACTCGGCATCGGTGTCGACGTGCTCGCCGGAACCGAATCCGACATCCTGCCCGACGGCTCGCTCGACTTCCCCACCGAAGCGCTGCGTCGGCTCGACGTCGTGATTGCCAGCATCCACGCGCGCAATGCCCAAGACGACAATGCCATGACCGAACGCCTCGTCCGGTGCATGAACGTGCCCGTGCGCAAGATATGGGGTCACCCGCTCGGGCGGCTCCTTCTCCTTCGCGATCCCATTGCGTGCCGAATCGACGAAGTTCTTGATGCCGCGGTCGAAAGCGGCACCATCATCGAAGTCAACGGCGACCCACGCCGTCTCGATCTTCCGCCCAGCGTGCTCGGAAACGCGCGCCGCCGAGGGCTCCGATTCGTCGCGTCTTCCGATGCACACTCGGAGCGGGGCATTGCGATGTTTCGCAATGCGGTGGCGATGGCAAGACGGGGCGGTTTACGGAAGAAACATGTGTTGAATACGCTGGCTGT
>JABFXY010000168.1 GCA_013361525.1 Polyangiaceae bacterium | reverse complement strand
TAATCTCCGCCGCTCGTGACCGAGACGGTGCAAGCACAGCCCCCGCCGGCGACCGACACGCGCGAGCGCCTGATCGAGGTGAAGCGTCTTCGCAAGACGTTCACCGTCGGGCTGTTTAACCGCAGGATCGTCGAGGCCGTGAAGGGCGTCTCGTTCGACGTCCGGCGCGGCGAGATCTTCGGCTTTCTCGGGCCGAACGGCGCCGGCAAGACGACGTCGATCAAGATGTTGATGGGCCTCATCGAGCCGACGGGCGGCGAGGCGTTCCTATTCGGGCGGCGCGTTCCTTCGGCGGAGTCGCGCAAGGACATCGGTTTCCTTCCCGAGAACCCGTACGTCTATCCGTACCTCACGCCGCGCGAGTTCGTGGAGATGTGCGGCAACCTCTCGGGCATGAAGGGCCGCACGCTGCGAAGCCGCACGATGGACGTCCTCACCAAGGTCGGCATCGCCTACGCGGCCGATCGACAGGTCCGGCGGCTCTCCAAGGGCATGTTGCAGCGGACCGGCCTCGCCGCGGCGCTCGTCTCCGACCCGCAGATGCTCATCCTCGACGAGCCGATGAGCGGTCTCGATCCGGTCGGCCGAAAGGAAGTCCGCGACCTCATCTTCGAGGAGCGCGATCTCGGTCGGACGATCTTTTTCAGCACGCACATCCTCAGCGACGTCGAAGCGATGTGCGATCGGGTCACCATCCTCCGCCAAGGTGAGGTGGTCGTTCAGGGCGAGATCCGGCAGCTTCTTCGCGGCGAGGTCCTTCGGACGGACATCTTCGTCAGCGACGTGAGCGACGGCGCCACCGCTGCGCTCACCGAGGCCGGATTTGCGGTCGTCCAACGACCGGGCGTTTGGGTCGTGGAGGTGACGGGCGAGCAGCGCGTCGACGAGGCCCTCCGGATCGCGATGGACCACAAGGCGCACATCGTCGAGGTCGCGCCGAGAAAAGAGACGCTCGAGGACTTGTTTATGCGACGGGCGCTCTAGGTCGCGGACACTAGCGAGACGCGCAACGGCGCGCCAAGCTGAGGCGGCGGACGGCGGGAAAAGATGCAGGAGCAGCAGCGTTCGACGCTGCCGGGGTTTGCGCGAGGACGCCTCGTCGGCCGCCGGAGAGAGCTCGATGATCTCGCTCGCCTTCTCGAAGGAGGCACGCCGCTCGTCACGCTCGTGGGCCCGCCCGGCGTCGGCAAGACGCGGCTCGCCCTCGAGACGGCGACGCGCTCGTTCGGATCGCCCCCGGTTTGGGTCTCGATGCGCGGCTATGACGCGCTTTTGGATCTCGTCGCCGCCGTCGCCGGGTTGCTCGGGGTCAGCGCCGCTTCGGGGGATCCGACGGCGCGTGTAGGCCAGGTGCTCGCTGGGCATGCGCCGCTTCTGCTGGTGCTCGACGACTGCGAAGGCGTCGCCGAAGAGCTCGGGCCGGTGGTGCAGCAGTGGCTCGATGCAGCGCCCGGCGTGCAGGTGCTCGTCACGTCGCGCGCTCGGCTGGGCGTCGAGACCGAACACGTGATCGAAGTGGGACCGCTGCCGATCGACGACGCGGTGGCGCTCCTGGAGACGCGGTCGCGCGCGGCGCGCCGCGATCGCAGGCGGCAGGGCATCCCCGAGGACGTCGCGCGGCGCCTCGTCGAGCGCCTCGACTGCTTGCCGCTCGCCATCGAGCTCGCCGCGTCCCGCATGGCCGTTTTGCCGCCACAGAAGTTGCTCGAGCGGCTCGATCAACGCGCGGACGAGATGCTTCGGGCGGGCGCGATGGGTGGCGCCGACAGTCGGAGGCCTGCGTCGCTCGCAGCGGCAATCGAGGCGAGCTGGCGCCTGCTCGGACCTGCGGAGCGCGCGACGCTCAGCCAATGCGCGGCGTTTTCGGGGAGCTTCACGCTGGAAGCGGCCGAGGCCGTCGTGCTCGGCTGTGACGTCGTCGAAGGCGCTCTCGGCTCGCTTCACGAGCGATCGCTGATTGAACGCATCGAGCTCGACGGGCTCGGTGGTGAGGTGCGGTTTCGACCTTGGACCAGCGTGCGCGCCTTTGCGCTGCGCCAGCTCGAAGCGGCAGGCGAGCGCGAGCAGACCGAGGCGCGCGTCGATGCTTTCGTCGTTCGCGCGTGTGAACACCTGGTCGATGCGCTGACGGGACCCGACGCGCTCGAGATGGAGCAACGGCTCGAGCTCGAGCGCGATCAGCTCGTCGCGACCCACCGCCGAACGATCGAGCACGAACCGGCTCTCGGAGCGCGCGCCGGGCTCGTCCTCGCCGAGCTCTCGTCGCTACGCGGCGTGTCCGGGACCGACGTGCACGAAGCGACATTGCGCGCGGCCGCGGCTTCCGGCGACACGGCGCTGCTCATTCGCAGCTCGGTCGCGTTTGCCGTCGCTGGGGCACGGCTCGGCGCAACCGACGGACCGCGCAAGGTGCTCGACGATGCCGTCGCGATCGCTGCCGAGCACGACGCCGGCGCTCTCCACGCGCTGACGTTGTTCGCCCGCGGCCGATTCCGCGCGCAACGAGGTGCATTCGACGAGGCCGATGCGGATCTCGCGCGGGCCGAGTCGCTGCTGGTCGATCGTCGGGACCCCCATCTAGCTGCGTGCGTGAAGAACGTGCAGGGCTGTGTCGCGGAGATCCGCGGCGATTTCGACGCCGCCGTGCGCGCCTTCGAGGCCGCGCGCGTCACGTTTCGTCTCGCAGGCAGCGAGCGCATGGAAGCCGCGGTCCTCAACAACCTCGGCGTCGTTCGCGAAGCGGAGGGCCGGCGCGAGGATAGTCGCCGGCTCTACGAAGCCGCGCTCGAGCGCTCGACGCGGTCGGGCAACCGCACCATCGAAGCCGACACGCGCATGAACCTCGGCAGCTGGCATCTCGGCGTCGGCGAGCTCGAGCGCGCCGACGAATACCTGCGCCAAGCGCTCGTCTTGCAACGTCGCCTCGGCAACCGTCGGTTCGAAGGGCTCACGCTCGGCAACCTCGCGATCTTGGCGCACGCGCGCGGCGAGCTTCGCGCGGCCCGCGACCTCTATCAGGAGGGCCTCGCGACCTTGCGCGAGTGCGGCGAAGCTCGCTTCGTCGCGATGACGTTGCCGTTTGCGGCTGCAGCGGAGGCGTCGCTCGGGCTCTTGCACGAGGCCCGCGCAGACTTCGAGGCCGCGCGTCGCGCCCCGCCGGGAATGGCGCCGAGCTTTTCGATCGTCGTCGACACGCTCGAGGCGTTTCTGATCCTCGCAGAGGCCCGCGGTGCGGAGCCTCATCTGCGTGAGGTCGCCGAGCGTCGCGCCGCGGAGAGGCTCGAGCTCGCCCGCGCGGCACAAGCGCGCACGGGTGCTGCCGGCGAGCTGGGAAGCGCGCTCCGCCTCTTGTCCAAGGCGCTCGCGACGTCGCATTCCCCGCCGTCGCAGGAGCCTTCGGCGCAGACCGGCGCATCTGGCACACTGGTGGTCGGCGCGGGACAACGCTGGTTCGTCCTCGCGGACGGGGAGCGCGTCGACCTCTCACGCCGCGGCCCGCTGCGTCTCATCCTGCGTGCCCTGGCCGAACATCGACAAGACGCACCGGGGATGGGCGTCGCTTCGTCGGACCTGTTCGCGGCCGGTTGGCCAGGACAGCGCGCGTTGCCTCACGCTGCCGCGAACCGTGTCTACTCGGCGATCGCCACGCTGCGACGCCTCGGCCTCGACAGCGTCATCGCGCGCAACGACGACGGATATTTGATCGAGCCGACGATCATGGTGGAGCGGCGCAGCAGCTGAGCTCTGGCTGTTCGAAACGCCCGCGACCTTCCGCCTAGTCACGGTGGCTTGGGTTCTGTTTTCGCTGCGCTCGTATCCGCATGATAGTGCGTTGGTCGCCGCGCCAAAGGAACTATAGTGCTGATACGGAAATCCGCGGAAGTGAGACCACCGCACTCGAACCCGCGATGTTCACCCGCAACCCTTCGGTTTTCGCACCTGGATTAGGTCACAGCGCGATGACCGGATCCGTCGGCATCCCCAAGAGCTCCGCTCGGATCGCGCCGACGAGGTAAATCGATCCGCACACGAGGACCGTCTCGCCGCGCTCGGCCATCGCAATCGCGCGATGGATCGCGCGCGCCGGCTCGGGCTCGGCCTCGCCCTGCGCGACCGCGGACAGCGCATCGGGCGACGCGGGCGCCCGGCCCGAAGGGCAGGTGTAGACGCGCCGGTTCGCGAGCGGCGCGAGCACACGCAACATCGGCGCAAAGCCCTTGTCGGCGAGCGCGCCGAACACGAGCACGCTCGACGCGGGCTCGTGCCCCTGCGCCGCGAGCGCTTCGACCAGAGCGCGCGCCCCGTCGATGTTGTGCGCGCAATCGAGGATGACACGGCGCCCGTCCACCTCGATCTCCTCCATGCGGCCCGGCCACGCCGCGTTCGCGATACCTCGCTCGATGGTCTCTTTCGAAAGCCCGAGCACCGGCGCCGCATGCGTCGCCATCGCTGCAGCGACCTCGGCGTTCGCGCGTTGGTGTGGCCCCGCGAGCTTCGGCGCGAGTCGCACGACGGATCCGTCCGGCATCGTCGCCGTCTCGCGCGCATCGCCGGCGCACGTCCAGATCGGATCGGCGCCGCGCTCGCGCGCGACCTCGAAGATTGCGTCGCGAGCGTCGTCACGAACCGGCCCGACGACGAGCGGACGGCCGCGCTTCGCGATGCCCGCCTTTTCGCGCGCGATGGCAGCCGTCGTCGAGCCGAGCAGCGCCTCGTGCTCGAGATCGCGTCCACCTTCGCCGACCGTGATCGAGGTGATGCCCGTCGCGAGCGGAGCTTCGACGAGGTTCGTCGCATCGAGCCGGCCGCCGAGCCCGACCTCCAGCACGACGACGTCGAGCTTCGCCTCGTGAAACACCACGAATGCCGCGAGGGTCAGCGTCTCGAAGAACGTCAGCTCCGGCGGCGCATCGGACAAGACGCGGGCGAGCGCGTGGTCGAGGCGAGCGTCGTCTACCGGCTCCCCGTCGATTCGAATCCGCTCGGCCAGGCGGGCGAGGTGAGGCGAGGTGTAGAGGCCGACCCGAAGACCACCCGCGCGCGCGATGCCTTCCAACATCGCGCAGGTGCTCCCTTTGCCGTTCGTCCCCGCGACGTGGAGGGCCGAGAACGTCGCTTGGGGATCGCCGAGCGTATGCGCAGCCGCCGTCACGCGGCCGAGGCCGAGCTCGATCCCACGATGGCCCCGCGCGTACAGCGCTCGGAGCAGCTCCGAATGATCAACCTTGGACACCGTCGCCTATATTGCCGCGCGTGCGGCGGTTCGTCGTGCTCGCGTTGCTCTACACGGCCCAGGGGCTGCCGTTGGGCTTCTTTTCCCACGCCGTTCCGGTGTTGATCAACCGCACACATCCCGCCGAGCTCGCAGGCCTCTCGACGTTTCTCGCGATCCCCTGGGCGCTGAAGTTCGCGTTTGCTCCCACCGTCGACGGGATCGCGTCGAGGCGCCGGGTGATTCTCCCGATGAACGTGGCGTGTGTCGTGTCGCTCGTCGCGCTCGGCCTCGCGCGCCCGTCGCCAAATCATCTGATGCCGCTTCTCGTCGGGTTCTTCGTCGTGAGCGTCTTCAGCGCGGTTCAGGACGTCGCGACCGACGCGCTCGCGCTCGACCTTCTCTCACCGGAAGAACGCGGCACCGGCGGCTCGGTCCAGGTGGGCGCGCAGCGCGCAGGCATCATCGGCGGCGGGGGCGGCATCCTCGCGATCATCGACACCATCGGCTACCGCGAGTCCTTCTTTTTGATGGCGTTTATGCTCGCGCTCCT
>JABFXY010000119.1 GCA_013361525.1 Polyangiaceae bacterium | reverse complement strand
GCCCCGCGCCGCCACCGCTCAGCTCCGCCGGCGCCTCAACCGCCCCTGACCAACATCACCAGCTCCCGAGCCGCAGCACTGGGCGAGACCTCGCCCGCTTCGACCTTCGCCTCGAGATCGGCGAGCCGTGCCGCGACATCCGCGCGGGCGCGAAGATCCGCGACGAGCGCTCGCTCCACATCGCGCCACAACGCGCGGCGCGCCTGCGAGCGCCGAAGCGTGAGGAGCTCGCCGGAAGCTTCAATGGCGTCGCGGTGAGCGATCAGCATCGCCCACAAAGCGTCAATCCCCTCCCCTGTTTTGCCGCTGACGGTGGTCGCCTTGGGCTCCCATGCGTCGAAGCGCCGGCGCATGAATCGCAACGCCGAAGAGAGGTCGCGCGCGGCTCGCCGCGCGGCGGGCAAGCCGTCGCCGTCGGCCTTGTTGACCGCGGCGATGTCGACGAGCTCCATGATTCCGCGTTTGATGCCTTGAAGATCGTCGCCGGCGCCGCCGAGCGTGAGCAATAGGAAGGTATCGACCATTTCGGCGACCTCGGTCTCCGATTGGCCGACACCGACGGTCTCGACGAAGATCACGTCGCAGCCGAAGGTCTCGCACACGAGCAGCGCCTCGCGCGTGTTGCGCGCGACGCCGCCGAGCTCCGTGCCGGCGGGCGACGGACGCACGTAGGCGCGCGGATCCGCGGCGAGGCGCGGCATACGCGTCTTGTCACCGAGGATGCTGCCTCCGGTCGCGCGGCTCGAGGGGTCGACCGCCAGCACCGCGAGGGTGAGGCCGAGATCGAGGAGGTGGGTGCCGAGGCTCTCGATGAGGGTGCTCTTGCCGACCCCAGGTGCGCCGCTGATCCCGATTCGGCGCGCGCGTCCGGCTCCCGGAAGCAACCGCCCGACGAGCTCCTCGGCAGCGCGCCTGTCGTCGTCGCGGCTGCTCTCGACGAGGGTGATGGCGCGGGCCAACACGCCGCGGTCGCGCGCCCGGATGCCTCGCTCGGCGGCGTCGACGCTCAGCCGCCGGCCATTCAAGGCGCCTCGATCGCCGCGAGGATGGCCCGAGCGAGCTCGCTCGCTGCCTTGGGGATCGGCGTGCCCGGTCCGAACACCGCGGCAGCCCCCATCGAACGCAGCGTCGGGACGTCTTCGGGCGGGACCACGCCGCCGACGACGACCAAGATATCGGGTCGACCGCGCGCCGCGAGCTCCGCCTTGAGCGCCGGAACGAGGGTTAGGTGCCCGGCGGCGAGGGAGCTCACGCCGATGACGTGCACGTCGTTGTCGATCGCTTGTTGCGCCGACTCCGCCGGGGTCTGAAATAGTGAACCAATATCCACGTCGAAGCCGAGATCCGACAGGGCCGTTGCAATGACCTTTTGGCCGCGATCGTGCCCGTCCTGCCCCATCTTTGCGAGCAGAATGCGGGGCCTGCGGCCGTCCGCCTCGGTGATCTTCCGCACGAGCTCGGCTACTTCTCCCGTATCTGCGTTTTGCCCGACTTCGCGCAAGTACACCCCGGTAAGGCTGCGTGTCTCTGCCTCGTAACGGCCGAATACCTTCTCCAGCGCGTCGCTGATTTCACCGACCGTCGCCTTCGCGCGCGCCGCGCGAATGCTCGCGTCGAGCAAGTTGCCATTGCCCGTTCGCGCGACGGCCTCGAGCGCGTCCAGCGCCTCGCGTAGGGCGTTGGGATCGCGCTCCGTCTTCAATCGCTGGAGGCGCTCGATTTGAGATTTGCGAACCTTGTCGTTGTCGACCTTCAGGACCGGCACCGGTTCTTCGTCTTCGATGCGGTGCGCGTTGACGCCGACGATCATCTGCCGGCCGCTGTCGATGCGCGCCTGCGTACGGGCGGCCGCCTCCTCGATGCGGAGCTTCGGCACGCCGGCCTCGATGGCCTTCACCATACCGCCGAGCTCGTCGATCTCGCGCATGTGCGCGCGCGCCCGCTCGACGAGCGCGTTCGTCAACCACTCGACGTAATAGCTGCCGCCCCAAGGGTCGACCGGCCGGGTGATACCGGCCTCGTGCATGAGCACGAGCTGCGTATTGCGCGCGATGCGAGCCGCATAGTCGGTAGGCAGGGCGATCGCTTCGTCGAGTGAATTGGTATGTAGCGATTGCGTGCCGCCGGCGGTCGCCGCCATCGCCTCGACGCATGTCCGCACGACATTGCAATAAACGTCCTGCGCGGTGAGCGACCACCCCGACGTCTGGCAATGCGTTCGGAGGGCGAGCGACTTCGGGTTCTTCGGGGAGAAGGTCTTCATCTTCTCGGCCCACAGGAGGCGCGCCGCGCGGAGCTTGGCCACCTCGACGAAGTAGTTCATCCCGATGGCGAAGAAGAACGACAGTCGCGGTGCAAACGCATCGACGTCCATGCCGGCGGCGATGCCCGCGCGGACGTATTCGACACCGTCGGAAATCGTGTATGCGAGCTCGAGGTCCGCCGTCGCCCCGGCCTCCTGCATGTGATAGCCGGAGATCGAAATGCTGTTGAACTTCGGCATTTCTTTCGAGGCGTACCGGAAGATGTCCGCGACGATCCGCATCGAGGGCGCGGGCGGATAGATATACGTATTGCGGACCATGAACTCTTTCAGAATGTCGTTCTGAATGGTCCCGGCGAGCTGCGCGGGCTTCACGCCCTGCTCTTCCGCGGCGACGACGTACAGCGCGAGGATCGGCAGGACGGCGCCGTTCATCGTCATCGAGACGCTCATCTCGTCGAGCGGAATGCCGTCGAAGAGGATGCGCATATCGAGGATGGAGTCGATGGCGACGCCCGCCATGCCGACGTCACCGACGACGCGCGGATGGTCCGAGTCGTATCCGCGATGGGTCGCGAGATCGAAGGCGATGCTCAGGCCTTTTTGGCCTCCGGCGAGGTTTCGCCGGTAAAAGGCATTCGACTCTTCCGCAGTGGAGAAGCCTGCATATTGCCGAACCGTCCACGGCTGCTGCACGTACATCGTCGGGTACGGCCCGCGAACGAACGGCGCAAACCCCGGGACGGAGCCGAGATGCGCGGCGCCCGCGACATCGGCGGCGCCGTAATGGGCCTTTTGCTCGATGCCTTCGGGCAGGACGACGGGCGCGCGCTCCGACTTGGGCGTTCGCGGGGGCAGCTCGATGGCGTCGAAGTCGACGCCGGTGATCGATCGAAGCGTCATCGCGACCTCTGCACGCGGTCCAGGATGGAGCCGACCACGGCGGGAACGTCCGCGCCGAGATGAATCGAATGGGTGAGACCGGCGGCTTGGAGGGTCGATTCGAGGTCGCCGGGGCGACCGGCGAGCACGATGGCGCGCGCCCCGGCGTTCTTCGCGGCGAAGACGGCGGCCTCGGCCCCCGTCTTGTAGGCGTCGTCGGTGCCGACGATGACGACGGCCTCGGCCGGCTGATCGCCGGCGTCGGTGCTCACCACGAACCCGCCGACCTCCAGGAACGAACGCGCAAACGCCTCACGTGCCTTCGATTTGGCGGCGTCGCCCACGCGAACGATCTGCGCGCGAGGAGCCTTTCCACCGGAACGGGCACGCAGACGCAGCGCCTCGAACGGCTCCGCGTCGCGGCCCGGCTCGAGCGCCCGAATCGGCCACGTGCGCGTGCTCTGCGCGCGATCGTCGTCGGCCACGCCGGCGCCGGGTTGGTCTTCGGCGGCCGCGAACTCGTTCACGCCGACGAGCGTGCGAGCTCGCTTTGCGACCTGCGCGGCGCGCGCGACGCGCGCGTCGAGCACGCGACGTTGAAAGCCGCCCGAGGCGAGCGACGAGATGAGTCCGCCTTCTCTTTCGATGCGGCCGAGCTCGTTCCACCCGGCGCGCGCGAGCTCGACGGTCAGGGTGTCGATGAAATACGAGCCGGACGCGGGATCGCCGACGCCTCGCACGTGGCTCTCCTCGCCGAGGACGATCGCGGTGTTCTTCGCGAGCCTCCGGCCGAGATCGGTCGTGACACCGGACGCTTCGTCGAAAACACGCGGCGCGACGATGTCCGCCCCGCCGACCTGGAGCGCAAACGTCTCGACGGCGACGCGAATGATGTTGGTCGGCTGGTCGAGCCGAGAGAGCGTCCGCACCGACGTCGTGCCGACGATGAGCGGAGCAGGCGCGCCTTCGACGCCGAGCGCGGCGAGGAGCTTCGCCCACCCGAGCCGAAGGGCCCGAAGAAACGCGATGCCGCCGTACACGTCGGTGCCGCACGAAACGACGATGGCCATCTCGCCGGCGGCGTGCGCGGGGTCGAGACCTCGAACCTCCAGCCGGCGAAGCACCTCGAGACACCCCGCGAGCGTGTAACCAATCGCGTGGGATGCGTGCCCGCCCGCGTCGACCACGTCGGCGGCGGAGAACGCGAGGGCGCGCCGATGGAAGAGGCTGCTCGGATCCTGCGATTGACCGAGCGCGCGGAGCGCGACCGCATCGCGTACGAAGGTGCCCGCCTGATCGAGCGCGGCCTCCAGCGGGACGTCCAACCCCCAGCTCCGGAGCGCAGCCCCGAAAGGATCGAACATCGCGCTCACCTGCGTGTAGCCGAGGTCGAGCGCCTTCTCCGCGAGGCGCGTGGCGCGCGTCGCCGCATCGAGGAGGATGGGCTGGCTCTTGTCGAGGCCGGCGAGCGTCGCTTCGAGCTCCTTGGTTTCGTCGACGGCGATCCACGCGACGTCGACGCCGGAGCGCAGCGCCGCGCGCACCGCCTGCCTCACGTCGGCGCCGCCGGTCGCGTCGAAGCGCTGTCCGACGAAGGTGCGCTCGGGCAGGTCGACGTCGACCCCTGAGGTGCGGTGTCGCTCGAGGTACAAAGGCTCGATCGGGATGCCTTCGGGCGTCGCGCCCATCAGCACCTGATCGAACGACTTTCCAGCGAGCCCCGCCTCCGCGGCGGCCCGCCATTTCGCTTCGTCAGCCGATTCGAACCCCGTGGGATCCATCCGCGGGTGTTATGCCCCAGTTGCGAGGTGTCGCCCAGACCCTCGCAACCCGAGCGGGCGTCATTTCCGGGCGGCGGGGCCTACATGTTGCGGCGATATTGCCCGCCGACCTCGTAGAGCGTGCCGGAGATCTGGCCGAGCGTGCACACCTTGCAAACATCCATCAGGGCATCGAACAGGTTGCGCCCGTTGAGCGCCGCCTGCGTGAGCGCCGCGAGCGCGGGGCCACTTCGGCCCTCGTTTCGGGCGCGGAACGCGTCCCTCGAGGTGATGGCGAACTCTTTCTCCTCGGTGGTCGAGCGGATGACCTCTTTGGGGATGATCGTGGGCGAGCCCTTCGGATCCAGGAAGGTGTTGACGCCGATGATCGGCAGCTTCCCGTCGTGCTTTTGCGACTCGTAGTAGAGCGACTCTTCCTGGATCTTGGTGCGCTGATACATGCGCTCCATCGCGCCGAGGACGCCGCCGCGATCCGAGATCGAGCGAAACTCTCGGAGGACGGCCTGCTCCACGAGCTCGGTCAGCTCGTCGATGATGAACGCACCCTGCAGCGGGTTCTCGTTCTTCGCGAGGCCGAGCTCCTCGTTGATGATGAGCTGGATCGCGAGGGCGCGCCGGACGCTCTCCTCCGTCGGGGTCGTGATGGCCTCGTCGTAGGCGTTCGTGTGCAGTGAATTGCAGTTGTCGTAAATGGCATACAGCGCCTGGAGCGTCGTCCGGATATCGTTGAACGCGATCTCCTGGGCGTGGAGGCTGCGGCCCGACGTCTGAATATGATATTTCAGCTTCTGCGATCGCTCGTTGCCGTTGTATCGGTTTTTGATCGCCTTGGCCCAGATGCGGCGCGCGACACGGCCGATGACCGAGTACTCCGGGTCGACGCCGTTCGAGAAGAAGAACGACAGATTCGGGGCAAAGTCGTCGATGTGCATGCCGCGCGAGAGGTAATACTCGGCATACGTGAAGCCGTTCGACAGCGTGAACGCGAGCTGGGTAATCGGGTTCGCCCCGGCCTCTGCGATGTGATAGCCGCTGATCGAGACCGAATAGAAGTTACGGACCTTGTTCGCGATGAAGTACTCCTGGATGTCGCCCATCATCCGGAGCGCGAACTCCGTCGAGAAGATGCAGGTGTTCTGTGCCTGATCTTCCTTCAGGATGTCTGCTTGGACGGTGCCGCGGACGCTGGAGAGCGTCTTCGCCTTGATGCGCTCGTAGGTCTCTTTCGGGAGGACCTCGTCGCCGGATACGCCGAGAAGCAAGAGGCCGAGGGCGTTGTTCCCCTCCGGCAGCTGTCCGCGATACGTCGGCCGCGGAACGCCACGTGAGGCGTAGAGGGCGTCGATCCTCTTTTCGACGTCGGCGACGTTGCCCTGCTCGCGAATGTACTTTTCGCATTGCTGGTCGACTGCGGCGTTCATGAAGAAGCCGAGGAGCATCGGCGCGGGGCCGTTGATCGTCATCGAGACGCTCGTCGACGGGTCCGCGAGATCGAAGCCGGAATAGAGCTTCTTTGCGTCGTCGACGTTCGCGATGGAGACGCCGCTGTTGCCGATCTTTCCGTAGATGTCGGGGCGGTGATCCGGGTCTTCGCCGTAGAGGGTCACCGAGTCGAACGCGGTGGAGAGGCGCTTCGCCGGCATGCCGCGCGAGACGAAATGGAAGCGCTTGTTGGTGCGCTCCGGGCCGCCCTCGCCCGCGAACATACGCGCCGGGTCTTCACCCTCACGTTTGAGCGGAAACACGCCGGCTGCGTAGGGAAACTCACCCGGCACGTTCTCAGTGAGGAGCCAGGTGAGGATGTCGCCCCAGTCGTGGTATCGGGGCAGGCTGACCTTCGGGACGCGCGTCCTCGAGAGCGACTCCGTGTAAAGCGGCTGCTCGATCGTCTTTTCGCGCACGTTGAAGCGATAGACGTCCTTTTTGAAGGTCTCGACGAGCGCGGGGAAGCCGCGCAGCGCTTTGCGGACGTCCGCGTCGAGGCGATCGACCTCTTCGTGGTAGCGCGTCGCGAGATCGCGAATGGCGGGTGTGTCGGCCTCTTGGATCTCGACCTCCGGCAGCACGTCCCACTGCGTGGCGACCGCGCCACGGAGCGCCGCGATGGCGCCGAAGATCTGATAAGCGCGGCGAGCGCGGGTGCTCTGCTCGCGGACGAAGGCGTCGTAGCGGTCGCTGCTCTCGGCGATCTCGGCGAGGTAGCGGACGCGCGCCGCCGGGATGATGCCGCCGAGCGTCGTTCGCTCCGTCGGAAGATCGGCCGTCGACTCGAACAGGGCGCCGGTCTTTTCGTGGATGGTGCGGAGGATGCGCTCGTAGAGCGCGTTCATCCCGGGGTCGTTGAACTGCGACGCGATGGTCCCGAAGATCGCGAGCTCGTCGTCCTTCGCCTCGAAGAGGTTGTGGTTGCGCTTGAACTGCTTTCGCACGTCGCGAAGCGCATCGAGGCTGCCGGCCTTGTCGAACTTGTTGATCGCGATGACGTCCGCGAAATCGAGCATGTCGATCTTCTCGAGCTGCGTCGCGGCGCCGTATTCGCTGGTCATCACGTAGAGCGCGACGTCGGCGTGCTCGGTGATCTCGGTGTCGCTCTGCCCGATGCCGCTGGTCTCGACGATGATGAAGTCGAAGCCCGCGGCCTTGCACACCGTGGTCGCCTCGCGCACGTGCCGCGACAGGGCGAGGTTCGACTGCCGCGTCGCGAGCGAGCGCATGTAGCAGCGGTCGTCGCTGATGGCGTTCATGCGGATGCGGTCGCCGAGGAGGCCTCCGCCCGAACGACGCTTGGTCGGATCGACGGAGAGGACGGCGATCGTCCGGTTGGGAAAATCACGCAGGTACCGCAGCACCAGCTCGTCGATGAGCGACGACTTGCCGCTTCCACCGGTGCCGGTCACGCCGAGGACGGGGACCTTCTTGCCGTTGAGGAGCGGAACCAGGCTCGCCTTGAGCTCACCCTCGAGCTCGGGGTGGTTCTCGGCGACGGAGATGAGCCTGCCGATCGCGAGCGGGTCTTTGCTGCGAAGTTGGGCGGCGTCCTTTTCGATCAGCGTCTTCGTGGGGAAGTCGCACTGCTCGAGGAGGTTGTTGATCATCCCTTGGAGGCCGAGCGCACGGCCGTCGTCGGGCGAGTAGATGCGCGTGATGCCGTAGTCGTGGAGCTCTTGGATCTCGGTCGGGAGGATCGTTCCGCCGCCGCCGCCGAAGATCTTGATGTCCGCCCCTTGTTGCTTGAGGAGGTCGAACATGTACTTGAAGAACTCGATGTGGCCGCCCTGATAGCTGGTGACGGCGATGCCCTGGGCATCCTCTTGGATCGCGCAGTCGACGATCTCTTTGGCGCTCCGGTTGTGGCCGAGGTGGATGACCTCTGCGCCGGACGCCTGGAGGATGCGGCGCATGATGTTGATCGCCGCGTCGTGCCCATCGAAGAGCGAAGCAGCGGTGACGATTCGGACGTGGTTTTGGGGGCGGTAAGGGTCGCGCACGGGGGGCATGGTCGACGCGGGCGTCTTACCACTGCGCAGCCAAATTCGCTCGGCTTGCCGAGCGAATCATCAGCAAAATTCACCTGGATTGCGCGGCCTCAGGGGGCGCTGCCCAATACACCGGCGCGTCGGATACTACGCAGAAGGCAAGCCGAGCGAATTCTTGTTGATGATTCACCTGGCAAGCCAGGTGAATTGGCGCGGGAACCTTTTGGGTCGGCGCGTCGGACGCCGCGATCACGATGGCCGCTTTGCAGCGCGCGACGTTCCTGCTTGTCTCGGTTCCGACGCGGTACGGCATGCCGATTGCGATGCCCGCGCAGGCGTCAGGGCGGCGCGACAAGGAGCGGGGTTTCGATGGATCGACGGAGCTTTCTACGCACGGGCGCGCTGGGCGGCGGTGGGGTCGCAGCGCTGAGCGGCTGCTCGACGATGGGGCTCGGCGCGACCGGCGTCGGGGCCATGCCGCCGCCGATGTCCGACGCCGATATCCGCGGCTTTTTGGCTCGTCTCGACGATCAGATGGACCAGATCCAGGCGCGCGAGCCCCTCTCCGATCTGCTTGGACGAGCGCGCGGCAAGACCAAGAGCGACGACGCGGTTCGCGGCGAAGATCTCGCGCGAAAGTCGCTTCGATCGCTCTTGCTCGCCGGCTCGTTCTCGGACCTCCCGCTCGAGGCGCGGGTTCACCCGGCAGTGCAACGGCGGATGTTTGCGGGCATGGCGGAAATGGATGAGTCCGCGTTCGGGATGCGTAGCGTCATGCACGCGCTGACACCGACCGAACGCGCCGACATGAGTCGCGCGCTTCGCGACGACCCCGAGCTCGCCATGAACGTCGTCGCCGCCGTCGACGAAGAGGCGGCGCGCATCGGCGTTTCGCAACAGCGCAGGCTCGCGATGCGCACGCTCGCGGCCCACGTGTCGAGCCGGATGAAGCAGTCTTCTCCGCTGTTTTTGGACGATTGCGTCCGAAAGTTCGACAAGCTCGCTTCTCGCGACGCGACCGTGGCTTCGCTCGAGCGGCAGCTCATCGCGCAAATGGGCGAGGACGAGTTCTTCCGCATGCGCGATTCGACGGAGGTCGCCGCGCGCACGTGGCTCGTCGCGCAGGGAACGCCCGCTTCCGACGCTCAAACCAGCTCGGCCCTCGAGGTCCCCGAGTCGGAGCACGAGGACGAGGACGACCCGAACGTTCGCCGTCTCGCGCAGCGACGCGAGCGCGATCCCAGCGAGAACGAAGAAACGCCGAAGCTCGGGACGCCGCTCCTCACGGTCGGCGGGATCCTGATGGGCATGTCGCTCGTTTACATCGGCGTCGGCCTGTTTCTGGTGCTCGGGGTCGGCACGATCGCCGGCGCCTTCTTGCTGACGCACGGCGGCCTCGTGTTCATCGGCGGGCTCGTGACGCTCATCCTCGGCGGTATCCGTCGCGCGAACAGCTGAGGTCGCCATGGCCACGCTCGAGAGCCCCATCGCGATCACCGGCATGGGCGCCGTCAGCGCGTTGGGAACGTCGTGTGACGCGATGTGGGCCGCGATCGAGCGCGGAGAGAACGGCATTCGACCGGTCACGCGGTATTCGACGGAAGGCCTCGGCTCCGACCTCGCGGGGATGCTCGCCGATACCTCGGCGTTCGCTCCGCCGCTTGCGGTGACGTTTGCAATCGCCGCGGGTCGCGAGGCCCTGGCGCACGCTCGGATCGATCCCGGAGCGGCCACGATCGGGCTCGTCCTCGGCAGCAGCCTCGCTTCGGCGCGCGCCGATCTCGCGAAGATCGGCGACGCCGTCGGTGACGCGCTCGGGCTTCGCGGGCCCCGCATCGTCATCTCGACGGCGTGCTCGTCGTCGACACACGCGGTCGGCCTCGCGCGGGATCTGGTGCGCGCAGGCCATTGCGACGCGGTGCTCGCCGGCGGCACGGACGAGCTCACGCCGGAGATTTTCGCGGGGTTCAGCGCGCTGGGCGTCGTGAGCCGCGAGCCGTGCGCGCCATTCAGCACGCCCACCGGGACGACGCTCGGGGAAGGTGCGGGGCTCGTGGTGGTGGAGACGGCCGGGCGCGCGATCGAGCGAGGCGCGTCCCCGGTCGCGTTCGTGCGGGGCTACGCGCTCTCGTCGGATGCGCACCACGCGACATCGCCGGATCCGAACGGCGCGGGCGTCGGACGAGCGCTGCGCGCGGCGCTCTCGGACGCAGCGATGGAGCCCGCGGAGATCGATTACGTCAACGCGCATGGCACGGGCACCGAGGCGAACGATCCGGCGGAATACCGCGCGATCGTCACGACCTTCGAGGGCGCACCGAAGCTGCCGCTGGTCTCGTCGAGCAAGAGCTTCCTGGGTCACGCGCAAGGCGCGGCGGGGATCCTCGAGCTCATCGTGACGCTGATCTCGATGGGCCGCGGGGTGACACCGCACACCGCGAGCTTCCGCGGACCTCGACCGCGGTGTCCCGACGATCCCGTCGCGGGGGAGCGGCCGCGCAAGGTGGGGTTCGAGCGCACCATCGCGACCAGCTCCGCCTTCGGGGGCGCGAACGCGTGTGTGGTCGTCGAGCGATCGCCGAGCCTGACGCCGAAGCGATCGCCTCGAACGATTCACGTCGTCGGAGCATCGATCGTCGGCCCCAACGCCATCGGGCTCGAGGAAGCCGCGCGCGGCGCGAAGCTCTCGGGTCGTGCCGAGATCGACATCGCGCGCGCAGTGAAAGGCGTCGATCCGCGCGGGCTGGATACGACGACCAAGCTGCTCGCCGCCGCGACCAAGCGCGCGCTCGATGCGGCAGGCCTCACGCTGCGCGGTGATGCGCGGGCGCGGGTCGGTCTCTTCGTCGGGCAGACCCACGTATCACCGGCCGCGGATCGCGAGTTCCACCGATCGATTGCCGAGCGCTCGCTCGCGCGGCTGAATGCGACGGCGTTCGCGAAGATGGTGCTCAACGCGGCCGCCGGCGCCGTCACGCGGATGTTCGATCTGCGAGGCGCGTCGACGGCGATCTCCACCGGTGCTTCGTCGGGCGCGGCGGTGGTGGCGCTCGGCGCCGACTACCTCGCTTCACACGGCGAGCTCGACGCATTGGTCGTCGCAGGCGTCCACGAGCTCGTCGGCGACGAGCCGGAGGCAGCGACCGAAGGCGCGTCGGCGCTGGTGCTGTCCGCGACCCCACCGGAAAGGCCTGCAGTCGCGCTCGAAGCGTGGGCCTTCGGGGCAACGGGCGACGCAGCACGATGCGCCGATCGCGTCGTGCGTGCGAGTGGCGACAAAGACGACGAGCCCACGCGGCTCGATGCCGCGACGATCGCTGCGGGCAGCGGCGGCTTCTCGGGGGCCGCGGCGTGCGCAATCGCGGCGCAGCGTGCGCTCCAGGGTGGTGTGCACGTGGTGACCGACGAGCGCGGCACGCTGTCGGTCGGTTTGCGATTCGGGAGGTCGGGGTGAGCGTGACGCGTTCCGAGGTAGAAAAACAGATCGAGCGGCGAGAGGCGCTGCTCGACAAGGTGCGAGAGATCCTCGTCGAGGCGCTGCACGTGCAGCTCGCCAAAGAGGACATCGATCCCGACGTGTCGCTCTTCGGCACCGGGCTCGGCCTCGACTCGGTCGACGCAGTCGAGCTGCTCGTCGGCCTCGAGACGCACCTCGGCGTGAAGCTGCCGGATCAGAGCCTCGCGCGGATGTACATGCGCACGGTGAATACGCTGGTGGAGATGGTGATCGATCACGGAAAGCCGATCACCACCGATGCAGGAGCGAGCCATGGCTGAAGGCACGGTCCCCTCCCCGCTTCGCTCGAGCGTCGCGCTCGCGACGCCGTCGTCGGCGTACCTCCGCCTCGAAGGTGACGACGTCTTCGAGGTCGTCGACCGGCTCGTGACCACGGACCTCTATCTGCAGGAGGCGCAGCTGCGGCAGTCGCTGATCCTCGACGACGAGGGGCTCATCGTCGCGGACGTGATCGTCGGTCGCGACGAAGACGCGTACTTGCTGGTCATCGACGGTCCGAGCCGACAGCGCTCGGCCGAGCTCGTCGCAGCGCACCTCGAAGGCACAGGGACGAAGGCCACGCTCCTTCACGAGAGCCACGACGTGTGCGCCTTGCACGGACCCTACGCGTGGGAGCTCCTCGGCGAGTGGCTCGGCCCCGATGTGATCGGGCTGCCGTATCTGTCGCTGTTTCGTGCATCGGGCGCGCTCGTTCTGCGCACCGGTCGGACGGGCGAATACGGCTACGACATTTTGATGCCACGCGACCGTTGCGAAGCGCTGCGCGCCGATCTGGAGCGGCGGGGAGGGACCTTCGATCTCGGCGTCGCAAGCGAAGAGGAGGTCCACCTGGCGGCGCTCGAAAACGGCTTCTTCAACGTCGCGCGTGAAGGCCAGCGGGTGCGCGATCCGCTCCAGCTTCAGCTCAAATGGCGCCTCTCGAAGGAGAAGGAGTATCGAGGCTCGGGGGCCGTACGCGCACGGTGGGAACCGGGACCATCTCGCCGCGTCGTGTGGCTCCGATCGGACGCCGGCCTCGAAATCGGTGACGCGATCGAGCTGGAAGGCGTGGCGATCGGCGAGGTCGTGGCGGCGGCCTATTCGACGATTCGCGGGTATCACCTCGGCATCGCGGCGATCGATCGGTCGCTCTCCTGTGCGGGTATCCACGGCTACCAGCGCGTCCGCGCCGGCGAGCGTGCGCCCGTCGTCACGCTGGCGCCACCGGTCCTCAACAACCTCAGCCTCCACGTGAGCCCGCAGCGGCACAGCTACCGCGACCGCGCGAGCTTCGTGTTCCCTTCACCATGAGCCGGCGCTTCGAAGGTCGAACGGCGCTCGTCACGGGCGGCTCGCGCGGGCTCGGTCGTGCGATCGCCGTGCAGCTCGCGCGCGAGGGAGCATTCGTCGCCGTCGGGTACAAGAGCCGCGCGGACGCCGCGGACGAGACGCTGCAGCTGATCCGCGACGCAGGCGGCGACGGCCAGTCGATCGGGTTCGACATCGCCGACGCCGCGGCGACCGAAGCTGCGGTGCGCGAGATCGTGAGCGCGCGAGGTGCCCTCGACGTCGCCGTGGCGAACGCGGGCATCGCTGAGGATGCGCTCGCGACGATGGTTGACGTGGAGTCGTTCGAGCGCGTCGTTCGCACGAATCTGGGCGGCACTGCGAACACCTGCCGGTCCGCCGCACGCGCGATGCTTCCCAACAAACGCGGCGCCATCGTCACGGTCTCGTCGATCGTCGCGTTCGGCGGATCGCCCGGGCAGTCGACCTACGCCGCATCGAAAGGCGGAATCGTCGCGCTCACCAAGTCGCTCGCCGCCGAGCTCGCGCCCAAGGGGATCCGGGTCAACTGCGTGGTGCCCGGTCTCATCAAGGTCGGCATGGCCGCGCGGCTCGATCACCGGATGCTCGCTGCCAGGAAGGCTCAAATCGCCCTGGGGCGCCTCGGCGAAGCGGAGGAGGTCGCGAAGGCCGTCGCGTTCCTCGCCGCCGACGACGCGTCGTACATCATCGGGCAGTCGCTCGTCGTCGACGGAGGGCTCCTCGGTTGAGCGCGGCGCTCCTCTTCCCCGGCCAAGGACCACCGCCGACGCGCGCGCAGATTCAGCGGGCGCAGGCGACGAGCACCGGAATGGAGCTCGTCGCGCACGCGGTTCGTGCCGCGGGCCTGGATCGTGAAGATGCGCTGTTTCGACACGGCGGCCGAGCCATCGAACCGACGCACGTCCTCCAACCCCTCGTCGTTGCGCTGAGCCTCGCGTCGGCTGCGCGGCTCGGAGGGCAGCCGACGGCGCGGCACATCGGACACTCCCTCGGCGAGCTCTCGGCGCTCGCGTTCGCCGGAGCGATTTCGTTCGAGCGCGCGATCGATCTCGCAGCCGAGCGAGGCAGGCTCATGAGCGCGGCCGCCGCGAAAGATCCCGGCGGACTCTTCGCCCTCCACCCGAACGATTGGAGCCGTGCGCGCGAGCTGTCGGCGGGTCGCGCGACGCTCGCCCTCGACAACGCGCCGGACGAGATCGTCGCAGGAGGACCCGAGGACGCGCTCGCAGCGATCGCGCGCGCCGTCGAAGGTCGTCGGCTCGCGGCGAGAGGTCCTTGGCACACGCCTCAGATGACCGAAGCGCGCGACGCGTTTCGTGGACGCCTCGCAAACGAAGCGCTCACCGCGCCGGTGAGCCCCGTCTCGAGCTGCGTCGACACCGAGCCCGTCGATACGCCGGAGCGCGCGGTCTCGTGCCTCGCCGAAGGGTTGGTCCGACCCGTTCGATTTCGAGAGACGATCGCGCGCGCCTACGCGTCGGGTATTCGCGTGTTCGTCGTCGTCGGTCCGGGCGCGCCGCTCCGCGCGCTCCTCCGTCGCAATCTTCCGTCCGACGCGCGCGTCCTCACGGTCGAAAGCGACCGCGAGGTCGACGAAGCTCAGATTGCTCTCCGCGACACCGCATGAAAACAGCCCTCAAGCTCGGTCCCGACGTCGTGATGCGCCTGTTGCCGCATCGCAGGCCGTTTCTCATGATCGACAACGTCGAGGCCTACGAGCGCGGAAAGCGGCCGACGTTGTGGTCGAGCCGTCACGTCAGCGCCAATGAGCCCGTCTTCGAAGGCCACTTCCCCGAGATGAGCGTGTGGCCCGGGGTCTACACGATCGAAGGAATGGGCCAATCGACGAACGTGCTCGCTATTTTGCATTTCGTGGAGCTCGGGATGGTCGAGCGCGGCCTCGCGCCGGATCGGCTCCTCGAAGGTTTGCGCAACCTCGAGCTGCGCACCCGCTTTCATCCCGGCTACCGCCCCGAGGTCCAAACCGAGCTCGAAACGATCATGAAGACGGCGCTCCCCTCCCCGACCTCGGCGCTCGGGATGAGCGCGGCCGTCGACGTGAAGCTCCTCGCGCCGGTGTTCGCGGGGCAACGGATCGACTTCACCGTAAGCCTCACCCACGCGATGGACAGGCTCCTACGCTTCGAAGTGCGCGCCGAAGTCGACGGCCGCGAAGTCGCGCGAGGCGTGATGAAAGGCGCCTACGGCTTCGAGCCGCGCTCCGCCATTGCAACTGGGGACTAGGGAGAGAAACCGCAAAGACGCGAAGAGCAGAAAAAGAGCACAAGGGGTTTATGAGAACTCGCCGAGACGTTCGAGCTCCAACTGTCTCCGCTTTGCGTCTTCGTGGTTGGATTGGTTGCGCGGCGCCGCTGTTCGCCACCGCGTGCGGGATGTTGTCGACGGTGCACGAGGCGAAGCTGCCGGATCGGTCGGGGACGATCGCCGTCGTGCAGGAGGCGGAGGGGCAATACGTCTTCGTGTTGGGCGAGCGCTTTGGGCCGTACGACGGGGTGGCGGTCGAGACGGTGAAGCCGAGCGAAGACGGCCGGCATGTCGCTTGGGCGGCAACCACGGACGGCTCGTTTCGGCTGTATGTCGACGGCGAGGCGCGCGGTGAGCGGTGGGACGGGTTCGGCGAGGTGCGCTGGGTGGGCTCGCGGCATGTCGTGTTCGCGGCGGAGCGAAATGGTGGATGGCACGTCGTCACGCCGACTGGGCCGAGTGAGCGGTACGATTCGATCGCGGCGGGCTCGCTCGTCTCGGACCGCGACGGCTCTTCGCACGGGTTCATCGGCATCGACAAAGCGGGGGCGCACGTGGTGGTCGACGGCGTTGCGTCAGGCCCATTCCAGGGCGCCGGCGCGCTCGGCATCGACGAAGAAGGCGCGCACGTCGCGTTCGTCTCGCTCGAAAAGAACGGCTCGTTCGTTCACATCGACCGCGAGCGGTACGGTCCTTACCGCGACGTCGCGACGCTCGCGCTCTCCCCGCGGCTCGGGCGCTTCGCCGCTTCTGTGCTCACCGAAGAAGGCTGGCGTGCGCTCGTCGACGGAAACTCGAGCGACCCATGCGACACGATCGGCGCCTTCACCTTCACCCGCGACGGGACGCGCGTCGCGTGGGCCGCATCGAAGGCCGGGCAGTGGACGGTGCATCGCGACGCCGCGGTCCTCGGCCCGTACGACGCCGTGGACCACAGCGCGCTCCGCTTCTCCGCCGACGGACGCCTCGCGTTCGGCGCCAAATTCGGCGGCGCAGCGCGGGTGATCGAGGACGGGCAGGCGGTCGGCGACACCTTCGATCGCGTCGAGCTCGTCACGTGGGCCGGCGAAGCGCCCGTGCTCGGCTTCGCCGGTGTCCGCGACAACCAGGCATCCGTCGTCGTGGGCGGAGAAACGCGAGGCCGCTACGACGCCGTGACCGACCTCGCCCTCGATGCGAAGGGTCAATCGTGGATCGCAGCGGCGGAGCTCTCCGGCGCATCGCTTCTGGTCACCGACGGCGTGCCGCGAGCCTTCGACGGCGTCGCCGCGGGGAGCCTCACCTTCGACGAGCGAGGTGAACACTGGGGTGCGCTCGTCGGAGATGCCTCCGACCGCAGCCTTCACTTCATCGTCGACGGCGCGCGCGCTTCACGCCTTGCGTTCGACGAAATCGCGAGCTTCGTGCAAGTCGACCGAGGTCCGCCGGACGACGCGCGGCTGTCGGCGACGATGCGCGCCTGGGTCCGCGCGGAGATCGCGCGGCACGGCCGCCGCTGAACGACGCACGAGCGCGAGGAAACCGTTCGCGCCGCGAGCGGAGCGAACTATCGTGCCGGCAACATGGCGCGCCCCACGACGCCCGACGAGGCGAAGGCCCGGATCGACGAGCTGACCCGAGAGGTTCGTCACCACGACCACCTCTACCACGCGCTCGACAAGCCGAAGATCTCGGACGAGGCGTACGACGCGCTGTTTCGCGAGCTGAAAGAGCTCGAGGTCGCGTTCCCCGCGCTCGCGCACACAGACTCGCCGACGCAGAAGATCGGCTCCAAGCCGAGCGAGCTCTTCGCACCGGTCCGCCACTCGTCGCGACTTCTATCGCTCGACAACGTGTTCGACGAGCAGTCCTTCGACGACTGGTTCGACCGCGTCCGCCGCGGGCTCGGGCGCGAGCCCGCGCTCGTGTGCGAGCCGAAGATCGACGGCCTCTCGGTCGCGGTGGTGTACGAGCACGGCCGTCTCACGCGCGCGGCAACGCGCGGCGACGGGGAGATCGGTGAAGACGTCACACAGAACATCCTCACCTTGCGGTCGCTTCCGCATCGGCTGAAGACGGCCAATCCGCCCGCCTGGTTGGAAGTCCGCGGCGAGGTGTTCCTCTTCAAACGCGACTTCAAGTCGATCAACGACAAGCTCGACGAGGCGGGCAAGCAGACGTTCTCCAACCCGCGCAACGCCGCGGCCGGCGCGCTCCGGCAGAAGGACGCGAACATCACGCGCGAGCGTCCCCTCACCGTTTATCTGCACGGCCTCGTGCGCTCGGAGGGGACGTCTTTCAAGACGTACACCGAGGCGCTCGCCACCCTCGCGGAGTACGGCCTACCGATCCATCCTCTGTCGAAGCGGGTCGCGACGCCCGCGGACGCGAAAGCGTTCGTCGTCGACATGAAAGCGCGCCGTCACGAGATGGATCACGAGATCGACGGCGTGGTCGTCAAGGTCGACGACATCGGCGCGCAAGAAGAGCTCGGCGCGACGGCGAAAGCGCCGCGCTGGGCCGTCGCGTTCAAGCTTCCCGCGGAGCAGAAGACGACCCGCCTGAACGACATTCTGGTGTCGATCGGCCGCACCGGCGCAGCGACACCGTTCGCGATGCTCGAGCCGGTGTTCGTCGGCGGCGTCACCGTCTCCACCGCGACGTTGCACAACGAGTACGAGGTCGCGCGCAAGGACGTCCGCGTCGGCGACATGGTCATCGTGCAGCGCGCAGGCGACGTCATCCCCGAGGTCGTGGGCCCCGTGCTCGAGCATCGAACCGGCGACGAGAAGCCGTTCGTCATGCCCAACGAGTGCCCCGTCTGTGGAACGACGCTCGAGCGCCGCGCCGACGACGCCGTGCGCCGCTGCCCGAACCAGACTTGCCCCGCCCAGACGCTCGGCGCCATCTTCCACTTTTGCTCGCGCGGCGCGATGAACATCGAGCACCTCGGTGAGGTCCGCGCGCAGCAGCTTCTGGACCTCGGCCTCGCGGAAGATCCGGGCGATCTCTTCCACCTCACGGCGGAAAAGCTCGCGAAGCTCCCTCAGTTCAAAGAAAAGTCGATCAACAACCTGCTCAAGGCGATCGAGGGCGCGCGCGAGCGGCAGCTCGACAAGCTCCTCGTCGGCCTCGGCATCCGCCACGTCGGGCCGTCGGCTGCGCAAGCGCTCGCGAACCACTTCGGATCGGTCGACGCGATCGCCGCCGCCTCGGTCGAAGAGCTCACGCAGGCCGAAGGCCTCGGACAGGTGATTGCCGAGGCGGTCCATGTGTTTTTCCGGCGCGAGAGCACGACGAAGCTCATCGACAAGCTCCGCACGGGCGGGGTGAAGCTCGACGTCGTGCGTCAGAAAAAAGAGGGTCCGTTGAGCGGGCAGACCTTGGTCATCACCGGGACGCTCGGCGCGATGAGCCGTGACAAGGCACAGGCGAGGATCGAAGAGCTCGGTGGCAAGGTGACGTCGAGCGTCTCCAAGAACACGACGTACCTCGTCGTCGGTGCAGACCCGAGCTCCAAGCTGGAGAAAGCCACGAAGCTCGGCATCAAGGTCTTGGATGAAGCCGCATTCCTGGCGATGATCGATCGATCCGCATGACCAGCTCCTCGACAGTCACGGTCCGATCGTTCGGCGCCGTCGACACGGCCGCGCGCGCGTGGAGGTTCCGAGGACGGCAGTTCGTCACCGCCGTCGTGAAGGCATCGTTCGAGATCGTGCCGGACGGCGCGATGCGATCGGCGCCGCCGCGCGCGGTGTTACACGAGGATCGCTACCGCGGGCGCGGACCGCTCGCGAGCCTCGAGCGGGCGAGCGACGTCGCGCTCCACGTGCCCAAGCCGGAGGTCGTGGTGGACGCCGTCGCGTTCGCGCCGCCCGGGCAGCGCCTCACGACGATGACGGCACGACTCGTCGTGCAACGCGAGAGCAAGCCGCTCTTCAACAAGCCGATCAACGTCTTCGGGGATCGCCGCGCGCCGCCGCGGACGGCGCCGCCCGAGCCGCAGCCGTTCGAGAGCATGCCGATCGTGTACGAACGAGCCTACGGCGGGCCGTCTCATCGAGCGAACCCCGTCGGCGTCGGTTCAGACGTCGACGCGAGCGGCTTGCTCACGCTCCCGAACATCGAGTCGGCGCGCGATCCGAACGCCAGCGCGGGCTTCGGCGCGATCGCGCCGTCGTGGCCCTCGCGCCGCGAGCTCTTGGCAGCTCCCATCGACTTTTCGCGCGACGACTGTGTGCTGCCCGACACGTTCGACATGGCGTACTTCCAGACGGCGCCGGCCGACCAACAGGTGAAGGAGCTCCACGGCGTGGAGCTCATCGCGATGTTCGGGCTGCACCCGCACTTCGAGACGCTTCGGACGTATCTGCCGGGCGCGCGCGGTGTGGCGGTCGGGCAGACGACGTTGGGCCATCGCGTGTCGATCCCGCTGCGACTCGAGACGGTACACCTCGAACCTCACCGGCTTCGGGCAGAGCTCGTCTTTCGAGGAGCGATCTCGGTTCCCGGCGAGCAGCTCGCAGGCCTGCGCATCGGCGGCGCGCTCGAGCGTCCGTCGGAGCCGTTCGTGTTTCCGGACCTGATGAGCGCGGAGGATCCGCACCCGCACGACACGCAGCTTTCGCACCGGGCACCGCGCGGCGGCACCATGATCATCGAGGCGAAAGCCGAGACGAACAGCCGAGCGGGACAGGTCACGCGCGAGCGGACGGAGACGCTGGTCATCGAGACGTCGAGCCCTGCGCCGAGTCAGCCCCGCGCGCGTGAGCAGACGCTCGTCGTCGAGGTCGACCACGCGCCGGTATCGCTGCCGTTCGAGGGCCGCGCAAAGGGCGCCCCACGCGGCAAACCGTCGCTCTCTGCGACACCTTGGGCGTCCGAGCCTACGAAGCCGAAGCCCATTCCCATCGGTGACGATCCCCTGATGTCGACGATCTCGCTCGGCGGCGAGGACGAGCCGACCGACGAGGACACGGCGTCGGCCCCTCCACAACCGGTCGCGTTCGTCCCCGGGGCTCCGCCTCCGGCGGTGGTCGTGGCGCCGCACCCGCCTGCTTCCACTCCCGTGAGCCCGGCGTCGAAGCGAGCGAAAGTCCAATGGCGCGAAGATCCGCCGGCGAAATCGACCAAACCGGCGGCCCCCGCGGCCAAGCCCGAGGTCGCACGGGCGAACTTCAAGGCCGACTTGTACAAGAAGAAAAAGCCCTGAGGTTCCCCTGCCCACGGGGGGCTTTCACCGTCGCGCGGACGGGAGAACAATGATTGCTTAAGGCGTAGCGACTGCCAAGCTCGGCATAGGATCTTGGTCACAATGACGAGCGCCACAGCGACGAGGAATGGATGAACGACGTCGCGCGTAGCAGGGTCGTCGCGCGGGGGGACGAGCGTTGAGCATGGACGACACGGTCACCGCGACGGTTGAGACATGGTCCCGAGCGCGAAACCGTCGCGCCATGACGCGCATCGGTCTTCGCAGCGCGCTGGGCTGCCTCACCGTCGGGCTGACGGCCGGCGCCGTGACGAAGGCTCCCGACCTCGTCCGCCACTTGGGCGCAACATGGCCCTCGTACCTGCCGGAGGCGCGCAACCTGCCCGAGCTCGCGGCGATGGTGGGTGCCGGTCTCGGCGTCACCATCGTCACCGCGTGCGTCGTCCAATACGTGCGCGTACGCACACGTCCCCAAGTGCTCGCGCGCAGCCTCGACAAACAGCACGCAACCGACGACCTGTTCGTCACTGCCCTGTCGATCGAACGCGAGGGAGATGCGCCGACCGGAAAGCTGGGCGGCCCCGAAATCGCGAAGGCCGTGGTCCAACGCGCTCAATCGCTCGCGGCCTCGATCACCCCGCCGATTCCACACCATCGACGTAGCTGGGCGTTCGGGATCTCCACCTGGGCGGTGGCGATCCTCGCTGGCGTGGTCCTCTTCCTACCGAAGAGCGTCCTGCCGAAGGATCTGCTCGCTCCGGCCGACGTCGCTCCGAGCGCGACCCAAAAGGAATCGACGCCGACGCTCTCCAAGGAAGACAAGGCGCGCATCGAGCAACTCGAGAAGCAGCTCCAGACCCTCGAGGAGCAACGCGGTCTCAGCGACAGCGCGAAGAAGAAGCTCGGCGAAGCGCAAAAAGAGCTTCGTTCCGCGCGAAAGAACTCGAGCAAGAGCGCCGGTCACCTGTCGGCTGCCGCTCGCGCCCTTCAAGATCTCGCCAACGAAGCGCGCGAACAGGGCGGCCTCTTCGACCAGCCTTCCCTCGAGAGCCTGCCGCTCGAGACGGTGACCAAGCAGCTCGCGGACGCGATCGAGCGCGGCGACGCGGATACGGCGTCGGCCATGGCCAACGAGCTCAACCGCCGCTCCAAAGACGCGAACGACTACGGCCTCAAATCGATGGGCCAGGAGCTTTCGAAAGCGCTCAAGGAAGCGAAGCCCGCGCCGGAGTCGGGCGTCGATCCGAAGGACGCGGAGCGCTGGAAGCAGCTCGCGAAAAGCGCGGGAGAGCGCTTCGACAACGGCGAGCCCAGCTCCGCGAAGAAGAACCTTCGCGAGCTCGTCGAAGACATGGACCAGAAGCGCCAGCACTCGGTGGATCAGGCGCTGTCGAACCTCGGCGACGTTCGATCGAAGCAGCTCGAGACGATGAACCAGCAGCGCGGCGTGCCGCCCCAGGGCCAACAAGGTCAGCAAGGCGCGAACGGCAAACAAGCGCAGAACGGCCAGCAAGG
>JABFXY010000219.1 GCA_013361525.1 Polyangiaceae bacterium | reverse complement strand
GCCGACCTCCACGCGCAGTCGGGCGGTGCGACGCCACGCCCAGGCTACAACGCGCCCGCGCGCCCCATCTCCGACTCGCCGCCTGCTCGCCGCGGGCAGTCGTCACGACCGCCGTCTTCGGGCCGCGCGCTCGAGCCGCCGGCGACGGCGGTGCCCGTCGGCTTCGCGCCTCCTCGCAAGTCGCGCGCCCCGTGGGTCTTGCTCGGCATCGCGGCGCTCAGCGGCGCCGGCGCAGCAGCCGTTCTCGCCACGCGCGGCGGCGTCGGACCGATGGCCGGTGAAGCGCCTGCCGCGGCGAACGCCGCCGACACCGCGACGGCAGCATCCACCGCTACTGCCGCGCAAACGACGACGTCGACGGCGTCCGACCCGACGGCCGTCGCAGCAGCCACGGCGTCGAGCCCATCGGAGGGCGCCTCTTCTACGGAGCCTTCATCCGAGGTCGCGTCGGCTACATCTTCTGCGAGCGGCCCGGGAGCAGGCAACACAGCGGCGACGCTCGCGAGCCTGCCGACGTCGCGCACGCCGCCGTCGAAGGCAACACCCGCCGTCGCGCCGAACCCACCAACGACAGCGCCGCCGAGACCGACGTATCGGCCACCAGCGGCGAGAACCAGCGACATCCCGGACGGGATTTGACGCGCTGATTGGGTGCGCGCGGGCGGGGCCGTGAAACCCAACCCGCGACGTTTTCACATACCGTCGAACTCGGCGGCGTCTTCGAGGACGATCGGGCGAGCGCGGTTCGCCCGCGGCTGCTCGTTCGTCGTCTCCTCGGCGTCGGTGTCCTCCGCCGATGCCTCGACGTCGTCCTCGTCCTCGTCCGCATCCGCATCCGCCTGGATGACCGGCAAACGGCGCTTTCCGACGGGGCCTTCGTCGACGTAATCGCGGAGCGCTTCCATGTCGCGGAGCGCCTGCAGCTTCGCGAGGGCCTTCACTTCGACCTGACGAATTCGCTCGCGCGTGAGGTTCATGATCGCGCCGACGTCTTCGAGCGTCGTCCCGCCTCGGTCTGCGACGTCCAGCGCGCAGCTCTCGTTCATCTCCCAAACCTCGAGGTCCGGGAAGTTGAGCTTGATGGCTCCGGTGCGTGCGGACACGTCGAGGAAGAGGTGGTGCTTGCACGAAACGAACGGGCAAGGACGCGCGCCCTCGACGCACTCCTCACGCATGCGCGGCTTCTCGTAGTCGTTCTCGGGATAGAGCATGCGCCCGATCTCGAGCTCGCGCTTCGTCATGCGCTTGACGCTGATGGTGCGCGCGCGGACTTCGCGCTTGCGCCTCGAGCGACGCTGTTCGCGCGTGATCGCGGAGTCCGCCGTCGGACGCGCAGCGCGAGCCAGTGCTCCCTCGACGACGGGTTCGATGCCGGGGTCGGCAGAAACGTCGTTGCCGGTGTCCGGTGCGTCGTGGGAATCGAAATCGTTCTCGTTGTTCATGCGCTGCCTCCGGGACATGCGAGTGGACGATGTGGCGCATGAGGACGTCGAACTGCCGGAGCCCGCCGGCAGAACTTCGCCCACACGTTGACCTTCGCCGCGCGACGCGGCGTATGCACCCCGCATCCGCGGAGCGCGACTTTCGCTGCAAAACGACCGAAGCGACCGCCTGCGCGCGGTGGCTTGGAGGAGATTCGAAGGGTGTCGCCGCGACGGATCGCGGAGACGGGACGACGGCTCGCTACGTGCCGGCAGCGCGACGCGCCAGCCGGTTTTGCGAGGTGAAGCGTTGTTCCAACTGATTCAGCTTGCCGACGAGGTCTTTTGCCAAGGTCTCGGCGGCGACGAGGTCGTTCGAGAGACCTCGAACGCCCGGCTCGCTCCGTTGCTTCTTCATCGAATCGCGGAGCGTCTTGAAAATCTTGGACAGCCTTCGTTCGAGCTCCTCGATGTCGCCGCGAACGAACAGAACCTCGGCCTGGATTTCCTCGATGGTCAGGTTCTGCGCCATCATGTCCTTGATCAGGAGGATCTGCCGGACGATGGTGGCGGGATAGAGACCTTGCGACCCGGTGTGTTTGCCTTTGCGACCGACGCGGACGCTGCGAGGCAACAAACCGAGCTGTACGTACTTCCGAAGGGTGGCCTCGCTGAACTTGAGGCCGAACTGGTCGAACAACGCAAGGATGTCCGACGACGAGATACCTCGAGCGTGTTGAGTCTCAATTCGCTCGAGAACCTCGTCGGAAATGGCTTCGCGGCTCAATGTCTCCTCCCCCGCACCCGGGAGACGATGCCGTGTGTCAATCGACGCAAAGGACCATATTCCACTGAATGGAATACAGTCAATTTCTCTTGGGCCTTTTATTGCCAAGGCTCACGAACGTGCTGTAAGAGGCGTCACGTCGCGTTCGCATCGGACATTATTTGTCCTACTGACGTCGGCGTCAGGGGCATCGCATCGCGTCGAGAAATCCGAAGGGTTGCACGGATTTCCGTACCATCGCCCACATCATCGGCCCCGGGCAATTTCCCGCGTGATCACGCGTGAACGGCCTGATCGCGCCGACGCCCCGAGGCGTGCGGATCGCGAGCGGACAGCCCTGCCGCCGCAGCGCTAAGCTCCGCGCCCCGCGAGGAAAATCATGAGCGCTCACCCCGATCATACGAACGCAGCGACCTCGCTCCGCGCCGTCGGCGGCGAGCCGCTTCCCTCTTCGCTGGCGGGCGATCTGCGCGCCCTCGGAGATCTACCCGAGCGTGCGCGCGAGCGCTTCGACGAGGTCCTCACGCCGTGTCTCGAGCCGACGCTCGCCGACGACACCGACCGTGCGATCGAGTCGTTCTGTCGCCGCCACGATGCGATCGGAAACCGCGTCGCCGCCGCGCTGCGCGGCGCGCGCTTCTTGATTTGGGAGGCCGCAAAAAACGACGCGAGCGCGGCCGACATCGAAAGCGACCTGAGTGAGATCGTTCCGGAGCACGTGGCAGCGGTGCAAGCCGTCATCGGCCCCGCTTACCGCGCATCTCGAGATCGCATTCGCGCGGAGCTCGTTCGACGCACGGTGAGCGATCACGGTGCGCTCCTCGTCGGCGTCGATTGGCGGCTCGATCGCATCGTCGCCTCCCAACATGCGCGCAACATCGATTCGCACGTGGCGGTCCTCACGCTCGCGTACCGCGAAGGCTCGGAGACGAAGCGCCTCAGCATCCAGTGTGATGCCTCGATGCTGCAGCGCCTGCGCGCGGCGTGCGACGCTGCGAAGCGAGGCAACGGATGACGGTCATCCGGGAGACCCGCGACGTCACGGTGCGCGACATTCGCATCCGCGCCGTCGAGGCCGGCCGAGGCAAAGGCCCTCCGCTTCTGTTGATCCACGGCTTCATCGTCACGCACGCGGAGTGGGACGACGTCCTCGACGAGCTCGCGCAGAAGTTTCACGTCATCGCGCCCGACTTGCCGGGGTTCGGCGACAGCGCAAAACCAAGCCCTTCGCGCTTCGCCTACGGCATCGAGGCGTTTTCAGAGTCGATGGCCGATCTCGTGTCGGCCTTCGGCGTCGGACGCGTGAACGTGATTGGTCATTCGATGGGCGGGGCGGTCGCGCTCACGCTCGCCGCGCAACATCCCGAGCTCGTGAACCGCCTGGTCGTCGTCGATCCCCTCACCTATCCGTTCCCTCGAAACTTCAAGGCGAAGCTGCCGCTGTACCCCGTGGTCGGGCCGTTCATCTTCAAGCAGCTCTACGGGCGCGCGATGTTTCGCGCGTACTTTCGCGACGAGGTCTTCTCCCGCGGGGTTCCTCTCAACTTGCCGCGCATCGACACCTTCTACGACAAGTTCAACTCACCCGCCGCGAGAGAGAGCGCATACGCGACGATGCGCGCGATGCTCGACACGCGGACGGTCGTCGCACGGCTCGGACGCGTCCGAGCGCCGACGCTGGTCGTCTGGGGTCGCGACGACAAGCTCTTCCCGAGCTCTCACGCCCCGCGCCTCGCGAAAGAGCTCGCGCACGCGCGCCTCGAAATCATGGATTGTGGACATTCGCCGGCCGAGGAGAAGCCCGAACAATTCCTCGCCGTGGTGAACGAGTTTCTCGAAGGCCGTCGTTGATCATCGTTGAGGAATCTTCGTGCGACACTGGCGCGCGATGATCCGCGCGCTCGGGCAGCGCATCCTCGGTATCGTGCAGCTGCGCGCCTCGCGCGATCGAGCCACCGATCCGATGCGCGCGCGCGACATCCGGATCGGCGGCGGCATCGTCGGTGTCCTCGTGCTCGCGTCGTTCGTCGTTGCGCCGCTCCTCGGGGACGCCAACCTGAGCGACTTCGAGCTCGCGCCCTCCGCCGACGGGGGGCCCCCGGGCGCGTCTGCACGGCACTGGCTCGGCGTCGATTCGCTATACCGCGACGAGCTCGCGCGCCTGCTCGCGGGCGGGCGGATCTCGCTGGTCATCGCCTTCACCGCGACGCTCGTCGCTTGCACCATCGGCCTCGCGGTGGGCGTCGCCGCCGCGACGCTTCGCAAGCGCGGCGCGCGCTGGGCCGACGCGCTGTTGATGCGCTTCGTCGACGTTCTCCTCGCGTTTCCGTTCCTCCTGCTCGTCACGTTGGTGGGCGTGCTCGTCGAAGAGACCGACGCGACGACGCTGGTGCTGGTCCTCGGTCTGACCGGTTGGACGGGCGTCGCGCGCGTGGTTCGGGCGCGAGCGCTCGTGGTGCTCGAGCACGACTTCGTGCTCGCTTCGCAAGCGTTCGGCGGTTCGACGTTTTGGATCGGCGCGCGGCACGTGTTGCCGAACGTGCGCTCCACCGTTCTCGCGCTCGGCGCGAGCCTGGCGGGCTCGATGATCCTCGCGGAGGCGGTCCTCAGCTACCTGACCGTCGGGCTCGGGCCACCGGATGCCTCATGGGGTCGCATGCTCCACGAGTCGGAGTCGTTCATCGTGGTGCGCCCCGCGCTCGTCGCGCTCCCCGCGGCGTTCATCCTCGTCGCAATGCTCGGGTTTCATCGCCTCGGCGAAGCCCTCAGCGCGCGCACCGAAACCGCCGCTGCGCGCGGTGCCTGGCTCGGTCGCATCGCGTTTCCGCTCGACGTCGCGCTGGTGTTCGTGGGGCTCGCGGTCGTCGTCGCGCTGCCGCGGGCCGCCCTCGCCCCGCCGGCGCAAGGCTTCGCGGAGCCGCCCGCGCCCCGACGCGGTGGCACCTTGCACCTAGCGACCGCGTATTCGGCGAGGACGATCGAGCCCGCGCTCGCGAGCGACGAGATGGGCGTCGCGATCGCCCGCCTCGTCTGCGACCGGCTCGTCGGGCTCGACGATCACGGCGCGTTCGTGCCGCACCTCGCGACGGCGATGGAGTGGTCCGACGGCGGCAAGTCGCTCCGTCTCACGTTGCGCCGAGGCGTCCGCTTCCAAGACGGCGCGACGATGACCGCCGCGGACGTGAAGCGATCCATCGAGCGCGCGCTCGGCCCCAACGTCCCCTCCCCGTCCGCGAGCCTGTTCGCCGGGCTGACCGGCTTCGAGGATTACCGGAGCGGCAAGACGGCGCACCTCGCGGGGATCGAGACGGACGGAGATCTCAGCGTGATTTTCCGGCTCGACGAGCCGAACGCGACGCTGCCGAGCTTGCTGTCGATGCCGTTCGTCGCGCCGGTATGTACCTCGACGCCGGCGGATCCGGACGCGACGAACGGCGCGGCCGTCTGCGGCGCCGGGCCGTTTCGGGTCGCCTCGTTCGAGGGCGAGACGAAGGTCTCGCTGGCGCGCCACGAAGGTTTCTACCTCGAGGGACTTCCGTACCTCGACGGCGTCGACATCCTGTTTCGCGTGCGGCCGCAGGTGCAGCGCTACCGGTTCGAGCGCGGCGAGCTGGACCTGGTGCGCGAGCTCACGTCGAGCGATGCCGCGTTGTTCCGCGCCGATCCGCGCTACGAGGGCCGCCTTCACCTCGTGAAGAACCTGCGCACGAGCGCGATCTTCATGAACACGGAGCGTCCTCCGTTCGACAACGTGGCGCTGCGCCGTGCGGTCGCGTTCGCGGTCGACCCGTCGGTCCTTTCGCGGCTGCGTCCCGATGTCGTCCCCATCGACACGGTCGTGCCGCCGGGTGTTCCCGGGCGCCCCGCGACGTCGCCGACGCGGCGCTACGACGTCACCGCCGCGCTCGAAGCGATGCGCGAGGCCGGTTACCCGTACGATCCCGAGACCGGTGAAGGCGGCTACCCCGATCCCATCGACTACATGGTGATCCCGACGTCGTTCGAGCAATCGGCGGCGGAGATCTACCAGCAGCAGCTCGAGCGGATCGGCGTTCGGCTGCGCCTCGTGCTCGTCGGCAGCACGACGTACTACGCGATCGCCCAGCAGCGCGGGCGCGCCACGATGGGCTGGGCGGGGTGGCAAGCCGACTTCCCCGATCCGCTCACGTTCTTCACGCCGAACCTCGACGGCGAAGCGATCGGGCCCGTCAGCCAGAACTACGCGTTTTTCTCGAATGCCGAGCTCGATCGGCTGATCGACCGCGCGCGTCGCGAGACGAACGCAGAGGTGCGAAAGCAGATCTTCGCGGAGGCAGAAGGCATCGTGCACGAGCTCGCCCCGTGGGTGCCGACGACGAGCCCGGCGACGCTCGAGGTGCGGCAGCCGTGGCTCCAGGGCTACGAGCCCACCGCGCTCACGTCGCTCGACTTCACGCGGACGTTCCTCGCGCGCGAAGCCGAGGTGAGCACCCCATGAGGCGACTCGCGATCGCCTTCGTGAAGCGCGTCCTCGTCGCGGGCGCGATCGTGTGGGGCGTCACGACGGCCACGTGGTTTCTCACGGCGGCGCTGCCGGGCGACCCAGTCCGCGCCGTGCTCGGGCCGACGGCTTCGCCCGCCGACGTGGAGCGCGCACGACACGTGTGGGGTCTCGACCAGCCGCTTTATGTTCGGTACGTCCACTTCCTCGAGCGGCTCATCCACAGGAGCAGCGAAACACCCGGCACGCCGAAGAGCGACCACGCGAGCTGCGGGCGCCTCGTCGGCAGCGTCCATGTCGACCTGGGGCGCAGCCACATCTACAACGCGCCCGTCGTCGACCTCATCGAGAAGAAGCTGCCGTATTCGCTCCGCCTCGCGCTCGCCGCGATGGCGGTCCAGATCGTGATCGGCTTCGGCCTCGGCGTGTTTACCGCCATGCGACGCGGCAGCCGCGCCGACGAGCTCGTCCTTGCAGCCAGCACTGCACTGTCGGCGGCGCCTACGTTCGTCATCGGCCTCGTCCTCCAGTACTTCCTCGCGCACCGCCTCGGTTGGGTGCCGCTCGACGGTCTCGGTGTCGGGCCGGCCGACGAAGCGCGCGCGCTGATCCTGCCGGCGCTCACGCTCGGTTGTTACGGCGCCGCGGTGCTCACACGCTTCGTCCGCGCGGAGCTCGTCACCGCGCTCGTCGAGCCTTTCGTTCGCACCGCGCGCGCCAAAGGAGCCAGCCGCACGCGAGCGGCGCTGGTGCATGCGCTGCGCTCGTCGATCGGGCCGATCGCGCAGCTCGTCGTCCTCGAGCTCGGGGCGCTCGTCGGCGGGGCGATCGTAACCGAGCGGCTCTTTCGCTGGCCGGGGCTCGGCGACATGTCCGTTGCGGCGATTCAGAACCACGACGCGCAGGCGCTCGTCGGGGTGACACTCGTCGCTTCCGTCGTGATGGTCGTCGCGACGGCGATCGCCGATCTGCTCAACGTCGCGTTGGATCCGCGACAGCGCTGAGGACCCCGCTCGAGGGCGGGCTCAGTCTTCGCCGCGCTCGATTTGCGTGTCTTGGGCCACGTCGAGCGCTTGCTTGAGGCTCGCGTCCACGGCCGCATGTTTCGCAATCCACGCGCGCTCCTCGGCCGTCGCGGCGCCGAGGGCGATCCTTCGCAGCGCGCTCGAGGCAGCTTCCATGTTCAGGTCGATGAGGGCGCTCGCACCGATGTCGGCCTGCGCAGCGGGTCCGAGCCGCGTCACCGAGGCTTTGCCGCCGGGGAGATCGGCGAGCGCGACGAGGAGATCGTCGTCACCTTCGTCCGAGCGATCCGCGTACCACCAACAACGCTCGCGCTCTTGCGGATCCAGCTTGGCGAGCTCGGCGCGCCGCTCGCGATTCACGCCGGTGAGGGACCGACTTCGCACGCGCAGTGATGCATCGATGTCGGCGATCGCTCGCTCGGTCGACGCGATGGCATCGGAAAGCGCGCGAGCTCCCTCCGATTGGGGGGAGCTCGTATTTTGACCTTGGTCCTTCTGCAGCAAGTCGAGGCGCGCGCGCGCTGCCGTGAGCGTGGAGGCGACTTTGTCGCGCGCCGCGAGGCCGGACATCGCGCTCGTCGCGAACATCGTGCGCTCTTGCGCCTCTTCCGCGAGGGCGGCCTCGAAGGACTCCTCCACCGCGCGCGTCAGCTCGCTCTTCACGCTCGTCACGTCGATCGCCGCCAGAGCGGTGACGACCGCGTCGGGCGACAAAGCTCGAAGCGCGCGCTCCGTTTCTTCGGGGCGCGCGCTCGAGGCTCTTCGCGATTGACGCATCATCTGACCGCAAACGACGAGGACCGTCGACGGGACCGGACCACCGGCGTCGGTGATCGCCTGATCGAGCGTGGGCTTGCGAATCGTGGCGGGCGGCATGGCATGTACTCCTTCGATTGGATCAATGAGACGACGACATCGTCCCGTCAGGGACGAATCGCCTGCTTTCTGGATGATTTTCGTCGAGAGCAAGCGAGGTCGGTGGCGAGTCGCGCGGAGCGTATGCATGTACGTGAGCACGCTCGCTGCCGAGATCGCGCCGCTATCGACGAAAAGCGCCAGCCAACTACGATTTGAGCTCCAAGAGGAACAGCCGTAGGTGCGCTTGGGCGCGGCTGATCCGCTTGTACGAATTGACGACGGTGATGCCGAGCTCGTTCGCGACCGCGACGTGGTCGTCGAGGTCGCGGTGGTGATAGAGGTCCCACGCCTCGGCTTCCTTCGGATGCTCGGCGCGAAGACGTTCGAACGCGCGCCAGTAGAGCTCTGCTGCTTCGTCGCGCTCGGCTTCGCTGCGAGCGCGCTCGACGGCGACGTTGACCTCGTGACCAGGCGTCTCGGGCTCGTCTTCGCCGGCGTGGGCCGACGCGAGCTCTTCGTAATGACGGCGGTAATGGTCGATCGCGGTGTGCTTGACGATGCGCAGGAAGAACGTGCGCGAAGAGGTCGCGCGAGCAGCGCCGGACTCGTCGAGCGCGGTGCCCCGGTATTGTCCGAGCCCTCGCTCGAGCAGCTTGATCGCTGCATCTTGGAGGAGCTCTTCCTGATCGTCCTCACCGCCTCGGCGGTAACTCTGTTGAATCCTTCGGATGACGTAGAGCGCGGGACGCCTCCAGCGCGACAGAAGCACGGAGAGCGGCTTGTCGATCCGCTCGCCGGCCGCCTTGCGCGCGAGGACCGCCGCGAACAGGGCGTCGTCATCCAACTCCTCCGCAGGGTCGCTCATTTGGCGCCGGAAGGTAGCACGCGCCCGCACAGGCGGTGGGTAGGACCCGACGCCGCCGTGCCGGCGCCGGGATGCGATCGCCCGAGGGGGCGGTGCGGGCTGCTCGAACCTTGCCCATCCCCCTTACCTACGGGGTCGCGGGCCTCCGCCTGACAGACGGTCTTCGAAAAGGGCCGCGCTCAGTGACCGAGGCTGGCACACTCGATGCCGACGTCGGATTCCGGCGCGATTTCCGCGCATTTTTGGAAGGCAGCCTTGCCGCTCTGACCAGCCGCGAGCTGCGCCGCGCCGAGGTAGTACCAAGCTTGGGCGCTTCCGGGCGACGAATTGGCCCATTGTTGCGCGAGCTGGAGCGCCTTGGCTTTTTCGCCCGACTGCATGGCCTTGATGGTGCGGCTCGACAGCGGCTCCGAGGAGTTGTCGGGCGGGGACGCGGTCGTGGGCGGCGGGGTCGGCGTCCCGGTGGAGGCCGTCGACGGTGAGGTCGCGGTGCTCGTCGCCGGCGCCGAAGCCGACGGAGCGGTCGTCGCCGAGGTCTCGGCGGACGCGGAGGCCGAAGCCGTCTCGGACGCGCTCGGGGCCGCCGACGTTTCGGTCGTCGCCGTGGGGGGTGGCGCGACCGTCCCGGCTTGCGTCGCGGTGTCCGAAGCCTCGAACGCAGCGCCGCTGAGCGGAGGAGGTGGCGTTCGCGGCTTGTCGGCCGAGGACGCGGTGACGGCGGGATCTTTCGATGCGAGGGCGATGACCCCAACGGCCGCGACGATCGCGACGATGATCGCGACGACGCGGATCATGCGGCGGCGACGCTCCTCGACCTTCGGGTCGACGCGCGGCTCGTCGGCCCTGTCGGCGTCGTCTTCCGCCCAGCCGTTTTCCGGTGCGGGAGGCGAGAGGTTCAGGTCGTCGTCGACCGCCGCCGCATCGAGCGGAGGGGCTTGCCCCTCGCCGCGATCTTCAGCTTCCGCGTCGTCCTCGTCCTCTTCTTCCTCTTCTTCTTCCTCGTCGGACTCGTCTTCGTCCTCGTCCTCTTCTTCTTCCTCTTCCCCTTCTTCCTCTTCTTCTTCTTCTTCTTCTTCGACCGGCGCCGCCGTCGCGCGCGGCGCTTCGGCTTGCGGCTTCGGTCGATCCTCGAGCTCTTCGACGAACTCGGGGAACGCGACGGACGCGACGTTGATCGGAACCGGGGTCGCCTCGAGGAGCGGGGACGCGAGGTTGCGCTCGACCAGCGGAAGCGGAGACTCGGTGGCAGGACCGTCGAGGTGACGCTTCGCGACCGGCTCGCGTGTCTCGGGAATGTGCACGCCGTTCTCGATGATCGAGGGGCTCGAGGCCGAGAGGAACGACGCGGCGGAGAACGCGTTGGGCGGCGAGATGCGATCCGCTTGCGCGCTCGCAGCCGCGCGATCCGACGGCATCAGGATGCGCGGCGCGAGCGGAGGCGGCGGCGCAACCGGGGGCGGAGGCTCGGAAGGCTCCGCATCGGGGGCGGGAACGATGCTCTCGAGCGGGCGCGGCAACACGGCCGCAGGCATCACCGAATCGGTGCTCGGGACGAGCTCGTCCTCCGGCGATGCGGAGCGCTCGACGAGGAGCCCCTCGAAGTAGAGCTTCGAGATCGTGGAGAGTGTCGAGAGATCCTCGAACGGCGACGTGTCGACGACCTGCATCAAGGTCCGCTTGCCGTCGAACAGCCGCAAAATCCCGTTGAGCTCGTCGGGGATCTCGCTCAATCGGTTCAACAGCTCGTCCGAGTCGACCTCGAACACCGAATCGAGCGGTGGCAACACTTCGAGCAAGCGCTGCCACTCGTCGAGGCGGCGCATGCCTTCCATCAGGAGGCCTTGTGTCGACGACTCGATCACGTCCTCGACGTCGACCTTGCAGAACTCGACTTCGAAGGCGCCGTCGCTCCAGATGAAGCTTCGGTAGACGGCTTCTTCTCCGGTCAGGTAGCCGGGGCGCTGATGGTTGTTCGTGGGCTGGGGCTCACCGCGCGGCCACATCGCGCTGTCGACGATCTTCCCGTCGCGAAAGAAGATCTTCGCTTGGTTGTTCGTCTCGTTGTTCATGAGGTGAACGATGCCGCTCTTGCGGCTCACCTCGAAGGTCTGCATCAAGTCGACGACGCCCATGTCCGCGAGCGCGCCCGCGAAGCGTGTGCGTCCGCCGCCGGAGGTCTGTCGCGTCGTCGCGATGCCCTCCTGCGTGCGTCGAGCGAAGATCAGATTGATGCGAGTAATCAGCTCACGAACGAAGATCGGCTTCGTGAGGTAGTCCTCGACGCCGAGCTCCAGACCGCGAATCTTGTCCTCGATCGAGCGCTGGCTCGCGAGGAACAAGACCGGGATGTTGGTCCACTCCGATCGTTCCTTGAGCTTGCGAACGAGGCCATAGCCATCCATCCCCGGTAGCCGCGTCTCGGTGATGAGAAGATCCGGCGGGGAGAGCTCGAGCTTCTGTAGCGCGTCGGGCGCATCGGTGGCCGTCGTCACGCTGAAGCCCGCCTTGCGCAGGCTCACGTCGAGGACGCGGATCGACCGCGGATCGCCGTCGACGAGAAGGAGCTGACGCTTCGCCACTTTGGGGTCGCATGGTGGCGAGGCCCCCCGCCAGGTGTCAAGCGGAGGCCGCGATCACCAGGTATCGCGCTGCACGCCGGTGGTGAGGGGTGGAGGCGGCGGGGGCGGCGGCGCAGCGACGGGTGGCGGCGGCGGCGGCGAAACGAACGTTGGTGGAGGCGGCGGAGGCGGTGGAGGTGGCGCCGCGACGGGGACGTGACCGCCCGCTCGCACAGCGGACGTCGGCCCCGCCGTCGTCGATGCAGGCGCGCTGGTCGCAGCCGGTGGAACGCTCGGAGAAGGGCTCGGCGTGCCCGCTGCTACGCCCGCCTGCGGTGCAGCTGGCTGAGCGTGCGGAGCGGTGTCGGACGTCGCCGCGGAAGGCGTCGCGGTCGGCGGCGTGTCCGATGAGGCCGCGGTGGCCTTCGGCGACGTGCCCCCACTCCGGCTGACGGCGACGTACCCGAGCCCCAGCGCCCCCGCGAGAAGCACGGCGGCGACGCCGACATAGATGGGAGCGCGGCTCTTCGCGGCCGGTACGCCGGCGGCCGGAGAGACGCGAGGCAATGCCCGCGGAGGCGTCATCAAGGGCGCGGTCTCCGGCGCCCGCAAAAGCAGCGCAGGAGCCGATTGCTGACGCGGAGCACCTGTCGCGTTCGACAATGCGGGCACCGGCGCATCGACGGTCGACGCGTCCTCGACGAGCACCGCCGCGAGCGCCCGCGCGAGCTCGCGCATGGATGCGAAGCGGTTCTCCGGGCGCTTTTCGAGACAGCGCATCACGATCGGGCCGAGCGACCCGAGCTTTTCGGGATTCTTCACGACGGCCTGAATGGGCTCGGGCTCGGCGAAGAGGTGCTTCGTCATCACGCCCATGTACGCGTCGTCGTCGAACGGCACGCGACCGCTGAGCGCTTCGTACATGACGACGCCGAGCGCGTATTGGTCGGCGCGACCGTCGATCGGGAGGCCCGACGCCTGCTCCGGGCTCATGTAGTAGGGCGTTCCGAACACGGTGCCCTGGCGCGTCATCTTCCCGCCCGACGCGAGCTTCGCGACGCCGAAGTCGAGGACCTTTACCCGCAGCCCTTCTTTCGCGCGTGCGGCCCGGGTGGCTGCACCCGAGGCGGCGTTGGCTCGCGGCGTCGACTTCAAGAGAAACACATTGTCGGGCTTGAGATCGCGATGCACGACGCCGCCCTCGTGCGCCACCGCGAGGCCCTCGGCCACCTGCCGAAATACCTCGGCGACGACCCGTGGCTCGAGCGAGCCGCGCTCCGCGATGAGCTCCGCGACGGTGTTGCCCTCGAGCAGCTCCATCACGAAAAACGGCTGCTTCAACGTCTTGAGCGACGGAAGGTCGGCGCTCGTCACCTCGCCGAAGTCGGTGACCTCGATCAGGTTGTCGTGCCGGATGCCCGCGGCGATCTTCGCCTCCTGGACGAAGCGCCGGACGCTCTCCGCTTCGATCACGATCTCGCGGCGAAGGACCTTGAGCGCGAACGGCCGGCCGATCATGGCGTGGCGCACGCGGTAGACCGTGCCCATACCGCCTTGGCCGAGGATCGATTCGACGACGTAACGCCCACCGAGCGTCAAACCGACGAGCTCTTCGGCGCCGCTCGGCAGATCGGCCGTCAGCCGCTTGTTGTTGCGGATCGTATCGTGTGCGGCGTTCGGCACAGCAGCGTCCGCCGGCGCAGAGTCGGCCAACGCGGTTGCAGCCATCGCAGAGTCGGCCAGCGCGGTCGCGGCCATCGCGTCGCGGGCGGTCGCGACCGCATCCGGAGACGTCGCCGGACGCACCACGACCGAGCCGCCCTGAGGTGTGGATGTGCCAGCACCGTCGCGCATCGGGCCGGGGTCGTTGGCGGGATCGATGCGGACGGTGCGGTTCACGACGAAAACGAGGGTACCAGCTGAGCGTCAGATCTCGGCGAGGATCGCGTCGCGCTTCTTCGCGAAATCGTCGTCGCTGATGAGACCTTTGTCTTTGAGTGACTTGAGCTTCGCGAGGCGATCTTCGATCGAAGCGCCCCCCGCCGGTGCAGCTGCTGCCGGAGCGGCGGCTGCCTGTGGTGTGAACTGCGGCTGCGCACCCATACCCGGTTGGGCCATCATGTTCGCCATGTTGACGCCCATGGCCATCTGGGCGCCGAGACCCGCGACACCCGCACCGCCGCCGCCCTTCGCCATCCCCTCACCCGCGCCGCGCATCGCCTCGGCGGCGGCGTAGTTCGAGTAGTTGCCGGCGAGCTGCTGCACGTAGCGAGCGTCCTGCGAAAACTTCTGATCGAGCTCGAACTGCTTCGCCTGCGCGGTGTCGGAGGCGATGCTGATGTTGCGGCGAGCCTCGGCGCGCTTCTTGTTCGCCTCGCGAAGGAGCCGCTCGTCTTCGGCGCTGAAGTTGATGTTGAAGTCGGCGATCTGAAGGATCTTCACGCCGATATCGGCGAGGTTCGGCGCGCTTTGAACCATGCGGCCGCCGAGCTCGCTGGTCATGCCGCCCAGGTTCAGGAGCGAGCGCCCCGACTGCGCGGACATCTGACCGATCACCGTCTTCACGCTCATGAAAAAGAGGCGCTTGATCCAGTCGGTGGTGAAGTCGTTGTCGTTCGAGCCGGCCGCCTGCCCGTGGTAGCCGATGACGAAGCGCACCGGGTCGGTGATCACCATCGAGAACTCGCCGTGGATGCGCGGCGTGACGAACTCGTAGAGGATCGGATCCTCCATGGACTCGAGCTTGCCGCCGAACGGGATGCTCCGGATGGGCTGCGTCTTCACGAAGTAGATCTCCGCGATGAAGACGTCGCCGCCGGTGAACTTGTTGACCAGGTTGTTCAGGAACGGGATGTTCTGCGTCTGCAGGGTGTGGCGCCCGGCAGGCAGCCAGCCCTGATAGGTCCCGTCCTTGAAAAACAGCGCGCACTCGTCGCTGTCGACCGTCAGCTGAGACCAAAACGGGATGTTTTGGTCCGGATGCTTGTAGACGATGAGGTGCTTCAGTTGGTCGGGGCGGGCGATCATCATCTCGCGCACGCCGCCCTTCACGAAGTCCATGATCCCCATCTTTGTCGTCCCTTCTTTCCGCAAGCCCAGCTTGCTCGCCAACGGGTGCGGGGAGAATAATGCGCGGGTACACGGTCGGCAACGGCACACCCTCGGCGCTTTTCGCCTCCCGCCCGCACGTTCGCGGCGCCCGACCCAAAGAACAATCCGATGACCCTCGCCATCGACCCGAGCACGCTGTCCGTCCCGGCCCAGAAGATCCTGAGCGGGCCACCGAAGATGCAGGAGATGGCGGCGAAGGGCGTCGCGATCGGCGTCCCGCCCGGCGACCTCGTCGTCATCCTCGCCGCCCTCACGCAGAGCGCCGAGGGAACCATCGCGGACACCGCGAAGCGCACGCTCGACAATCTTCCTGCCCCGGTGCTCGGCGGCGCGCTCGGCGCGAACCTCCACCCGGTCGCGGTTCACGAGCTCGCGACCCGGTACCACGACCGCATCGATGTCCTCGGCAAGCTCCTCGCGATGCCGCAGATCTCGATCGATACGCTGATCGACGTCGCGAAGGTGAGCAGCGAAGAGGCGAGCGAGCTCATCGCGACCAACGAGGAGCGCCTCCTCGCAAATCCGAAGCTCATCGAGGTGCTCTACCTCAACAAGCACACCCGGATGTCGACGGCCGACCGCATGATCGAGCTCGCCGTCCGCAACAACGTCGAAGTCTCGCTTCCTGCCTGGAAAGAGGCGGCCGCCGCGATCCAAAATGAGCTCATTCCGGAGCCGAGCGACGAGCCCAGCCCGGACGACCTCATTTTCGCGCAGAACGTCCACTTGGCCGACGCGCTTCGCGCGCAGAGCGGCGCGGACGTGGAGGCGACGCACGAGGTCAGTGAAGACAGCGAAGAAGAGAAGGTCGTCGACAAATACGTCCCGCTCTACCGCGAGATCGCGATGATGACCGTGACCCAGAAGATCCGCCTCGCGTCGCTCGGGACGCCCGAAGCGATCTTGATCCTTGTGGGCGACCCGAGCCCGCTGGTCGCGATGGCCGCCGCGAAGTCACCGCAGCTGAACGAGGCCGTCGTCGAGCAGGTCGCGAAGCGAAGGAACGTGATGGGCGACGTGCTGACGGCGCTCGGGCAGCGACCGGAGCTCCTCCGCCGTCTCTCCACGAAGCGCGATCTCATGCGCAACCCGAAGACCCCGCCGTCGCTCGCCCTGAAGCTCATCAACCACTTTCAGGAGCACGAGCTGCAGCGAATGCAGGGCGACCGCAACGTCGCGGGCTCCATTCGCCAGCTCATCAAGAACCACCTCGAGCGGAAGAAGCGTTGACGCGGCGCTTCCGGGCCGTCGTTCGGTGTAAGCTCGGCCCTCTACGATGAGTGACCTCGTCCGCTTCGGCGTCGCGATGGACCGAGCGCTCCTGGCCGAGTTCGATCAACGGATCGCGGAGCGCGGTTACGAGAATCGTTCGGAGGCGCTGCGCGATTTGGTCCGCGCCGACCTCACGAAAGCAGCCTTCGAAGGTGATCAGCCTGTGACCGCCACGTTGAGCCTCGTCTATTCACGCAAGCAACGAAGCGAGGTCGTGCGTCTCATCGACGAACGCACCCGCGCGCTCGGTTCGAGCAGCGGCGCGCTCGTCGCTCAGGTAGGTGTCGTCGTCGACGACGAGCGCGCCCTCGAAATCGTCGTTCTGCGCGGCCGTGCGAGCGATCTGCGCGATCTGGCCGGGCGGGTCGGCGGCGTTCGCGGCGTGCTCGGCTCGGATCTGTCGATCGCGTGTGTCGATCGCGAGCGAGGTGAAGCGTGAGCGACAAGCGTTCGACGCCGCCCGAAGCCGAGCAGGGGCGAGGCCAAGAAGAGATCGCGCCGCCCCCGCCGGCGAACATGCCTCCGCGCGGGCGCCTGCACAGCTCGCATCCGCCCACCGGCCATCGCCGAACGGACCGCCGCGTCCTCGTCGTCGGATCGACGGGCCGTCTCGGCGTCGCGATCGCGCAGGCGCTCGTCGATCGCGGTGACCGCGTATGCGTCACCGGTCGCGACGAAGGGCGCCTAGAAGCGCTCGCCCGCGACCTCGAGGCGCGCAGCGAAGCGGCAGGCAAACATGCTCCCGTACCGACGATCGCGCAGAATCTTCTGGAAGAGGACGCACCGAAGCGAATCGCCAAGGCGGCGATCGCGAGCGGTGGCGTCACCGACATCGTGCTCGCGTGCGGTCCGTTCCCTCGGACGCCGATCGAAGATCTGACGCGCGACGACCTCGAGATGACCTTGCGCGTGCACGCGGTCGCGCCGCTGCTTCTCGTCAACGAGCTCGCGGACGAGCTCGCGAGCAAGCGCGGCTCGGTCGTCGCGCTGACCGACGGCGGCGTGTCGCGCCCCTACCCCAACCACGTCGCATACCTGACCGCGAAAGGCGCTCTTCAGGCCGGCATGCGCGCGATGGCCGTCGAGCACGGCCCGCACGTCCGCTGCAACGTCGTCTCGCTCGGCATCGTCGCCGACCCGGAGGCCGACGCGGATCCTCTCCGGACGCACAGGCTCGCGGCTCGTTCACCCCTCGGGCGCTTCGGAACGCCGACGGAGGTCGTGCACGTCGTCCTGGCGCTCCTCGATGCGACCTGGGCGACGGGAGAGATTTGGGGCATCGGCCGCTAGCGACCGCTGGCGTTCCCGCTGCTGGTTCGGATTAGAATCGGGTGTCCATGTCCATGCGATCGGCAGATCGCTGGCGCCTGAGCACCCATGCTGCCCTTCAAAGCCTTCATCTCTCTTGCCGCGCTCGCAGCGCTCACCGCCTGCGGCTCCACCACCGAACAACCCGCTCGCCCGGTCGGGCCGGCGGCGGTCACGCTGGGCGACATCCCCGATGTGTACCGAGCGTTCGGCTACAACGCGTGCCGCGCGGGCGACAACTGCGCGCGAACGTTCTCGGTGCGCGTCGGCGTCGACCTCGGCACGAGCGGGACGAACGCCGTCGACAATCCGCGCGCGCAGATCAAAAACCCGGATCCCGAGTGGATCCCGGAGTGGAGCCGGTTGCCCGAGGGAAAGGCAGGCGCGCACTACGCCTTCGAGGCGCTCGCGCTCGCCGCGATCCACAAGTCGTATCGAGCCGACTGCGACAAAGCGTACGCCGCGTACGATCGCGATTTGACCGCGCGGCTCGACAAGCTCGACAAGGACGTCGCCGCGAAGAACCGCGATCCGAACCCGTACGATCGCCTCGCCGGCCTGTTGTCCCTCGAGCCGCCGAAGCCGGACAAGTCCAGGATGCACGCGTTCGCGGAAGGCAGCGATCCGGTGCGCTACCGCTGGGAGACGGCGGTGTTCGAGGCGTTCGAGGACACGAAGCGGACCTTCGTGTACGGGTTCGACGGGTACGCCCCGAACGACGCGCTTCTCGGCGTGATGTACGCGCGGCAGCCGAAAGACTTCGAGCAGGATGCGTTCTGCATGATGGCGGCCTCCGGGAAAGTCGCGGGCATCGCGCCGCTTCCGGACACGTCGTCATGGGACAGTGGCGTGCGCAGCATGGTGCGCCTGTACGTTCCGGACGAGCGAGCGCAGCAGATTCGAAGGCGCGAGGGTGAGCTCGCGGACGTGACGCGCGCGAAGTTCGCCAAGGTGAAGGTCGCGAATCCTCAGCTGCCCCCGGGCGTGCGCGAGATGTCGCTCGGCAAGGTCGAGTCGTTCAGCCGCGACGGGAAGAAGGCGATCGTGACGAGCCTCGTCACGCGCGAAGAGCAGCAGGGCTCGAAGCGGATCGTGTCCGACGATCGCGCCACCGCGATGTTCGACGATTGGCCGAGCGGCGTCGTCCTGGAGCCGAACGACTCGGTGTCGTTCTACGGCGCGGAGGTCGCGGTGCAGGAGCTTCAGCTCAAGAGCACGCCCGAGGTCGAGCACCGGAGCCGGCAGTACCAGCTCGACGGCAAACACGTGACCAAGATCGTGAGCAAAGGCAAAACGACGGTCTACTTCCGCTGACGACGACCGCGCGCGGCGCTCACTCGTCGTCGTTCGACGTCGAGACGTCGGCGACGCGCACCTTCGTCTTCGGCGGGCTCACGATGAACGTGACCATGCGCTCCTTCGCCTCGAACTCCTGGCGATAGATTTCGGCGGAGCGCTTGTACTTGAACGGACCGATACGCACGCGGTGCCACACGCCGCGACCTTTGACGTCCGCCGACTCGACGTACGCGTGGTGCCCTCGCCGGCGGAGCGCGGCAGCGAAGCCCTGCGCTTCGAGGTCGGTCTTGAACGAGCTCACTTGCAGCTGGAATCCGCCCGCCTTGCCGGCCTCGACCTCGGGGCCCTCCTCGCGCGTCGCGCGCTTCGCATAGGTCGAAAGGACGTCGGCGGACGTCGTCTCTTTCCCCGCCTCGGCGAGCAAATGTTGAGCGGGCAGCGGCACGACAGGCAGTCGATCCGCAGCGGGCGGAGGCTCGGTCGGGCTGCCCGGAGGGAGCACGAAGTTCGGGTCCTGCTCCGCGGCTCGCTCGGCGCGGTACGCCTCGAGCGCCGTCGTCGGTCCGTCGCCGCCGGCGAGCATCTTCGGGAAGGTCACCTCGACGCCTTCGCTCGGACCTTGCGTCTTCGCCTGCTGGACGAGCGCGCCGAGCGGATCGTCGTTCGCGCTCTGGCTCTTCGTCGGCCGCTTCATCACCATCACGGCGGCGAGCACGACGCACGCGCCACCGAGGGACGCGAGCAGCAGCGCGCCGAGCCGAGACGTTCGAGGCGCGTGATCCGCCTCTTGGATCTCGTCGAGGTTTCGGATCTTCGCGTTGGCTCCGTTGTTCGGCGCCGCGTGACCCGCCCTTCGGCTCGCTTCGACTCCGCGCTCCCCGACGTTTCGCTGCATATCCATCCGATACTCCGAGTCCGCGGGTCGCTCCAACTAAGTGGAGACGATGTAGGATATTGGGCGCAACGATACCGGAACGCCGGATCAGGCCGGCTTCGAAGCAGAAACCGCGACGAGCTGCGCGGCCTTCACCCGCGTCTCATCCAGCTCTCGCTCCGGGATGCTGTCGGCCACGATGCCCCCGCCGACAAGGTACTCCCCCTCCCCGTCGTCATCGAGGACCACCGTGCGGATCGCCATCGAAAGACGCGTCGAACCATCGCGTCCCACGTAACCGATGCCGCCGGTGTAGAGGCCGCGGCGCATCGGCTCGAGCTCCGCGATGATCTCCATCGCGCGCACCTTCGGCGCGCCGGTCACGCTGCCGCTGGGCACCATCGAGCGGAGGACGTCCGCGCGCGACAGCCCCGGCCGCACCACGCCTTCGACGCGCGCGACGCGATGATGCAGCGTCCGGTGAGTCACGACGTGCGGGTCTTTCGCGATCGTGGTCGTGCCGGGGATCGAGACGCGCGCGACGTCGTTGCGCTCCACGTCGATGATCATCGCGAGCTCCGCTCGCTCTTTCGGATCGGCGTCGAGCTCGGAGATCAACGCACGGTCCTCGTCGGTATCGCTCGCTCGGCGGCGTGTGCCTTTGATCGGCTCCGTCGCGATCCGCTCGAAGGCCTTCCCGTCCGGCGTCGGGCTCGCGTCGAGCAAGAGCTCGGGGCTCGTCGAGACGACCCACCCTTCGGCTGTCCGAAGCACGGCGCCGAACGCCGTCGGGAACGCGCGAAGGAGCGCCTCCGCGGCGGAGAGGACCGCGTGCGGATCGTTCGGCTGGAGCGAGACGCGCAGTCTGCGCGCGAGGTTCACCTGGTAGAGCTCGCCGTCGAAGATCCGCTCGATGGCGTCTCGCACCCGCGCGACGTGCTCCTCGCCCGCCTCGTCCTCCTCGACGCGCAGTCGAAACCTCGCTGGCGCGCGCGCGGGGCCGTCTTCGATCTCGCGAACCAGGCGGAGGGCCGCTCGCTCGTCGTCGGCAACGACGTGCGCCGTCTCCGCTTCGTGGTCGATGACCGCGACGGCGTCATAGCGGAGCCACTCGATGGCCCCGCAAGGCGGGCTTGGGCGTCGTTCCGGTCCGGACCACGCAGGTCGCTCGAGCCGCGATCTCGTCGCCTCGAACGGAACGACCCCGATGAAGGCCGGGGCGAACGCGAGGTCCGATCCAGGGTGCGCAGGCGCAACGGCGCCTTCGAGCGGATCGAGGCCGAACGCGCCATCGCACGGATCACATGCGACGAACGACCGACGGCCGTGCGGCGAGCTCGTGTCGGTGGAGACGAGCACCGACAAACCGCGCCGGTGCGCGAGCTTGCGCGCAATATCGAACGGCCACGTGATGGACGAACCGCCCCCGTTCGACAGCGGGAGCGCGAGGGGAAGCACGAACGGAGCACGGGTCTCCACGACGCTCCGATTCGTACCGCGGTCGACGCCGGGAGGGTCGAAAACCTGCCAGAGTCGCGTCGAAGGGGCAGAAATCGGGACCTCGCTGGTATATGCCCGCTGTCTTGACGAACCTGCGGCAACGATGGGCGACGGCAGCGGTTCTTGCCGCGCTTTGCTCGTGCGGTGAGGACACACCGCTCTCGGTCGAGATCACCACCGGCCACGAAGAGGGCTCGCTGTCTGCGGATCCCGCCGTCGCCGAGGTCGAGATCGTCGCGCAGACGCCCGACGGCTCGGTGAAGCTTCGCGCGACCGCGGCCCCGGGTGAGGAGTTCGATCTCGGGGACGCGCCCGACAGCTCACAGCTCGCCTTCGAGCTCACCGGCCGCACCGCGGATGGGACGGTCGTCGCGCGCGGTCGGAGCGTTCGGCTCACCCTCGGTTCGCTCAATACCGATGCGGTGCCGCTGTTCATTCAGCGTCTCGGCGGCTTCGCGAGGCCTCCGAGCGAGCTGGTTCGAGCGCATGTTCACGCACCGGCGGGGGTCGTCGGCGAGAACTTTCTCGTCGCGACAGGCGGAGACGCCGCTTATGGCGAGGATGGACCGGTGGACCCCGCGCTCGGGGACTTCTACGACTTCATCTTCCTTATCGGACGCGAGAGCCCGAGCGTGTTGCCACGCGCGGCTCGCTCGATGCTCGCAAGAAACACGACCCTCATCCTCATCGACGACGAAGGCGCGAGCTACGCCGACCTAAGCGAAGGCACCACGAGCGACATCGATCCGCCCGAAGGCATGACCTGGGACGAAGTCAGCGGCGGCGAGACGATCGATCTCCTCGGCGACGACCTTCCAGGCCTGTCGTACGTGGTCGGCGCGACCAGGCCCGACGAGCCCACGGACGCAGTGCTCGTTCTGGACGACTCCGGATCCATGAGCGTCGTTCGGCTGAGCC
>JABFXY010000073.1 GCA_013361525.1 Polyangiaceae bacterium | reverse complement strand
GTTCTCGTCGAGCTCGTTCAAGCGCCGGCGGAGCTCGTCCGCGCGCTCACCCCCCCGTACTTCCCCCGCTACGACGAGCTCAGTCGGTGCAGGGAACGTTGGCGTAGAGATCGTCGTCGTCCCAATCGCTCTGCAGGGGACGACGTGCGTGCTGACGCTCTGCTTCGGAGGGTCGCGGCGTCTGGCGGCGACGTTCTGCGTCAGACTGTTGCTTGGGTAGCTCGGACATCATCCCGTCTACCAAGCAACGAACATGCCCCATTGAGCGGGCCTGGTGCGCGCGCCACTTCGCCGATGTATCCGCGTGAGAGCTCGATGCGCGAAGGTGTACGCAGTGACCTACCTGCGCGCCGCGTACGAGCTTGCGCGGCGGAAAGCCGCGCAAGCTGGAGCGCCGCGTCGGAAAACCGCTAGTTCTTGCCGCGCCGCACGATCATTCCGACCGCCGAGCCGATGTCCTCGACCCAGGTCTTGTCGAGCGAGAGCTCGATCGAGACGCTCGGGTTTGCACCGGACGCGCCACCACCGGTGAAGAAGACCGGACCCTGGCCTTTGTTCGGAAGTGCATCGAGCAGCTCGATGAGCTCGCGCGAGTCGCGGTCTCGCTCGTCGAGCTTCGCGAAGGAGCGCACCGTGCGACCGAGCGCCGCGAAGCCACCCGAACGGAGCGGCTGCTTGAGCCGCGCGAGATCCGTGCGCGCCGAGAGCTGAGCTTCGGGCTTCCCCGCCTTCAGCGAGCCGAGCACCTTCTGCTTGAGGACGTCCGGATCGGCGGAGAAGCCCCAGACGTAACGACCACCCTCGTCCGGGACGATCACGAGCCGCAACGTGAGCGAGGTGCGCGCTTCGTTCTTCGGGTGTTGCGGGCGCTTGTCGAACTCTTTGATCGGGTGAACGTCGTTCCACACGTTCTTGCTGGAGAACGAGACGTCGATGTCGAGCGCGGCCGATCCCTTCGGTAGGCCGGGCGGGTTCGCGACGAACTTCACCTTGGGGAGGTTCGTGTCGAGCTTCTTGCGGCGCTCCTCCGCCCACTTCTTCGACTCGCCCTGCGCGGCCTTGACCTCGTCGTCGGCCTTCTTCTTCAGGATCTTCGTGCCGCGCGTCGCGACGTCGTTGAGCTGCTTGAGGAACGCATTCATCTGCGCGGCATCGCCCTCGACGTTGCCGACGTACCACCCGAGGACCGAGCGGATGCGGTTCTTCATCTCGCCGACGGCGTTCTCCGGCGTGAATGCTTCCGGCTTTGCGAGCGCGAGCGGCTTCGGCGCGGGCAGCGCACCGGAAGCGTAGCTGTAGACGCCCTTCGTCGTCGGAAGCGCGTCGACGAGCCCCGCGATCGCGTCGATGTCCGCCTTCTCGATCTGCGCGAACTGCAAGCCGACGCCGATGCCCTTCTTCGCGACGCGGCGGATCGAGGTGAAGAGCGCCGGATCGGCGGAGTGGCCGAAGAAGGCCATGTCCGCGTCCTTCGGCAAGCGCCAGAACGCGTCCGGGGCAGGTGAGGGCGCGCCGTTGTTGCTGGTGAGGACCTTCGTCGCCCAGCTCTGGTTGCCGCGGAAATGAAGCTCGGACTTGATCGTCGCGTCCGGCACCGAGGCGTTCACCGTCGCCGTCGCGTCGAGGCGATCGAGCTCCTCGAGGAACGTGGTGAACTCTTTGGCGGCCGACGCCGGCGCATCGAGCAGCTCCGCGTCGTTCACGCCGACGGCCGTGAGCGCCTTGCGCACCGAGCCCAGACCGCCGTCGAGCTCTTTGCGGATCAGCGGGACGATCTCGTCGCGCACCGGCGCGAGCTCCAGGCGGAAGGTGAGATCGTTGGGCGGCGGCGCTTGCGTCCCGAGCGTCCGGAACATCCAGGGGCCGAGCTCTCGATAAGCAGCGGCGGAGTCGGCGCAGACGAGGCGCGCCGGCACCTTCTCGGGTGCGAGCAGCTCGCAATTCATCGCGCGGCTCTTCACGCGGTAGAGGCCGGGGCCCGCCTTGCGGACCTCGTCGCCCTCTTTCTCGATCATGCTGAGCAGGGTCTCGTGCGCGCCGGCTTTCACGGGCACGCTGAAGGCGAGGAAGAAGCGCGGATCGTCGATGTCCGTGGTCGCCGGATCGAGCCCGACGGCCAGATCGAACGATTGCGTGAGATCGAGCTGCTCGGAGACACCTTTGCTCGCGTCCGCGAGCAGCTTCTCGAGACCAACCGGAAGCTTCCCGAGCTTCTGGACGGCATCGAGCGTCTGCTTCGGGCGCGGAGCTCGCAGGACGACCAGCAGGCTCTTTGGCGCCGGTACCGGCGACAGATCCATCGGCCCTTCGGCGACGGGCTGCGAGGTCGGCGGCGTGGCCGTCGGCTCCGTCACGTTGCTCTGGGTTTGCTCGCTCGGGCACCCGACGAGCGTGAGCAGGAGCGCGGCACAGTAGCCGTGCAATCGAGAGGAGAACGGCGCGGTCTTCTTGAGCATGGGACGCTTGCACCCTACAGAGAACGCGTCTTTCCGAAAAGAGACAATTGTCCGCACTTTTGCCGCAAAGTTCAGGCAAAGTTCCCGCTCGAACCTCGAATGGATCGTTCATGCTAGAGGAAGTGAACTACCGCGTGGATGCGAAGGAGCCGCCCCGCTGCCCCTGCGGGCACGACAAGAAGCACGTCATGGTGTCCCCCGCCGCCGAGTACACGTTCGGCGGCTGGTGCCTGATCCTCATCGGCATTTCCGCGACGCCGACGGCGATCAACTATGCGTGCCGGCGCTGCGGCACGAAGCTCGACCGCACGACGGATCCCAAAGAGATTGCGGAGACGCGGATTTGGGGCTGACATTCCGCCCATCATGGGCCCGCTCTTCGAGGTCAATTTCGACGGCATCGTCGGTCCGACGCACAACTTCGCGGGGCTGAGCCTCGGCAACGTCGCGAGCCTCGCGAACGAGAGCGCGCCGTCGAGCCCCGCGTCCGCCGCGCTCCAAGGCCTCGACAAGATGCGCGCGGTCGCGAACCTGGGCGTTCGGCAAGCCGTGTTGCCGCCTCACGCTCGACCGAGCTTGTCGACGCTGCACCGCCTCGGCTTCGGCGGAAAGCCCGAGCAGGTGCTCGCCGACGTCGCCGCGCGCGAGCCGCGCCTCCTGCGGCTTTCGTCGAGCGCGTCGGCGATGTGGGCGGCGAATGCCGCGACGGTCGCGCCGGCCACCGATACGACCGACGGTCGGCTCCACATCGTCCCGGCGAACCTCCGGCACATGTTTCACCGCGCCATCGAGGCAGACACGACACGCGACGTCTTGCGCGCGATCTTTCGGGACGAGACGCGCTTTTCGGTTCACGAGCCTCTGCCGGGTGGGACGCAGTTCGCCGACGAAGGAGCAGCGAACCACACGCGTCTCGCCGTCTCGAGCGGGCGCGTCGCACACCTCTTTGCGTGGGGTCGCAGTGCGTTCGAAGCCGCGCAGGGCGAGCCGCAAAAATACCCCGCGCGACAAACGAAGGAAGCCTCCGCTGCGCTCGCGCGCCTTCTCCACCTCGCGCCGGAGCAGACCGTTTTTGCGCAACAGAACGGCCGCGGCATCGATACAGGCGCATTCCACACGGACGTGGTCGCGGTCGGCAACGAGAGCTTCTTCATGGTGCACGAGCTCGCGTTCCACGACGTCGCCGCCGTCGTCGCGGACCTTCGCGCGCACCTCGGTGACGAGCTCGTCATCGTTCAGGCATCGGAACGCGAGCTGCCCGTGGACGACGCCGTCCACGCGTATCCGTTCAACTCCCAGGTCGTGACGGTGAAGCGCGACCCGCTCGAGATGGTCATCGTCGCACCGCTCGAGAGCCGGGAGAACGACGCTGCACGGCGCTTTCTCGAGCGCGTCGTCGCCGAAGACAACCCCGTGCGCCGCGTCGAGTATCTCGACGTCCGCCAGTCGATGAAAAACGGCGGCGGCCCCGCGTGTCTCCGGCAACGAATCCCGCTGTCGGCCGCGGACCTGGACAAGCTCGGCGCGCGCGTCCTCTTCGACGACGCGCTCGAGCAAGATCTGCGCGCTTGGGTGCGCAAACACTACCGTGATCGCCTCGAGCCTCGCGACCTCGCAGACCCGTCGCTGTGGCGAGAATGTCTGTCGGCGCTCGACGAGCTGACCCGCGTGCTCGAGCTCGGCGCCGTCTACGAGTTCCAGCGTTAGACCTTTTGTGCCATTCTCCGCTCCGACATGTCGGCTCGCTCTCGAATCGCACGTGGGGTCGCTGGTGCACTCGTCGTCGTCGCGCTCTCGTCGGGTTGCTCGAGCTACATCAACTACGACTACGGCAAGGAGTTCGACCCCCGAAAACACGAGTACGTGATCGGGCCCGCGGACGGCCTCACGATCAACGTCTGGCAAAACGGAGATCTGTCGACACAGGCGATCGTCCGCCCCGACGGAACGATCACGATGCCTCTCGTCGGTGACCTGAAGGTCGCGGGCAAGACGCCGTCGCAGGTTCGGGACGAGATCAAGACCGCGATCACCCAATACGTGAAGGCCGAAGCGGCCATCGTCACGGTCGCCGTCACCGCGGTGAACAGCTATCGCTTCACCGTCACCGGCAACGTCACGAACCCCGGCTCGTTCCAGTCGCAGTACTACGTCTCCATCGCCGAGGCGCTCGCCATGGCCGGCGGCCCGTCGCGCTTCGCGGACACCAGCTCGATCGAGGTCATCCGCGTCGGCCGGGACGGCAAGCTCCGCCGCATCCCCGTGAACTTCGACGACATCGAGACCCGCAAGCGCCCCGAGGCCAACGTGATCCTCGTCGCGGGCGACACGATTTTCGTGCCGTAGGCCGCAGGAGCCGGCCATCGGCCGGCGTCGGCTCGCGGCAACACCCTGGAATAGGGCGCACACAGGCTTGGGTGCCCAGTGCGACCGAAGGGAGCACACCCCCAGGCGGGACCCGAGCCGTCGTGCGCGCGCGGGAAAAAAAACTCGAGCCGCTGTCGATCCGGGGGATCCCCGATCGACGTGAGGTCGTTTCAGGCAAATCGCGCCGGTCCAACCCGGCGCGCCCAAACGACAAGGCAGGGTACGAACATGACGAAGAACACGAACGCCGTCTCGCAGGGTCGCTTTGTTTGGCACGAGCTCCACACGCGCGACGTCGCGGCGGCGAAGGGCTTCTACGGCGAGCTGTTCGGCTGGGAGACCCGCGGGGTCGACATGGGCCCGATGGGCACCTACACGATCATTCAAGCCGGCGGCAAAGACGTCGGCGGTATCGCGAAGGTCCAAGGAAAGAGCTCGCCCGAATGGCTGGCGTACTGCAGCACGGACGACGTCGACGCCGCCGTCTCACGCGCCCAGAAGCAAGGCGCGAAGGTCGAGGTTCCGCCGACCGACATCCCGAACGTGGGCCGATTCGCACAGATCGTCGACCGGCAGGGCGCGCGCATCGCGCCGTTCAAGCCCAACCCCGGCGGCCCCGAGAGCGACGATGCTCCCGCGCCGGGAACCTTCTGTTGGACGGAGCTCGCCACGCAGGATCCGAAGGACGCGCTCGAGCTCTACAAGGCGACGTTCGGCTGGACCGTCGAGGAGAAGGACATGGGGCCGATGGGCACCTATTACGTCCTCAAGCGTGGCGACAAGCAGGCGGGCGGTCTGATGAAGACGATGGACCCGAAGGCGCCGTCCGGTTGGCTCGCCTACGTGGCCGTCGCCGACGTCGACAAGAGCTTCGAGAAGGCGAAGCGCCTGAAGGCGGAGTCGTGCATGCAGCCGATGGACATCCCCGGCGTCGGGCGCTTCGCGGTCGTGAAGGATCCGGAAGGTGTCTTGATTGCGCTCTTCCAGACCTGACGAACCCGATAACGTCTGGGCCCGGGAGAACTGGCGCGCACAGGCTTGGGTGCCCGCGCGAGCGTAGCGAGCACGCCCCCAGGCTGGACCCGAGCCGTCGTGCGCGCGCGAAAGACAAAGGTGAAACGATGCAATATCTGCTGCTGATTTATGACGAAGAGAAGAAGTGGGCCGCGATGAGCGAGGCCGAAACGGGCCAGATGTTTCAGGAGTACGGCGGCTTCACGCAGGCCATCAAAGCTTCTGGGCATCACCGGGCAGGTGAAGCGCTGCAGCCCATCTCGACGGCCACGACGGTGCGCGTTCGCGAGGGCAAGACGCTCACGACGGACGGTCCGTTCGCGGAGACGCGCGAGCAGCTCGGCGGCTTCTACCTGATCGAGGCGAAGGATTTGGACGAGGCGATCGCCATCGCTGCGCGGATCCCTTCGGCCAAGATGGGCTCGATCGAGGTCCGGCCGATTCAGGTCTACGACGAACCGATGGGCTGAAGAGCCCAACTGAACGAGGGCGGGTCGCGCTATCGTGCGGCCCGCGCCATGACGACGCATGCAGCCCTGATCCGCGTCTATCGAGAGCAGATCGGGCGCATCGTCGCGACGTTGATCCGCGTCCTCGGCGATTTCGACCTCGCCGAGGAGATCGCGCACGACGCGTTTGCGGCTGCGCTCGAGCAATGGCCGACCGAAGGCTCCCCCTCGAACCCCGCGGGTTGGCTGGTGCAGACGGCGCGCCACAAAGCGGTGGACGAGGTGCGTCGTCGCGCCATCGGCCGTCGCAAGCTTCAGCAGGCGCAAATCGTCGCGGAGGTCGAAGCGAGCTTTCAGCCGGAGCCGGACGTGGAGAGCGGCTTGGAGGACGACCGGTTACGCCTCATGTTCACCTGCTGTCATCCGGCGCTCGCGCTCGAGGCGCAGGTCGCGCTGACGCTGCGGACGCTCGGCGGCCTGTCGACCGAGGAGATCGCCCGCGCGTTCCTCGTCCCGCCGACGACGATGGCTCAGCGCCTCGTTCGCGCGAAAGGAAAGATTCGAGACGCCAACATTCCCTACCGTGTCCCGCCGACCGAGCAGTTGTCCGAGCGGCTCGATGCGGTCCGCGCCGTCGTGTACCTGGTCTTCTCGGAGGGGTACGCAGCGACCGCTGGTGACGCCTTCATTCGTCGCGATCTCTGCAATGAAGCCATTCGTCTCGGGCTCCTCCTCGCGAAACTCCTTCCGGATCGATCCGAGACGGAAGGCCTCTGCGCCCTGATGCTGCTCCACGACTCGCGGCGCGACGCGCGTCTCGACGATGCGGGAGACATCGTCCTCCTCGAGGACCAGGACCGAGCGCGTTGGGACGAAGACGAGATACGTGAAGGGCTCGCGCTCACTGAATCTGCGTTGAGGAAGTGCGCGCGGCAGCCGGGGCCCTACGCGTTGCAAGCCGCCATCAGCGCATGTCACGCGCGTGCGCCCCGCGCACAAGAGACGGACTGGCGGCAGATTGCCGTCCTCTACGACATCTTGAGTGAGATTCACCCGACCAAGATCGTCAGCCTGAACCGCGCCGTCGCCATCGCGATGTTGCGCGGGCCCGAACAAGGGCTCGCCGAGCTGGACGCGATCGCGCGGGGCGGCGAGCTCGACGGCTACTACCTGTTTCACGCGGCGCGCGCAGACTTCCTTCGCCGCCTCGGGCAGCTCGGCGCGGCCGCCGAATCGTACGAGAAGGCGAAATCCCTGGTGCTCGGGGACGCGGAGCGACGTTTCCTCGATCGGCGGATCGCCGAGGTCCGGCGCGGCTCGTAGGCTCGCGGATCGCGTAAACCGCCTTGAGGATCGGTCGCGCCGGGATAACGTTCCCCGGCCATGCCCGAGATCCGACTGCCCGCCGAGCGGAAGTACGAAAGAGAGCTTCGCGCTCTCATCGACAGCGACAAGGGACCGCGCCCGCCGGGTTGGTCGATGACCCCGCGCGCGGTCGAGACGTACGTCATGGGCGCGAAGGAGGCGATCGACGGCGTCGACATCACGCCGAAGTACATCGGCGATCGCGCGCTCGTGCAGGTGGCCATTGCGACGCTCGCATCGGACCGCGCGCTGCTGCTTACTGGTGAGCCGGGAACCGCGAAGAGCTGGCTCTCCGAGCACCTCGCCGCGGCCATCAGCGGCACCTCGGGCCTCATCGTGCAGGGGACGGCGGGCACGAGCGAGGAGCAGATCAAATACGGGTGGAACTACGCGCTGCTCCTCGCAGAGGGGCCGACACAAAAGGCGCTCGTCCCATCGCCGATTCTGCGCGCCATGCGCGAGGGTAAAGTTGCCCGGCTCGAAGAGGTGACCCGCACCAGCTCCGAGGTGCAGGACTCGCTCATTTCGATCCTCAGCGAAAAGCAGATCGCCATTCCCGAGCTCGGGGAAATCGTCAGCGCCGAGCGCGGGTTTTCAATCATTGCAACGGCCAATACGCGCGACCGCGGCGTGAACGAAATGAGCGCCGCGCTCAAACGGCGATTCAACTTCGTGCAGATTCCTGTCGTCGACGATCTCGAGCAAGAAATCGAAATCGTGCGAAAGCGCGAGGCCGAGCTGCGCAGCGATTACGAGGTAGGCGTAGCGCCGCCGGACGAGCTCGCGCGCGTGCTGGTCACGATGTTCCAAGAGCTGCGAAAAGGGCTCACCAAAGACGGCAAGACCAAAGTGAAACCTCCGCAGGGTGTGCTGTCGACGGCCGAAGCGATCAGCGTGCTCTTCCAGAGCGGCATTCTGGCGCAGAGCTTCGGAAGCGGCAGCGTCACCGCCGGCGACTTGGCGCGCGCCCTGTCCGGGGCTCTCGCGAAAGAGGGTGAGGAGGACGCGAAGAGCGTCCGCGAATACCTCGAGACGGTGGCGAAGACTCGGCCGGGCGCTTGGAAAGAGCTGTACGGCGCGACCAAGGCTGCCATTCGGAGCTGACGTGGCGAAGCGCTCGTACGCATCGGTGCACCTCTTCCCGGTGCGCCATCACTCGCCGAGGACGAGCTTCGTCCTCGAGCGGATGCTCGAGCGCGTAAAGCCGGCCCTCGTTCTCGTCGAGGGACCGGAGGATGCGACGCCCCTCATCGGCGCGCTCGTCGACCCGGAGACGGTGCCGCCGGTCGCCATCCTCGGCTATCGCGCCGACGGCAAACCGGGATCGGCGCTATGGCCTTTTGCCGCCTATTCGCCCGAATACGTCGCTTTGCGTTGGGCGGTCCGAAATGGCGTCGAGGCGCGCTTCATCGATATCTCCACGGGGCAATCGCTCGCGACGGAGCGACCGCGCCCGAAGAAACACGCCCCCGACGAACATCGCGGTCTCGAGGGAGATGCTCCTCCGGAGGAGCTCGCGTCGGACGCGACTCCGTTCGTCGCCGACGATTCGATGTTCGACCGCATCGCGGAGATTGCGGGGTTTCGCAGCTTCGAAGAGTTTTGGGAGGCATCGTTCGAGGCCCCCGATTACGACGAATCGTCGTTCCGGGCCGCGCTCGTCGGGTACGCGGAGCTGGTTCGTCACGAAGGCGCCGACGTCGATTATCACCGTGCGCGCGACGCATTCATGGCCAAACGCATCGACGAGGCGATTGCGGCTGGTACTCCGCCCGATCGAATCGTCGCGGTGCTGGGTGCTGCACACGCGGCGGCGCTCGCCATTTCGGACGTCGACGACAAACTCGTCAAGACGTTGAAGCGCACCGTGAAGACGGCGACGACGATCGTTCCGTTCAGCTTTCCGCGCCTCTCCGAGCAGACGGGTTACGGCGCCGGCAACCGCGCGCCGCAGTTCTATCAACGCGCGTGGGACGCCGGCCTTTCGTTCCGGCGCGCGGCGCTCGAGGTGCTCATCGACTTTTCGGAGCATTTGCGCGTCCGAGGTTTCGCGTCGTCGCTCGCCGATACGATCGAGGCCTACCGTCTCGCTTGTATGCTCGCGGACCTACGGCAGAAGAGCGAGCCCGGGCTCGACGAGGTTCGTGAGGCCACGGTCGCGACGATGTGCCGTGGGGACGCGACGCACGTCGATGCATTCCTTTGGCCGACCGTCATCGGGCGAAATGTCGGAAAGGTCGCGAGCCGTATCGGAAAGAACTCTCTACAGGAGGAGTTCTGGCGCGAAGTCGAGCATCGGCGATTGCCGCGTACCGACGCTCCCGAAGAGTTCGTCCTGAAGCTGAACGATCCGGTTCAAATCAAGACCAGCATTTTTCTACATCGATTGCGCGTCGCCGACGTTCCTTATGCGAGCTTCCTCGGCACCGGCACGATCATGGGCCGCGGTCGCGATTTCGCCGAAGAGCCCGGGGGCTATTCCGCATTGTCTCGCGTGAAAGAGGCGTGGCACGCGCAATGGACCCCGGCGACCGACGTCTCTCTCGTCGAGCGCATCGTCCACGGCGAGACGCTCGGTGAAGTATGCGAGCGACTGCTCGCGGCGAGTCTGCGCGACGCCACGACCACCGCGGCTGCTGCCTCGGTGTTGCTCGAGGCGGTGGTCGCCGACGCACCGGCGACCGCGGCTTCCGCGCTCACGGCGTGTGACAGGCTCGCATCGGCCGACGACGATTTGCCGTCCCTCGCAGGGGCGTGCCGATCGCTATCCGGCCTCGTCTCGTATGGAAACAGCCGTCATACGCTTTCGTTCGGCGTCTCCGCGATCGAGCCACTGTGCGTCAAGACGTTCGAGCGAGCGCTGCTCGTCGTCGTCGACGCGTGCCGCGGCAATGACGAGGCTGTCGAGCCGGTCAAACCGGCGCTCCGCATCCTGCACGAGGTCGCGATGGGCCAGCCGCTCTGCGACCGCGGAGCATGGCTCGCCGCTGCGCGCCGGCTCGCGCACGATTTCGAGGTTCACCCGGCGACCGCCGGAATGGCGGCCGCGCTCCTCTACCTCGCGCAGGAAATCGACGAGGAAGAGGTCGCCGTCGTCGTCGAGCAACGTTTGTCCGACACCCTGGAGCCCGAGCGGGCGGCGTCGTTCCTCGCTGGTTTCCTCGAGGTGAACGCGCTCGTTTTGGTCCGTTCGCGTCCCGTCGTCGCAGCGCTCGACGCGTTTCTTCTCGCGATTGAAAAGGACCGCTTTCGCGACGCGTTGCCGGTCCTTCGTCGCGCGTTCGCCTCGCTGGGCGCGACGGAGCGCCGCTACCTCGTGGAGCAGATCGTCCGGCTCCGCCGATTGGCGGACCACGCACAGGAAGCGGCCCGCGTCCTCAACGAGCAAGATGCCGAGCGCCTGCGTGCGATGAACGAGGATGTCGCGCGCGCGATGGAGGAGCTCGACGACCTTCTATGAGCGCCGGCAAGAAGACCCCCGACAAAGACGCAATATCGTCCGAAGACGCAAATGCGCTCGTGCGCTGGCGCCTCGCCCTCGGTCCGGAGGCCGAGTCTGCGTCGGAGGAAATGTCGTTGAAAGGTCTCGCCTCGTTCGCCGAGGGAGCCGGGCTCGAGCCGGGCGAAGCCTCCGAGATGGATGACGCGCTCTCGTTCGTCTACGGCAGCGGCTCCCTGGGTCGCGGTGGGCGCGGTTACCTGCCGAAATGGCTTTCGCTCGTGCGGCGCTTCTTCCGGGACGACGTCGTCGCGCTCGTTCAAAAAGACGCAATCGTCAAGAAGGGCCTCACGAGGCTCCTCTTCGAGCCGGAGACGTTGCCCTACCTCGAAAAGAACGTCGAGCTCGTGGCGACGTTGCTGGCCGCGAAGGGGCTCGTCCCCGACGAGGCGAAGGAGATCGCGAGAGAGCTCGTCCGCGAGGTCGTCGACGATCTGCGAAAGAAGCTCGAGACCGAGATACGCACCGCGATTTATGGTGCCGTCCGTCGCAACAGCGAGAGCCCGCTGCGCATCGCTCGGAACCTCGATTTCAAAAAGACCATTACGAAGAACCTTCGCACCTGGGACGCGGCAAAGAAGCGCCTGATCCCGGAGAGGTTCTATTTCTGGTCCAACCAGCGCAAACGCCATGAATGGGATGTCGTCATCCTCGTCGACCAATCCGGCAGCATGGCCGTGAGCGCCGTGTACAGCGCGGTGATGGCGGCGATCTTCGCGTCGCTCGACGTCCTGAAGACGCATTTGGCGTTCTTCAACGAAAAGGACATCGTCGACATGACGCCGATGCTCGTCGACCCGGTGGACGTGCTTTTCTCCGCGCAGCTCGGCGGCGCCGAAGATTTGAACCGCGCGGTCGCGTTCGCCGAAGAGCATTTCATCGAGCGGCCCGAAAAGACCATTCTGCTGCTCATTACCGATCTGTTCGACACCTGCGGTGATGTCGCCCAGCTGGAGCTGCGAATGCGGCGGCTCGTTGATTCGAAGGTCAAGGCCATGGTCCTGTTGAAGCTGTCGGACGAGGGCCGCCCGTCGTTCAATCACGAGCTCGCGGCCAGCCTGACGAGCATCGGTGTCCATTGTTTCGGCTGCACGCCGCGCCTGCTCGCCCAGGTGATGGAGCGCATTCTGAAGAACCAGGACATCGCGGAGCTCGTGTCGTCGGGGCGGGAGTCACCGAGGCGCTGATGTCCACCGCGAGGAAGCTCACCCTCGCAGATCTGCGCGAGATCGTCTTCGACCCGGACGAGCTCGCGAAAGGCGCGCGCGTCGTCGACGACGGCACGCTCTCTCACCTCGCGCGGTACGAGAACAAGCTCTACGCGGACGCGAGGGGGTCGAGCCCGGTCCCGTACAAGGTGCAGGTCACCTTCGAGGAGAAAGTCGTCCGCGCGCGTTGCTCGTGTATGGCCGCCCGCACGCGGCCGTATTGCAAACACGGCGCGGGGCTCCTCGTCGCCTGGGCACAGGCCCCCGAGTCGTTCGTGGAGGCGAGCGCCCCGCCCGAGACGGACGCGCAGGCAAAGAAGCTGGCGGTCAAACGCGGCTCGGTCGCGACCAAAGATTTGATGGCTCGCGGTGTCGAGCAAGCGAGCACCCTGGTGCGCGAGCTCGCCGTCTCCGGGGTCGCGTCGATTGCGAGTGATCGCGTCGACCAGGTTCGGGACCTCGCGGAGGCGCTGCGCGAAGCGAAGCTGCGACGTGTCGCGGGACGCACGCGCGCCCTCTCGGATCACCTCGCCCGCGCCGCTGCACGGACCGGCGCCTTCGAGGCCGGCGATTACGCAGAGCTCATCGGCGACATCCTGCTGACGGTGCGAAAGCTGGAAAAGCACCTCGCCGGCGAGCCGCTATCGGAGGAGCACGTCGAAGAGCTCATCGGCAAGACCTGGACGAAGAAAGATCGGAAGCCGATCGACGGGCTCGACCTCGTCGAATACGCGTTCATGTCGCGCGAGACGGCCGACGAATTCGTCATTCGGGAGAGCCGCTTCTTCGATCTCGCGAGCGGTGGCCATTTCGCGGAGAAGCAAATCTTGCCCGGCTTTTTGGTTCGGCGCTCGACCCCGAAGAAGAGCTATGCCGGCCGCGTTTTGCGGCGGGTGTCGGGTAGCCTGTTTCCATCGTATCCGCCCCGGCGTGTCGATATCGAATCCATCGGCGATACCGAAATGTCTTCGACGCGGGCGGTCGAGGATTTGCTCGAGCGATCGCTGCCCAGCGTGGTCGCCGTGCTCGACGCGGTACAGGCGCGGCGGCGTGACGTATTTGCGCCGGAGGCGCTCCCGGTGTCGATGCGCGTCGACGCGATTTTGGCGGACGGCGCGCGGCTTCGATTGGTCGATTCCTCGGGAGCCGCGCTCTTTCTCCCGGACGATGCGCATATCGACGAAACGCTGGGGCGCATTTTACGTGGGTCGAAGATCTTGGGACTCATCGGCGATGTCGCGCTCGACGGTGCGCTCCCCACGATGTTCCCGCTCGCCGCGGTGCTCGAGGCCGGGGACGCGCGCGACCTCGTTCCGCTCGGCGGGCTCGATACCGTTTCGCTTCTGCAGAGCCGCAAGCTGAAGAAGGAGGCGCTGCTGGCGGATCGGCGAACGACGTCGCATTGGGCGGACGTCGCGCGTGAGGCCGGCGTGCGTGGCGCCGCCGTGATCGCCGGTGAGGTTCGCGAGGAAATGGCGGAGGCGCTCGCCACCGGGCTTTCGTCGGTCGTCCCGCGCTTTGCAGACCCCATTTCGGTACGTCTCGACGAGCTCGGCCTCACGAAACAAGCGGAGCTCGTTCGCACGATCGCTACACGCCAGGATCCCGCCGACAAGGTCGACGACTTCATCAAAGTGCACCAGGTCCTCGGCATTGCGTTGACGCGACTCGCGGGTGCCGCGCCGGTCGAGCAGTCGAGGCTCACGCGGGTTTCGACCCATCCGAGCGTGCTCGTCCGCACCATCGAGGAAGAACGCTCCCCACGGGAAGTGACGGCGCTTCGTGGGGCAGGGAAGATCAACCGCTACGAGGCGATTGCCCATTACGCGCGGTACTACGAATCCAAGCCGCCCGAAGAGCTCGCGCGCACGTTGTATCCCACGTGGGCGGACGGTGGCGCGACAGCGTTCGTCGCGCGCGCCGTCGCTGCGCTGCCCGAGACAGGATTGGTTGCGGCCGAGCGCGCCCTGGGGCCGTCGTCGTCTCAGGACGGCGCGAAGGCCGGTGAAACGCGCGCAACGGGGCGCGTCGCGAAGCTGACGGCGATCCAAGTCCTCGAGCGGATCGGAACACCCGAGGCGACGGAGCTTCTCGTGCGGTACATAAAGCGGCGTGAAGACCCGGCGCTCGTCGCGCATGCGCAAGAGTCGCTAGCGCGCATTCGAGGCGACGGGAGCGTCCGTCGGTCGAGCGCCGAAATGGTCTACCGCGCCATCCACGCCTCGAGCCAGAAGACGCGCGTCGACGCGCTCGCGGCGATCGCGGCAGGAGGGCATGTCGAAGCGATCCCCGCGCTTCGAGCGAGCCTGGTCGGCGATGTCGTCGCCGGCGTCCGACAAGCGGCCGCATTCACCCTCGCCGCGCTCGGTGATGTGGAGTCGGTCGAGACCTTCGTCGCCATGCTTCGAATGCGGCTATCGGATCCGGCCCAGGCCAAGGTCGGCGCCCGGGCGCTCGGCATTCTGGGTGATGTGCGCGGCGTCGACGAGCTCCTCGAGGCGTACACATCGGGATTTCAGCCGGCCGTCGTCGCCGAGGCGTTGGGCTCGGTCGGCGCAGCGGCGCTGGAGCCGTTTCTGGACCGTCTCGAGGCCGATCCGTCGATTGCCGACAAGAAGCAATCCGCCTCGATCTTTGCGGCAATACCTGCCGACGATCTGCTCCCGGCGCTCACGCTTCGCCTCTCGGCCGTCGAGGACGAGGTCGAAACCTTCAGCGCGCGGGCGCTCGCCTTTCTGAATCTGTGCGCGGCCACTTCGACGATCGCACGTGACCTCGCGAAGCAGATCGTCGCGATGCGACCGTCGCTATCGGAGAAAAAGCAAGGTACCGCCGCGGAGAAGTCGCTGGCAAAAGCCTGTGCCAAAGCGATGTCGTAATCGATCGCTTCAATGCGCTTTGGCGAGCTTTCGAATCACGTGCTCGAGGCCGATGGTGACGCGGGCGAGCCCGTCGAAATCGACCTTGTCGATAGTGTCTTCCGACGTGTGGTAATGCTCGTATCGAAATGGCGCCGTATCGGTGACCATCAGCGCCGGCCAATCGTGTCTCCAAAATGAGGCGTGGTCGCTCCACCCCACGCCCGGAATGGTCGCGAACGCAGCGGTTCCCTCCGACGGAATGGTCGCGACGTCGCGAAACAGGCTGACCGTCTCGCGCACCAACGCGCGACTACCGACGTTACCGATGAAGCCGATGAAGTTGCCGCGGCTCGGATAGACGGCGCCGATGACGGGCGGGTAGCGCTGGCTTCCTTCTTCGTCGCTGTAAAAGCCCATCGTCTCGAGGCTCAACATGCCAACGACTTGCGTCCCGATCGCCGCCAATTGGTTTGCATACACGAAGCTCCCCATGAGCTCGGTGTCGAAATGGGGCGGTTCCTCGTTCGTGAAGAAGACGAGGCGCAATGTGTGCTTTGGGCGAATGCCGTGGAGACGGCGTGCGAGCTCCAACAGCGAGACGACGCCGGTGCCGTTGTCGTTCGCGCCGGGGCAGCTCCAAGCCGTGTCGTAATGGGCGCCGACGACGAGTGACGTCGGCTGCTCTCCTGTGATCACCACTTCGATGTTGGAGGTCGGAATACCCTTCGTGTCGAAGGTCTGCCGCGCCGGTGAATACTCGGCTGCGCGAAGTCGCTCTTCGATGAAGGCAGCCGCACGCTCGAGCCCCTCGAGGGCCCTCGTATTGCGATCGCCAATCTGGCGCGCGAGCACGTCGAGGTCGGCGCGCAGGCGCTCGCGCGCGGTGCTTTCCTCCTCCGATAGCGCCGGGAGCGGCGGTTTCCGGCTTTCGCCCGGCATGTCCACCACGACGACGTACAAAACCGCGATGCCGAGGAGCGAGCACGAGAGGACACCTGCAGCGATGACCTTGACTCGCGGCTTTCGCATCTTGGTCCCGAGACAATCGGCCGGGCGTGGTTGTTCCGACGACCGCTCGTCAGCGACCGAGCCGTGGCTTGCCTGGCGACACCAGCGCTTCGATCCGCGTCACGAGATCGCTGCAATCGAAGGGTTTGACCAATAAAAGCTCCGGCTGATCGTCGAGCTCCGCGCGCTCGTGGTCTTCCAGTCGGCCGCCGGTCATGAACAGGACGCGTCCCGAAAGACCGGGATGGTGATCTTTCAGCCATCGGCGAAGGCCCAATCCGCCTTCGTCGGGCATCCGCACGTCGGTCAGGACGATGTCGAACGTGGGATCCACCAGGATCATCTCTTTCGCGCGCGCCACCGTCGAAGCGGTCACGATTTCGCCGAGTGAGGCGAGCGCAGCGCCGAGCGACCTGCCGATCGCCTCTTCGTCGTCGACGACGAGCACGCGCAGCCGGCGCGGCCGGCCGCTCATGTCGGGTCGGCTTTGGCTGGGCCGCTGAGACGGCGGTCCGAGCTGCGTCGGAAGCGTCACGGTGAAGGTGCTTCCTTCGCCGAGCGTGCTCTCGACGGTGATCGTTCCGCCGAAGGACGAAATGATGCCGTGGCAGACCGATAGCCCGAGGCCGGTTCCCATTCCGACGGGTTTGGTCGTGAAGAACGGATCGAAGAGGCGCGGCAGGTGCTCGGTCGCGATGCCGCTGCCGTTGTCGGAGATGTGCACGACGACGGACGTCTCGTTCGATTGTGTCCGAATGTCGATCCGATTGCGATCGACCTGCTGGGGGAATGAATGCGCCGCATTGATGAGCAGGTTGAGGAACACCTGTGCGAGCCGCCCTTCGTTCGCCGAGACCGGCGGCATCTCCCCTTGGTCATGCCGCTCCACCCGCGCGCGATGCCGCAGCTCGTGCGTCGCCATTCCCACGGCGAGATCGATCGCGCTCTCGACGCTGACCAGCGCGCGGGTGTCCTCTTCGGCGCGGCCGAATCGGCGCAAATCCCAGACGATCTTCCGGACGCGCTGGGCGCCTTCGGTGGTCGTCTCGAGCAATGCATCGACGTCGTCGAGCGTCGCGGACAGCTCGGCCGGCGGCGCACCGCGCTCGATGTGCTTTCGAGCCCGTCGCAATCGACCCGACACGGCGTCGAGCCCGAGCAACACGTACGTCAGCGGATTGTTGATCTCGTGGGCAACGCCTGCGGCGAGCGTCCCGAGGGACGCCATCCGATCGGCGAGCGCGAGCTGCGCTTGAAGGCGGCGTTGCTCCGTCATGTCGCGTCCGATCGCGAGGATGCAGGGCAAACCGTCGAATACGACGTTCACGGCGCCGACCCAGGCGGGCAGGTGACCACCGTCTTTGCGAAGTAGCCGTACCTCGACGAAGGGGACGGTGCTCGAGTCGTCGCGCAAGCTGCGAATTCGCTCGGCCGTCTGCGGCCGGTCTTCGGGGTGGACGAGCTCGATGAGCGGAGAGCCGACGAGCTCGTCCGCGGTCGTCCACGCGAGAAGCGTCGCGAGCGCCGAGTTCGCGTAGACGATCCGTCCTTCGCGATGGACGGCGATCATGTCGCAGGAGCGCTCGATGAGCGCACGAAAGCTCGCTTCACTTCGCGCGAGCCGCTCTTCGACCGACGCGCGCGCGGTCACGTCGTGAGCGATGCAGACGATTTCGTCGTCGCGGCCGTGCGCGACCATTTCGACGAAGAGACGTCTACCGTCGCTCGCCCGCAATGAGCGAATACCCCACGCCCGCCGAATGGATGCCGATCCGGGGAGGTCGGTTCGCATATCGTCGAACGTCCCCGGATCCCACGCGAGGTCGACGAGCGACGTTCCGGCGAGCCGATCCGTGGAGATGCCGAGAAGGCGCGCAGCCTTGTCGCAGGCTCGACGAATCGTGAGGCTTCGGTCGAGCAAGAACGTGCCGTCGGCCCAATGGTCGAGAAGCGACCGGCAGGCTTCCTCCGGCAATACCATCCCACCCGACGACGACACGGCGATCCCTCGAGCTTCGGAGTGTAGTCGCTCCGGCGTCGCTCGGCAGGGCAGAAGGCGAGCTACGAGCGCCGCGGATGATCGTAAGCGCCGCTCACCATTTTCGCGCGCGCGACGGCGACCTTCCACCGGTGTTCAATCGTTCGGTCGTCGAAGTCGAGGATCGAGCCCGGGTCGTTCTCGGCTTCGTCCAGCAACTCGAGCAGCTCCCGGAGCGCGTCCTTCAACTGCTGAATGCGCCGCGCCCGCGGGTCGTGGTTCAACTCCATGGCTACCCCTCCGTTGGTGCGCGCAGCATGCCAACGGAGGGTGGCGACGGAACTGCCACGGAATGACCTAGGTCGGGCTATGTCACAGCGTCACGGAGCCACGGTCGTGACCCTGGTGACGCAGCGCGGTTCGCCGAAGGCGCACGCGCAAAACGAGAGACGCGAGCTTCACCCGACGGTCGACCAGATCTTCGCCATCCACGCCTCGACGTCCTTCGACGTGCGGGGGATCGATTGCGACAAATTCTTCATTCCGGTCTTCGTGACGAGCACGTCGTCCTCGATGCGCACGCCGATGCCCCGATACTTCTCCGGGACCGTCAGATCGTCGGGCTGGAAGTAGAGGCCCGGCTCGATCGTGAGGACCATACCCGGAACGAGCTTTCCGTAGCGGTAGACCTCTTGGCGGGCCTTCGCGCAATCGTGGACGTCGATGCCGAGCATGTGGCTCGTGTTGTGGAGCGTGTATCGCTTTTGAAGCTGTTGCTCGGGCTTCAACGCCTGCTCGGCGTCGCGCAAGATACCCATCTTCGTGAGCCCCTCCGCGAGGACACGCTGCGCGGCGCGATTCGGCTCCATGAAGTCGTTGCCGGGTTTGACCGCGGCGAGCGCAGCGGCTTGTGCGGCACATACGAGGTCGTAGACCTCGCGTTGCTCTTTCGAGAACTTCCCCGAGATGGGAAGCGTGCGCGTGATGTCCGCCGTGTAGAGCTGATTGCCTTCGACGCCCGCGTCGAGGAGGAGCAGCTCGCGCTTCTTGAGCGGCGCGTCGTTGCGCGTCCAATGCAAAATGCAGGCGTTGGCGCCGCCCGCCGCGATCGTGCCGTAACCGACGTCGTTGCCCTCCACGCGCGCGCGCACGTTGAACGCGCCTTCGATCTCGCGCTCCGTCTTGGCTTTGCGGAGCGATACGATGACGTCCTCGAACCCGCGCCTCGTGGAGGCGACGACCGCCTGAAGCTCGCGGATCTCGAGATCGTCTTTGATGAGGCGCATCTCGGAGAGGAACTCGCCCAGCTCGGCGTCGGCGTTCGACTTCGTGAGCGACCGATCGACCTTGTCGCTGAAGCCGCGAAGGACGCGGACCGTCTTCTTCGCAGCCTGTTTGATGCTCTTCAGGTACGCCGGCAGATCCGGGATACCTCGACACTCGTGCACGCCGAACCGCGCGCGGCTCTCGCGCACGCCGAGGCGCGGGCCCACCCAGAGCTCCCCCTTCGCGTGGTCGGTGAAGAAGGTCTTGTCGCTCCGACCCGGGTTCGGCTCGACGAAGAGGACATGGTTGTGGCCGCCGCCGCGCTTCGGCTCGAGGACGAGCACGCAATCGGGCTCGAGGTTGCCGGTGAGATAGAAGAAGTCGCTCCCCGGGCGGAATCGATACACCGTGTCGTTGGCGCGCACCTTCTCGTGGCCGGTCGGGATGACGATCCAGTCGCCCGGAAAACGCTTCGACAAGGCGCTGCGTCGCTTCGCGAAGGCGTCGGCGTTCGGCATGCGCGCCGGCAGTCGCTTATCCCGCGGCTTCCAGTCCTTCATCATGAAGGCGATGAGCGCTTCGGGATGTTGCGGGGGGCGCTCGGTCTTCTTCGGCGCCTCCGGCTCGGTCGCGTGACGGTCTGCTTTCGACCCGTTGCCTCTCTTCTTGTCGTTCGACTTCGCCTTCACGCTCGACGCTGCACGTCGGGCGATCGCCGAGGCGGTTCCGCTGAGAGACTCATGGAGGAAGTCCGCACGCTTCATGGGTCCCGCGATCAAAGCACCGTTCGCCGTGTGCGACCAGTCAGTCCGACGCCGGCTCGTGCGTGACGCGCATGAGGGTGCCCCTTTCGACCTCGACGGTAACGGCGCTGCAGCCGCCCGGTGAACCGTCGTGATCGCGCCCCACCTTCGATTCGGCGTCGCGGCATTTGTCGTCGCTTTCATCGGTTCGGTGCACCTTGATGCCGCGCGAAACCAGGAGATCGATGATGTCGCGGTCGGGCAGGACGACGCCCGCGTACGGCATCGGACCGCTGCTCACGACCGCAACTTTCGGCCGGACCGCGTCGAGCAGCGCCGCTCGCGTCGACGTCTTCGATCCGTGGTGACCGACCACGAGCACGTCCGCAGCGAGCGCTTTTCGGCCCAAAGAGAGGAGCGATTGCTCGGTGCTGCCGCGGTCCGGCGGAGCCTCCGGGACGCGCCGTTCGCCGCCCGTCGCATCGCCCATCAGAAGCACGCGCGTGCCGCCGAGATCCAGGCGCAGCACGATGGATGCATCGTTCGGCTCTTTCGCGTCCGGGCGGACCGAGAGCACCACCGCGCTCGCCGAGCGGCCGAGGCGAAAGCTGTGACCCGACGTGAAGTCGCGACCGCCGACGTGGTGGACGACGCCACGTTCGGACGTGATTGCGTCCCGAAACGTGCGGTATCCGGCGGTGTCTCCCTCGAGGCCCGACTCCCACACGTTCGCCACGTGGTGGCAGCGCAGGACATCCGGCAAGAGCTGCAGATGGTCGCGGTGCGGATGCGAGAGAAAGAGGTGATCGAGCGTTCGGGACGATTCGTTCGACCTCGGTGCATCCTCATCGGCACACTCGGCTGCGTCGGGCGGACCGAGCGCGGGGCGTAGATATGCGAGGAGGCGATTGTCCGGCCCGAGCTTGCGATCGTCGTTGCTCCCACCGTCGTACAGGAGCGTGAAGTCTTCGCCGCGCACGAACACGGCGAGGCCCGTTCCGACATCGAACGCCGTCAGGGTGAACGACGGTGCCGGCCCCGAAGGCCGCGGCGGCCTCGGTCGGGGCTCGACTGGGCGCGCGTAGCCGGCGCAGCCGGCGACGAACGCGAGGACCGCCACGATCGAGGCGCGAGCTGTCGGCACGAAGGTCGACTAACCCTTGTCGCGCCGACGCCGCAAGATTTGCTCACGCGCCGTGAGGAAGATCGCGCCGGCTTCGAGCGCTCGCTCGCGACCGGCCGGCGTCAGATCGTAATGAGGGCGCGACTTCGGCTGGAACCAAGCGCGGTGAAGACCGATCCGTGCGGCGAGCTCGTGCAGCTCCGCCTCCGTGTCCGCCGTCAGGTGGCAGCTTCCGCGGTGAAACGGCGGAAGGGCCCAGGACCAGGTCCTGATCTCGTCGACGTAGACGGCCATGCTCGGCGAGAGGGTAGCCGAACATTGCCAAGTCCAGAGCTGGCTCGGGTTTACCTCGCAACCGGCCCGCCCTGATGGGCGAGCGGGCCGGTTGCTCGGCGCTTCGCCACGGGTGTGAGCTCTGGGCTTCGTTGTTTCGGTTTTAGGCCGCATTCTTGATCGGGCTCGGCTCCGAGACGGCTGCGAGCGTGCCAGCGATCGAATCCGAGCTGAGCTCGTGACCTTTCGCGGGGCTCACGTGGGCGTTCACCGCGAGGTCGCCCATGGCGAGGATGCCGACCGCGCGGCCGCGGTCGTCGACGACCGGAACGCGGCGGATCTGATGCTGCCGCATGAGCTCCTCGACCGTCTCGATCTCCTCTTCCTCCCGAACCGAAACGAGATCCTCGGAAGCGCAGGTGGAGACGTAGATCTCCGATAGAGCCTTCCCCTGCGTGTACGCCGCCATGCAGATGTCGCGGTCCGTGATCATCGCGATGACGCGGCCGTAGGAATCGACGACCGGCACGCTCCCGCAATCGTGCTCCCACATGATCTGCGCCGCGATGTTCAACGTCTGATCCCGACGGCACGTGCCCACTTCGCGCGTCATCAGCTCTCCGACCTTCATGGTGAAGTCTCCTTCTTGCCGTCTGAGAGGTCGCAAGCCCCACGCCACGTGGGTGAACGCACCGCAGGGTGTGGCGCTGATGGAGTCATGTCGCGTGCGGCGGCGCCC
>JABFXY010000186.1 GCA_013361525.1 Polyangiaceae bacterium | reverse complement strand
GCGGTGGACCTCGACCAGCGTCTCCCAGCCCTCGTCGCAGCGTCGCTCGAACCGAGCGACGCGCTCGTAGACGCGGATCTGATGCCGGCCGTACATCCCGAACTCGCCGCGCGCGGTCCAGGAGCTCTCGCTGATCGCTTGCTCTTCGTTGGTGCTCATACCCACGAGAATGGGCGAGCACGGCGCCGGCGAGGAGTGCCGAGCAATGTCCTAGGACATTGAATGTCCGGCCTCTCCGGCGTACGTGGCGCCGAGCTTCACCAGAATCTCGGCCAGCAGCACGCGGTGACACCGGAGCGCCGGCGGCTTGCCGGGGCAGTAGCAGACGAGCGTGACCGATTCGCGAGCGAGCAGCTCGTTCCAGCGCGCGCGGTGACAGCGGTAGCTCTCGCGCATCTCGGCGGTGTAGGCCGGGACATACGCCTCCCAAGCCTCGCGCTCGATCCGGACCGCCTCGTCGGAGAGCGCGTCGAGATCCACCGAGCGCTCACGGAGTGCTGCCGCGCGCTTCCTCGCTTCAAGACCGGGCCCAAGAATCTTCCACGATGGTGCGAAGAGGCGGCCGAGCGCGCATCCGCTCTTTCGGGTGATGTCGAGCACGTCGGAGCGACCGCGGAGCGCCGGCGAGAGGCGGGCGGTGTGGACGAGGATGGTCATCCCTTCTCCAACGTGGCCGCGATTGCCATCGCCTCCGGCGTTCTCGCAAACACGCACCTCTTACAACGTCGCTTCGCTCGCTCCGCTTGCGTCTCGTCGCACTTGACGAACTTGCCCACCGAGCGGGCACCACACGCAGCCCGGAAGCCTGGCCCGCCGTCCACGATGTAGTGGTACGAGCCAGAGAGCCCACCTTGCAGGCCGCCGAGTAGCCACCATCGGCGCGCGGTCACGCCCGCCCCCGCGGCGCATCGATCCCCAAGAGCGCGCGAACGTTGCCGCAGAAGCCGATCCGACGCCACTGCCTCAGCCGCTCGACGTCGGGTTCGTATTCGAGGTGATATCCGATCGGCTCGCTGTAGCTGTCCCCGACGAGCAGGAGCGTCACCCAGCCGTTGGAGCGGTTGTACGCCGGGCAGCCTGCGACAACGACGGCGATGGCGAAGCCTTGGGCGAGGACGGTGCCTTCGGGGTGGGTCATCGCGCGGACCTCGCATCCCGCCACATCAGGTACCGAGCGAGCCGGTCGATCACCTTCCGGCGATGCTCAGCGGCGCGACACCGATCGCAACGCGGCGGGTCGCCGTCTGGGCACATGCAGTCGCGGTGAGCCGGGCACTCGAAAGCCGTATCGGGCTCGCAGGTGCACGGGTACTTCGCGCGCCAAGCCTGCCACGCCGCATCCCGATAGGCCGCGCGCTTCGTGAGGCGGCCGCGGCGACCGACCTCCGAGCGGTAGACGGTCCGGGTTTCGGTGAGGACGCGGATCATCGCTCGAACATCCACGGCGCAAGGACCACGTTTCGCGTCGCCTCGTCGTGTTCCGGACAGAAGTCGATGTCCTCGACGATACGGATCTTGCCGTAGTAGGCCTTGCCCTCCTCTGTGAGATCCCAGCCGCACGCCGCCTTGCTGCTCACGTCGATGGGCACATGGCGTTTCGTGACCTGCGTCCTGCGGCAACCGTTGCAAAGGTCGCGATCGCACGTGCCCGACCGGTGCCGCTTGTCCGGGAAGTCGCAGAGGTAATCGGCCGGCTCACCACAGACGAAGCACGGGGGCGCCTTCTTCGGGCGCTCGTTGGTGCAAATCGTCCAGTCGTGCTCGACGCCTTCTGGATCGACAGTGCGGGTGCGTTCGCAGGGCATCACGCGGCCTCGCCAGGCTTCAGGTTCTTTCCGCCGGCGATTCGGTTCAGCTTCGCGAGCAGGTCGAGCCGCTTCATCGTCAGATGCAGGCTCCCGTTCTTGCAGGCGCGGAACGCGAAGTACTCGGTCGCGCCGCGGCCGTCTTTGCCGCACCCGTTGATGGCGTCGACGAGCAGCCCGTTGTTGGTCTTGGCCACCGTGCCGCGGCCGTCGAGCATCTGAAACGTCGTCTCGAGCGCGAGGAGCTGAGCGCGTGGCGAGGCGCCGTAGCCGCTGCCGTAGCGCACCCGGAAGGGATGCGACCAGCCGTGTTCGATCATCCACGACAGGACGACGCGCGGCCCGATCTCGAACTCTGTGTTGGTCTTGTATCGGCTGCCGGGTGGCCTCAGCAGGTCGAAGACCTCGCGCACGCGCTCCCGCACCATCTCGCCGGCCTGCTCTTGGTAGAACGCGCCGAAGTCTGCGATTGTCGTGAGGGTCGGCTCCGGGAGCTCGCCACTGTCGAGGCGCTTGTCGAGTTCCGCGGCGCGAGCCATCGAGAGGAGGCGGCGCACCTCGAGCCGGGCGGCGATCTCCTCCCAGGTCGACCGCTTGAGCTGGTCGAGCACGTCGCTGAGGCGTGGGCGGTCGAAGGTGCGCTTCTCGTTGCGCCGGAGGCTCGTCTGCATTCGCTCCTCCGAGGCGTCGAGCAGCTCGAATGCACGGGTGACGTCGCGCACGCTCTCGCGGTACCGACGCACGAGGTCATCGACCGGCTTGCGCTCGGTCATGTCGCCGTCGTTGGGCTGGCGCCAGAACCACGTCCGGCCTTCGTCGCGGTGCGGCTCGGCGGGCGGGGAATCGGTCGCGATGCGGTGTTCGACGCCGCAGCCGCACGGCACGACGAGCGTTACTCCTTCAACGCGGGCGTGGTCGAAGTCGAGCTTCTTCCAGTGCTGCTCGCGGAAGAGGCGGTCTTCTTTGGTTGCCGTCGTGCGGCCGTCGAAGACGCAGAAGTGAAGGGGGATCATGCGGCGGCGACCTCCAGAGCGGTTCGGTTCGCGCCGATCACCGCCGCCGCCATCATCGTCGGGACGCTGTTGCCGACCAGCTTGCCCTGCTTCGTCGGGCTCACCTCGTCGCCGTTGGCGTCTCGGTCGAGCACGAAGTCCTCGGGGAAGGAGTGCGATCGGGCGCGCTCTCTCGGCGTGAGCGAGCGCATGCCGATGTCGGCGATCTCGTACGCCTCGCCTCCGACGTAGACCTTCCACGGGTCCTTGCCGAAGAGCTGGCCTTGGCGCTCGTCCGGTTCATGGCGGCTCAGAAGCTCGCGAACCGCGCGACGCCGGTCCGTGTGCAGCGAACAAGCGACGAGCGCGTGATGGTCCCTCGTCGTCACCGCACCGAGCGGCTCCCGCACGTCGAGGCCGCTCCCCTCGTGGCCGCCGTAGTGCTTCACCAAACAGACTGCGACGAGGCCGTGCTTGTTTCCGCCAGCGACGACGGTGCCGAGCGGTTCCCGAATGTCGTAGATGCGCGGAGCCTGCCCGGGCCGCTCGCCGTTGCTGCGGTGGATCATCGCCCAGGCGTGACCACCGACGACAAATGGCTCCTCCGCATCGAGCACGTGCTTCCGGACCGCCCGTGCGATCCTCGCGAGCGTCGGCGCTTTCAGCCCGCGATCTTCGTCGAAGATGCTGGGGCACGGCAGGTCAAAGTCGATGCATTCCGCCGCGGATCGGAACGGCTTGCCCGTCCCCGGTCCGTGGGTTGGCTCTGGCCATCGGATGGGCCGTCCGTCGCGTCGAGCGATCAGGAAGAGACGGCGTCGGGTCGTCGCGTCGCCGTAGTAGTGAGCCGAGAGCGCGCGCCAGTCGACCGAGTAGCCGAAGCTTCGAATCATTCGAACGAAGCGCTTGAAGGTGCGCCCCTTCTCCGCCTCGATGCGTTTGCCGTCGTTGTCGAGCCTGCACCACCCTTCCCACTCGACCACGTTCTCCATCGTGAGCACGTCCGGCGGAGCCTCGCGGAGCCATGGACGAACGACCCACGCGAGCGCGCGGATCTTCGTGGCCTCAGCGTGCTCGAGCGGCGCGCCCTTCGCGCGTGAGAAGTCGATGCACGTGGGGGATGCGTGCACGTGGCCGACTCGACGCCCGCGAGCGACATGATGCGGTCGGCGGTGCCAGACGTCGCCGAGTAGATGCGTCGTCATGGGATGGTTCCGTGCGTGCACGCCGAGCGCGATCTCGTCGTGGTTCGCGGCGTAGTCGGGATCGCGACCGGTCGCCCGCTTGTGACCGACGGATATGCCGCCGCACCCTGAGAAGAGGTCGACGGTGATCGGCCGCTCGGAAGCATCGGAATTGGTTCTCACCGAACGCCTCCAGCGGCCGCGAAGAGCGGCGAGTCAGCGATGAGCCTCGACCGCGCGATCGCGACGTTCTTCTCCTGGTCGTCGATCCCGATGAACGACACGCCCTCCGCGACCGCGGCGATGCCCGTCGTGCCAGAGCCCATGAAGATGTCGAGCACCGTGCCGCCCGGCGGCGTTACCAGCCGGATCAGGTAGCGCACGAGCTCGATCGGTTTGACGGTCGGGTGATCGTTGTCATCGCCGCGCTCGGCGCGCGTCGCCTTGCCGCAGTAGAAGAAGCGTGACGCCCCTCCAGTGTCTCCACGCGCGGTCGTCGTGGAGTCGATGCCGCCGAACAGCCCACCGTCGTAGTCCGAACGGTGCTTGCCTCCGCCCGACATGCCCGGGCGCTCTCCACTCTGCTCGTCGAGGGTCCGCACCGGGCAGCCCTCGACGCACTTCCAATTCTCAACGGTCTCGAAGCCATCGGGCGCGAGCTCTTGCCCTCGCGCGCGTGCGGCGCCCGCTTGGTGCTCGAAGCCGGCGCCGTCGAACCACGCAGGCCCGGCCTTGGGCGCGGGTCCGGCGAGGTTGGATCCCCGCACCTTCTTCATGCCGACGAGCTCGCAGTCGTGGTGATGCTCGAGCGAGAAGTTCGACGGCCATCGTCCCTTTGGTGATTCAGCGTCGCCGATAAAGCCGCCAGGCTTCCCGCCGCCCGCGTGAATCGAGCCGCCACGGATATCGGTGCGCGGTTTGGCTCTCCGCGCGGTGTCCTTTGCGAGCGATGTCGGGTCCCATCCGATGCGGCAGCCGTCGATGTTGATCCCGCCCGTGCCGTGCTTCAGCGCGTTCGCCGCAACGGTCGATTCGAGCGGCTTGCGAACGAGGATCCAATGCTCGCTCGCAGGTTTCAGCGCCGTGCCCCACCCATCCCACGCGCGCGCCTCATCGGTCGCCGGAGCCGTGACAGGTACCTCCTTCGCCGGAGCGGTGCCGACGTCGACGCCGTACGTTCCGCCCTTCTCTTTGGTGGAGAGCGCCGCGTTCCCGGTGAGCGTCCGGGTACCGACGACGGGCCGCGTTGCCCCGGCCGCCTTGTCGATCGCTTTCGAGACGCCGAGGGACTTCGGCATGCCTTGGCCGAAGACATGCGTGATGACGTCTCGGATCTCGAAGCCAGCGTCCTCGAGCGCCGTGGCGGTCCAATGCGACGTGCGCGGCAGCGCCCAAACGACGCCGTGGGCGCCCGGCTTCAGCACCTCGAGCGCGCGCCGGAAGCGGACCGCCATGTACGCGATCCACTGGCGACGGCCGCCCTTGTCGCTGTCCCAGTCCGTGCCCAAGAAGCCGATCCCGCTCGGCGGATCGGTCACGAACGCGTCTACCGAGTTCGGGGCGAGCATCGGCAGGACCCAGAAGTTGTCGCCGTGGCGGAGGTCGATCACGCCGTCCTCCGAGCTGCGAGGATCTCGGCGCCCCTGAGTAGCCGCGCCCGCACCGCCCCGGGGCGCCGGTCATGGCGCATCTTCCTGGTGCCGGTGGCGATCGCGAGCGACTCCTCGATCAGCCCCGCGAGCTCGGCGTCCTGCGCCTGGACATGAGCCTCAGATGGGACACGGCGTGTCGGTTCCGCGGGCTTAGAACCGGGCTTCGTCTCCCCTACCCTGTCAGAACCGCGTCGAACCTCGGTGTCATGACCGAGGGGGCCGGGTTCAAATCCCACCTCCCCGAC
>JABFXY010000172.1 GCA_013361525.1 Polyangiaceae bacterium | reverse complement strand
CGACGGCGACAACCGACGGCGACAACCGACGGCGACAACCGACGGCGACAACCGACGGCGACAACCGACGGCGACAACCGACGGCGACGATGCAACATCGCCTCCCAGGCGCCCATGGGCGTCGCGCAGCTTCGGCCACCCGCACGCCCCGCCGCAATGGCCCCGCCGGGGCGCGACCGCCGCGCCCCTACCCCTCAATCACACCCAATCCGCTCCCCCGCCACAGCCACGTCATCGATCCAAACCTCGTAAGGCTCGTCGATAGGCTGATAGATCCCCCACCCGACATACAACCTGTCGAACGCGGGCATCGCGTAAATCCCCTCGAAGAAGTCAACCTCCGCGTGCAGCTTCGTCCGCTCCACACCGTCCCAGAAGAACCGCGACTCGTTCTGGCCTTCGACGCCCTTGTACATCCACTCGATGCACATCCAGGTGCCTGCCGGGACCTGCGGACGCGGTTCGTCGTCGATGGCGATCTCTCCCTGGCCCTGCGTCTCGACGTTGAACAGGAACGAATGGCCATAAAAGCCCTGGTCGGACCCGTTGTTGATTCCGCCGATCCGAACCCGGTTGTCGGAGCCTTGGCCGCGTGCCTCCATCACCGTCCAATGGACGAAGTCGGTGGGCATGGTGCTGTCGATATAGAAATATAGACGTCCCCAAAAGGTGTTATTCGTGACGGGGAACGGCATCGTGGTATGCACGAACGTCTCATAGGACCCGCTCGGCGAGACGACGTGAAGGCTCTGCGTGCCGTTATGGGCGCGCTCGTTGCTCACCTCGATCGTGCCGTCTCCGGTAATCGAAGGCACCCAGGTGTCCGGATCCGGCATCGCGCCGACAGCGTCGGCCTCGAATCCGTCACTGAGCAAAAGCGCCTGCGGGCTCCCGCCGGATCCACCTCCGCCGGGCTCGCCCGCACCAACACCGGGGCTGCCGCCCGAGGACGGGTTGCCGCCCGCATTGGGGGTACCTCCATCACTGGGCGTTCCGCCCCCACCTCCCGAGCCGCCTGCCCCGCCATCCCCGCCCGATTCGGAGCAAGCGCCCGCGAACGCGAGCGCCGCTGCGAGGACCACAGCTTTCGTCGCGGCGCTCACGCTTTGAGCTCGTCGAATTCGCCGTCCTCACCGAGGTCGGACGCGCCGAAATGGGTCTCTGCCACGCCCATTGCATTACACAACGTGGTGAGAAGTTTGTTGTGCGGGGCGTCGGCGTCGTTGCGGGTGTCGGCCTGGGCCGTGACTTTGATGTATTGGCCTTGTTTGAAGTAGCCGCCGCAACTGCCCGCGATGACGACCGGCAAATCGCGAAAGTCGTGGTCTTTGCCGTGGGAGAGCTCGTTCATCATGACGACGGCGGTCTTGTCGAGGACGCTCGTGCCTTCTTCGTCGTAGTCGGCGAGCTTGCCCAGCAGGTAGGCGAACTCCGTTGCGTACCATTGGTCGATGTCGAAGAGCATTTCTTCGTAACCTGCGACCTCTCCGCCGGAGTTGTCGTCCATGGTGTTTCCGTGGGAGAGCTTGTGATGGTTGTATTGGTGGCTCATCCCGTCCCACGTGAAGATGGGTCCCCCGGCGCCGGAGCCCCACATCATCGTGGCGACACGCGTCGATCCGCAGGCAATGGCGAGGGCGAGGACGTCCAGTTGCATTCGCCCGATCGTGCGGTATTCGGAGTCGTTCGAGACGGTGTCGGGGTTGATGCCCTCGAGCTCCGCCTCCCGCGTCGGATCCAGCCGACACGGAATGGTGCCGTTGATGCTCGTCTCGAGATCGCGAACCGTGTCGAAGTGCTTTTCCAGCTTGGTGCGGTCCGCTTTGCTCAAATCGCGGCTCAGCAAATACTCGTATTCGCCTTTCACGAGGTCCAGCACGCTCTCCCTCCGAGCCTGCAGGCGCGCCAAGGCTTCATCGTCGAGGTTTCCGAGCCCGACGATATCGAGATAGGCGAGCTGCGGGTTGTTCTCCGCGGTGACGGGCTGGTTGCTGCCCATATACGAGATGTGGCCGAGCACGCCGTCGGCGCGCCACCCCGCCATGAGCGTGAGCGCGGGAGAACCGCCGGGGTTCACGACGCTGGCGATGTGCTGGTCGACGCTGATGCCGTCGGCATAGACACTTCCATCCAATAGTCGGCGCGCGGTGAGCTTGCAGCCCATTCCCTTGGCGTGGTCGTCGCCGGCGCTCGCGTCCCAGCCAAAACCACGCGGGGACATGTGCATCCCGCGTGGAATCACCAGTTTGTTCGCAAACGGCGCGAGCGGGTAGAGACCTCGATCGGGGCCGAACGATGCCTCGCTGATGGCGCCATAAGAAGCGTCCGGCCACCATTTGTCCATGTTCACGCCATTGCAGCAGAAGAACACGACGAGGCGCTGGTCTTCGCCCGGCGCCGCCTGGACTTCGCGCGGCCGGAGGGACTCGAGCAGCGGCAATCCCAAGGTCGCGCCGAGCGCGCCTCTCAAGAACCAGCGGCGCCTCATTGGCCGACCTCCTCTTCGATGCGGTATCGGAACGTCTTCGTGAGGGTGAATGCCACGAGCATCTCTTTGATGTTGAAGCCGCTCTCGCGAAGCTTCGTCTCGAGCACATCCATCGTGCATTCGTCGGCGTCGGTCTCTTCGCGCGCGAATCCGTAGCGGTACCATTGCCGCATGTAACAGGCGCCGGCCGCGTCGCTCTCCGCGACCTGTTTCACCAGGTCGATCGGCCCGGCCACGTCGGTCTTTGCGCCGTCGAGCGTGAAGGTCCCCGTCGGGTCGACGGGCTCGCCGTTTTCGGTCGTGCGCCATGCGCCGACGGCGTCGAAGCTCTCGAGCGCGTAGCCGGGCGCGTTGATCATGCTGTGGCACCCGACGCACGCCTCGGGCGAGGTATGCACCTCCACCGCTTGTTTGGTGGTCTTGATGTCTTCGGAGAAGGGCGGGAGCGTCGTGTCGACGTCCCCCGGCGGATCCGCAATCTTCGCGCAGAGGACGCGGCGCTGGACGAACACGCCGCGATGGATCGGCGACGACGTCGTCGTGTAGGCGTGCGAGGCCAGGAAACCCGGCTGGGTGAGGAGGCCCGCACGCTGCGTCGGGTCGAGCTCGACCTCGACGAAATCGGATCCGTAGGTGCCTTCGAGGCCGTAGATCGCGGCGAGGTTATCGTCGACGAACGTCGTCGTGGAAAGCAGCAGGTCCTCGAAGCTGCCGGATTGCTCGAGCGCGACGTGACGAATGAATCGCTGCGTCTCTTCCTTCATCGACGCCGAGACAGAGGCGTCGAAGCCTGGATAGAGCGCCGGATCTTTCGACAGATTGTCGTATTTGGCGAGCTGCAGCCATTGCGCATGGAAATCGTCGACTGGCCCGACCGAGCGCGGGTCGTCGAGGAGCCGTCGCGCGTGCGCTTCGATGCCGGCCTCGGAGTCGAGGTCGCCCGACTCCGCCGCGTCGAGGAGGTCTTCGTCGGGCGTATCGTTCCACAGCAAATACGAAAGGCGCGTCGCGACCTCGTATCCGGTGAGCGGGATGAGCTTGTCGGCGTCGAGCTCCTGGGAGAGCTCCACGCGATAGAGGAACTTCGGCGATTGAAGGAACCCTTCGACGAGGTGGCGAATGCCTTGTTGGAATGGCGTGCCGGCGTCGAACTTGCCGGCGCCGCGCGCATACAGGCTCATGTATGCGTCGACCTCGTCGGTCGACAGCGCGCGCCGGAAGGCTCTGCGCCCGAACGTTTCCACGAAGTCTCGCGCACAGGCCTCGTCACCGGTCGCGACGTCGCAGGGGACGATGACCGCCATCTGCACGGGATCCGCGATCAGGTCGCTCAGGGACTCCGCGGCCCGCTGGTAATCGCGCGCGAGGCGCTCACTGACCGTGAGAGCCGCCGCGTTGTTCGTGAAGCCCGCGAACGCGGGGTCGTCGATGAACTCGGAGCTCGGCGTGACGTCGGGCAGCTGGAGCAGCGTGCGGACGGTGTTGTCGTATTGCGTGTGCGTGAGCCGCACGAGCCTCGGGTGGGGTCCGGGCAGCGCGCCGTCTTCGCAGAGCGCCTCCACGTCCGGGCCGGGCGGGTCGGTCGAGCCGACGTCGCCGGTGCAGCCGATCAGCGCAACGAGCGCCGGGGCCAGGAAAGCCGGCCCGCGACGACTGCTCTGCTTCAACATGGGTTCGTTCTCCATGGGTCCTCGCCGGTGCGTGAGCCCGCGCTTCGCAATCGATGTGCCTCGCGCAAAACGCGGCGTTCGCGCTCGAAACGTCACGCCATGGTCGGGTGGTGCGACAGCGGTGGGGCACCTGACCGAAGGGAGCTGCCCGCTCGAGGGGGCAGCGACGGGCGCGACGCGATCGGGGTAGAGGAATAGACTGAGCGCGGCTAATCAGAGGCCGCTCAATCCTTGGACGTTGATCATGTCGAACGACGCGGAAGGCCGCGACGCAATCACCGAGATCTTGTTTGGAGATGCCTCGGGACTGAAGCTCCGCTCTCGAAAGATCCGGCTGGATGTGGTCGCTGGTCCGCAGGCCGGGCAGCGCACCGACTTCGCGGGACCGGAGGTGCGCATCGGATCGGCGCGCGGGTGTGACCTCGTGCTCTTCGACAACGCGGTGAGCCGTCATCACGTCTCGCTGCGCATCGATCGCGGGCGAATTCGCGTCGTCGACGAGGGCAGCCGCAACGGGACGGTGCTCGACGGGGTCGCGATCCGCGACGCGTACGCCCGCGCCGATTCGTCGATCACCATCGGCAACACGACCATTCGGCTGGGGCTGCTTCACGACGTCGTCGACGTGCCCCTCTCGTCGCGCGAGTCCTTCGGAGGCCTCCTCGGAAAGAGCGTGCCCATGCGCGTCGCCTTCACGCTGCTCGAGCGCGCCGCCGCGGTGGACGACACGGTCCTCGTCGAGGGAGAAACGGGCACCGGCAAAGAGCTCGCGGCCGAGGCGATCCACGAGGAGAGCGGCCGAGGCGCCGGTCCGTTCATCGTGTTCGACTGCTCGGCGGTCGCGCCGAGCTTGATGGAGAGCGAGCTCTTCGGGCACGTTCGCGGTTCTTTCTCGGGGGCGGTCGCCGATCGCGAAGGCGCGTTCGAGGCGGCCGACGGCGGGACATTGTTCCTCGACGAAATCGGCGAGCTTCCCATCGATCTGCAGCCGAAGCTCCTGCGCGCGCTCGAGCGCTTCGAGGTCCGGCGCGTCGGCTCGAATACACCACGTCGCGTCGACGTCCGCGTCGTCGCCGCCACCAACCGAAACCTCGCGGAAGAGGTCGCGCGCAAAGCGTTCCGCGAAGACTTGTTCTACCGGCTCGCGGTCGTGCGCGTTTCCCTTCCCCCCCTTCGCGAGCGCCCCGACGACGTGCCGCTGCTCGTCGATCATTTCTGCCGCGAGCGAGCACAACGCGGGCGCCCGGTGCAACCGCTCTCCGACAAAGCCCTGCGCACATTGATGAGCCAAGCGTGGCCGGGCAACGTGCGCGAGCTGCGAAATGCCGTCATCCGCGCCATCTCTCTCGGCGGCGGCACGACAGGACCTGCTCCGACGAGCGTCCCACCGAGCGCCCTCGTGACCGGCTCGATCGATCTCTCGGTTCCGCTGAAAGAGGCTCGTGATCAGCTCTGCGACTCGTTCGAGGAGGCGTACCTGAGGCAAGCGCTCATCGAGACCGGCGGTAATGTCTCGCACGCGGCACGGCTCGCCGGCGTGAATCGAAAATTCATCCAGCGCGCGGTGAGACGCTTCGGTCTTCGCGCGACCGACGACGATGAATGAGTCCGTCCGGCGCGACGAGCGACGGGCTATACTCCGCGATGTCATGCGCGTAGAGCCTTCGAGGGGGCGCGACGTGCGCGTCGGGCGCTATGCGATCCAGGGCGAAATCGCGACCGGCGGCATGGCCACGGTGCATTGCGGTCGCCTCGTCGGCCCCGCGGGCTTCACGCGCAACGTCGCCATCAAGCGCCTCCATCCGCAGTTCGCGAAAGATCCCGATTTCGTCGCGATGTTCCTCGACGAAGCCCGCCTCGCGTCGCGCATTCTGCACCCGAACGTCGTCCCGATCCTCGACGTCGTCGCCGACAGCGGCGAGCTGTTTCTGGTGATGGAATTCGTGCCCGGCGAAGCGCTGTCGAAGCTCTTCAAGCGCACACCGGAAGGTGTTCCGCTCTCGATCGCGGCATCGATCGCGGTCGGCGTCCTCGAAGGGCTACACGCCGCGCACGAAGCCCGCGGGGAAAATGGCGAGCCACTGTCGATCGTGCATCGCGACGTGTCCCCCCAAAACATTCTGCTCGGGCTCGACGGCGTCGCCCGCCTCATCGACTTCGGCGTCGCAAAAGCCTCGGGAAACGCGACCGCGACACGCGACGGGCAGATCAAAGGCAAGGTCGCTTACATGGCGCCCGAGCAAATCCGCGCGGAGCCTGTCGATCGGCGCGCCGACGTTTACGCCGCGAGCGTCGTCCTCTGGGAGATGTTGACCGGCAAGCGCTACTTCAGCGAAGCCGACTCCGACGCCGCACGCATGATGCGCGCCCTGACGACGGAGGCTCCGCCGCCGAGCACCGAGCGGCCCGAGCTCGGGCCCGAGGTCGACGCAATCCTCGTGCGTGGTCTGCAGCGAGACCCGGCGAAACGCTTCGCGAGCGCGCGTGAGATGGCGCAGGCGATCGAGCGGGTCACTTCACCCGCGGCAGCGCGCGACGTCGCGCGTTGGGTCGAAGCGAAGGCCGGCGAGACGTTGGCGCTCCGCACGCAGCGGATGAACGAGTTCGATATCTCGGTCGCGACGGAGCTCCCGGGGCGACCGTCACCCGAGGTCTTGCGTGAGAGCACGGAGATCTCCAGCGTTCAGCCCCGCGAAGTAGAGCCTCCTTCCGTGGTCACCAAGCCCGCGCCCAAGAGCGCGGACCAGCCGGAGCCCGTGGCGGGCCGGTCTCGAACCATGCCGTTGGTGGTGCTCGCGGCGTGTGCGGCAGGAGGCATCGGCTTCTATGCTGCGCGCTTGGTTCCCTCGAAGGACGAAGCGCCCTCGACACGCAATGCCGCCGTTGCGAGCGAGCAGCCGCAGCCCGAGCGCACGCCCGCCTCGGCGATGACCGCACCCGCCGTCGCGTCCGTCGTGTTCGCTTCCGCGGAGCCTGTTGCGTCGTCGGTACCGATGTCTGAGCCGAGCGCGATCCCGGCGCCCGCTAGCTCACCCGTCACGGCTCGACCACCCCTCGTCGGCCACGCGACGCCCGCGCGCAGGGACGCGCCTTCGACGGCCGCCAAACAGCCGAAGGCAGGCTGCTCGCCGAACTACACGATCACCGCGGACGGCGTGAAGAAGTACAAACCCGAGTGCCTGAAGTGATGCGCATCCTTCGTGGATCGATCGCAATGGTGATCGGCTTTTCAGCTCTCGCGCCGGCGGCCGCGCAGGCCGACGAGACCGAGCGCTGCATCGCCGCCCATGTCGAGGGCCAGCGATTGCGACGCGACGGAAAGCTCCGCGCGGCGCGCGACGCGTTCGTCGCGTGCTCGAAACCCTCGTGCCCGGGCGTCCTCATCGAAGAGTGTGGAGGTTTGCTCGCGGGTGTCGAAGCGGCCGTGCCGACGGTCGTGTTCGAGGCGAGCGACGACGAAGGAAACGACGTCGCGGATGCGCGCGTCGTCGCCGGAGGGCGCATCCTCGCGTCGCGGTTCGACGGCAAAGGGATCGAGATCGATCCGGGCGAATACAAGCTTCGCTTCGAACGCTCGGGCGCAAAGCCGATCGAGCAGACCATCGTCATTCGCGAGGGGGACAAGGCCCGAAAGATCGCCGTGCAGTTCCAACCGGCGGAAGCTCCCGAGACCAAGCGCACCATTTCACCGGCGGTGTGGGCGACCGGCGGCGTGGGCCTTCTGGGCCTGGGGCTTTTCGCGGGGCTCGCGGGCGCAGGCTTCGCGAAGCGGACGGATCTCGACGACAGCGGCTGTAAACCCCATTGCAACCCCGACGACGTCGACACCATTCGAAGCTTGTTTCTCGGCGCCGACATTTCGCTCGGCATCGGAGCTGCGTCCCTGGCGCTCGCGCCGATCCTTTATTTCGCGCTCCCTGCGCAAGTCGATGCCGATACGTCGCAGGCTGCGTGGTTCGGCTCATTCGGGCCGAGCGGTGTCACCGTAGGAGTCGTGTTTTGATCGCTCCGAGCTCGCGCTCGAAACGCCGCGCCGCCGCCTTGCTCGCGTCGCTCTGTGCGACCGTCGTGCTCGCGTCGTCGTGCTCGCTGGTCTTCCCCGTCGACGACTACGAAGACGGCGGTCCGAGCTGTGGCGGCTCGTACGAGCACCCTCCGCTGAGCGATATCTCCGCGACCTTCGACGACGGCGTCGGCGAAGAGATCGCCTTGTTGAATTGCGCGCAAATCGTCGACGGCGCCGTGTCAGTCGAGGATTTCAACGGCGACTATTGCTGGTTCTACACGGTCAGCGCGCACCGCCTCACGTGCGACTCCATCACGGTTCGCCTCGTTCAAAGCGGAAGCCAGGAAACCGGCTCGCAGCGGTTCATCTACGTGCGCGAAGTGGATGGCGACGGCGCGCTCGATTTGCTTCAAGAAGGCGGAGGATTCGGCCTCGGCTCGATCGAGCTTTCCGACTCGACCTTCACCTTTCCCGAGGACGCCTGGTGGCGTCTCAGCGCGACGGAGGACGACGTCATTACGTTCTCCACCTCCGCCGATGGCGTCGAATGGCGCGAGCGAGGCTCGGGGCCCGCGCCCTTCTCCCTCGAGAACGTGTACGTCGCGATCGGCGGGGGGAACTGGAACGGCCTCGCCGATCCCGGCGAGAACCGCTTCGACTGTTTCAACGTCGCCCCGCCCTGTCCGTAAACCCGCTGCCCCCTCGAAGGGACAGCAAATCCGCGGAAAACGTGGCTTGCGACGCGGCACCCACCTTGCTCTCGGCGGCGGCATGCGCCGACTTGACGTTGCGTGGTGGGTCACTTCGATTTTGGCTGTCTCGACTGCGTGCGGTGACAGCGAGTCGAGCGGCGGTGCGGGTGGATCCGCGGCGGGTGGGGCCAGCGTCGACGGCGGCGGCGGTACCGGCCCCGTAGAGACAGGTGGGTTCGGCTCGGGCGGCGAGCCGCTCGACGGCGGCGGCGGCGCGGGCGGCGCGCCCGACGGGCTCGTGCCCGCGTACGTCGTGCAAGGTCTCATGGGTCGCACCGCGCTCTCGTGTGTCGGTGGACGCACCTACGTCGCCGATCAATCGGAGGACGACGCCTATCGATGTTGGTCCGGCGACGGCACCGATTGCGACCACAATGCGTTCGCCGGCCGCGGGCTCGCTTATGGCAATGGGGTTTGGGTCGCGACGTTCGGGTGGGGCGCCCCCGGTACCCTGAAGCGCTCCACCAACGGCGTGACCTGGGAGGTCGTCGAAGAAAACACGCCGACCTACGCGGACCTGGCATTCGGCAATGGCCTGTTCGTCACGAACGGCTCGACGACCCGCATCTCCACCGACGGTATGACGTGGAGCGACGGCGGCCCGACGGACGTCACCATCAACACCCGCGCGATCGAGTTTCTCCCGCACGACGGCGGCGTCTTCATCATCACCGGCGAGAGCGGCGAAGAGCGCGACATCGTCCGCTCCACCGACGGTATTCATTGGGCGCACGCCAGCGTGAGACCGCCGGAGTGTGGGCAGTGGGTATCCAATCTCGCTTATGGCAACGGCGTAATCGCGCTCTTCGGCGGCGCCGGAACGGTTTGCACGTCGACGGACGGCGGCGACACCTGGACGGCGCATGCCGTCGCCGAATCACTGTCGTCGCACGGGGTTTGGACGGGGTCGGAGTTCTTCGTCTGGTCGGGATCGACACGCTTCCGCAGCGCTGACGGCGCGGCGTGGACGAGCGACGCCGGCACGCCCGATCTGGGCATCGGCGGCCCGGTCGCGCTCGGCGCCTCGGGGGTATTCGTCGCCGTGCACCAGAGCTGGGACAACTATTACGAAGACCAACGATTCGTATTCAGCACCGATGGATTGAATTGGAGCGAGGCCGACGATTACGTCGGTGGCCACCCGGTCAACTTCCTCCAATTCGGGTATGTCGAGCCCTCGGACGCGTGCCCATTGCCTTGACGGATCATCGTCACGCAATCGAGATCAGCGGAAATTTCCGCATAGAAAGCTGGGCTCCACGCTGTCTCGCGCTCGGCGCTTTCCCGGTGTAACGATGGCCGGTGCGACACGCTCTTGCTCCACTCGCGATCGTCATGGCCCTCACCGCCGCTTGTGGTGACAGCGGCGCTCCGCTCGAAGACGCCGACGGTGACGGTGACGGTGGCAGCGGGGTCGGAGGCTCCGCGCTGAACGGCTCGGGCGGCTCCGACACGGGCGGCTCGGCCTCGACCGCCGGGGGCGGAGACGTCGGCGGTGCGCCGGCCTCCGGTATCGCGCCGGAAGGAGCCGTCGACGGCGAGCACACGGCTTCCGAGGGAGACAATACGGTCGAAGCGTCTCCGTCGGCTGACGACGTGCTTCGCGTCGACCTCGAGCCGAACGAGCATGTCGGCTTCTTCCTGGCCTTCGACGGCGACTTCGACGGCGTGGAGCTCGAGCTCTCCCGATGGGACGGCGAGGCCCCGGTCGTCCTCGGGTTCACCGACGGAGGCGCCGGGCTGCGTACGCTCGCCGCCTTCGACGCGAGCGGGCCGCGCACGTTCTGGATTCGCGTTCGAAGTGACAGCGACGGCTTCACGGGCACGCTGGCGGTCACGCGCACGCCGTTCCACGACGGCGCTCAATGCGAAGAAGACTGCGACCGACTGCTGCAATTCCCGATGCGCAACGATCCTACGGTCGACGGCTACGATTGGACGACGTCGACGGTCTTCCGATACCAATTCGGCCGCCGCGATCTGGTGATGTTCGTACGGCACGCCGCGCGGCAAATGGCGCTCGCGGGGCGCGCGCCGATCTTCCCGGAGGACTTCTCGCAGTGGAACGGCGAGACCCCGGGCAACGATGTCGGCGCGCCGAGGCACGCGTCTCACCAGCGCGGCAAAGACGTCGACGTCTCGCTTTACGGCACCGACGGTCTCGCGCCATGGCGTAGCTATTGCGAGGTCGAATACACGAGCGACGGGCGTGAGTGCATCGCCGGGACCGCGAGCGGGCTCGACGGCGCGGTGAACGCCGAGATGTTCGGCGCCTTCCTCGAATCGGGGCGCGTGACGATGAGCTTCCTGGATCAGGAGCTCATCGGCGTCCTTCAGGACGGAGCCGACGAGGCCGTCGACGCGGATGCGCTCGATCCGGCCTTCGTGCCTCTCATCAACGACGGCCAGCATCTTCAGCACTGGCCGAACCACGACAACCACGTCCACGTGCGTGTCTCGGAAGAGCCCTACGGCGCGGCGTCGGTCACGCCGCCGTCATTCGAAGCCCCCTGACGGCCGCTCTTTGGTCTGGCCACCTTGACAGCCTCGACCGTGACAGTTACCACTGTCACAGTCATGGCAACGCTCTGGTCTCGCCTCAACGACGTAGCCGGTCTCGTCGCCACCCCCCTCGTTCCCTCACACTATCTCGCAATCCTGAATCCGCTCTGGGCGACCCACACGTTGGAGGGGCGCGTCGAGCAGACCCGGGACGAGACCAACGACACACGCACGCTGACGCTGCGGCCCGGTCGCAATTGGCGCAGGCACTTGCCCGGACAACATGTCCGTGTCGGTGTCGCCATCGACGGCCGGCGGGTCGTCCGCACCTACTCGATCTCGTCGTCGCCCGATCGGGACGACGGGAAGATCACCATAACCGTCAAAGCGAAGGGCCCTGCTTCGACGTTCCTCGCCCGCAATGTCTCGCCGGGACAATACGTTTCCCTGAGCCGGCCGGAGGGCGACTTCGTCCTCTCCGAGGCACCGCGCCAGCTCTTCGTCACCGCGGGCAGCGGCATCACACCGGTGATGAGCATGCTCCGCACGTTTGAGCTACGTGGATCGATGCCCGACGTCGCCCACGTGCACTACGCGCCGACCGATCGGGACGTGATCTTCGGGGACGAGCTTCGCCGTATCACCGACAGATACCCCGCATACAAGCTCTCGGTCATCCAAACGCGTGAGCGGGGGCATTTCAATCCGGGGCATCTGCCCGCAGATTGGGAAGCGCGAAGGTTCTTCGCGTGTGGCCCCGAAGCCCTGCTCGAGCAGTTGCCTCCGGGAGCCACAATCGAGCGGTACCATGCAAAACGCGCCGCGATTCCACGCGACGCTCGGGGCGGCAAAGTCCACCTGCGAATGAGCGGGTTGGAGGTTGGCGCGGATGCCCAGACGCCGCTCCTCGTCGTCGCAGAGCGCGCTGGCGTGGCAGCCGCTCACGGCTGCCGAATGGGAATTTGCCACACTTGCGACGTGACCATGCAATCGGGCTGCGTCCGCGATCTGCGCACCGGCGAGCTCGTGACCGAGCCGGGGACACGCATCCAGCCCTGCGTTTGCGCAGCGGCCGGCGACGTCGCGCTCGACCTCTGACGGGCTTCGGACTTCAGGCGTCTGGCTTCAGCCGAAAGAGAAGGAACCATGAACGAACGGGCCATCGAGGAGCTCGGTAAAGAGCTCGATGCGATCGAGGCCGAGGTCAAAGCGAGCCTCGGCGAGCGCGATCGTCGCTACATCACCCGCTTAATCAGGATTCAACGGGGGCTCGCTCTGACGGGCCGCGCCGTCATCTTCGCGAGCTTGCCGCTCGTCTCGTCGGGGGCGCCGTTCTTCTGTGTGCTCGCCAGCGGCGCGGTGATGCTCGGCATCGCCAAGATCCTCGAGAACATGGAGATTGGGCACAACGTCCTTCATGGGCAATGGGATTGGATGAACGATCCCGAGATCAACTCCCGCGTCTGGGAGTGGGACAATGTTTGCCCGTCGGACCAGTGGAAACACTCGCACAACGTCGTGCACCACACGTGGACGAACGTCATCGGCAAAGACCGCGACGTCGGGTACGACGTTCTCCGCGTCACCGACGCGCAACCGTGGAAACCGGCATATCTGTTCCAGCCGATCTACAACTTCGTATTGATGCTCTTCTTCGAGTGGGGCGTCGCTTTCCACGACATCGAGGTCGATCGGCCGCTGTCCAAGAGCAAACACCTGCTGCGCGGAATCGCCAAGAAGGCTACCCGCCAAGCGGTGAAAGACTACGTTCTGTGGCCGGCGCTCGCGGGACCCTTCTTCTTTTGGGTATTGGCCGCAAACGTGATTGCCAATCTCATCCGTAACGTTTGGGCATACACCATCATCTTCTGCGGGCATTTTCCGGAAGGGGTGCACCTCTTCACCGAAAAGGACGTCGAAGGCGAGACGCGGGCACGCTTCAGAGTCCGGCAAATCATGGGGTCCTGCAACATCGAGGGCGGGCGGCTCTTTCATCTGATGAGCGGCAACCTGAGCCATCAGATCGAGCACCACCTCTTCCCCGATCTGCCGAGCAATCGCTACCCCGAAATCGCGCCCCGCGTTCGAGCGCTCTGTGCCCGGTATGGAGTGCCTTACAACACGGGATCGCTACTCCGACAGTTCGGCACGACGACGCTGAAGATCTGGCGCCTGTCGTTTCCGAGCCCGCGCCGCCCCGCCATCGTCTAACCGCCGAGCCCGTTTGCGCTGGCCTCGCGATCCGGCCCGCCCTGGCGTGCGAGCGGGCCGGTCGCTCGGCACGTTTGCAATACGTGTGAGCTCCGGGATTTCTTGTTTTCGGATCGACCCAGCCGAACGCTGGGTCTAAGACCATGAGCGAAATGGCTTCCGCGGAGGACGGGTACACCATCGACGACCTCGCATCGGCGACGCACGTGCCGAGCCGGACCATTCGCTATTACCAATCGAAGGGCGCCCTGATGGCGCCCGAGATCCGCGGCAGGGTCGCTTTCTACGGCGCCGCCCACGTCGAGCGTCTGAAGCTCATCGCGCAGCTGCAAGACCGCGGGCTCAGGATCGATGCCATCGGCGATCTCATGAAGCGAATCGACCGAGGGGAGGTCGACCTCGCGGAGTGGCTCGGCGTCGAAGAGCAGATGCAGACGCCATGGGGTAGCGATCAGCCGCGGACGGTGACGGAGGCCGAGCTCTACGAGGTCGCCGGCGTAAAGCGGCCGGGGCTGCTCGCGGATCTGCAGCGCGCCAAGATCATCGAGCGCAAGGGCGACGTCTTCTTGTTGGGGAGCCCGGCGCTCTTGCAGATCGCGATGCGGCTCGAGTCGGCCGGCGTGGATCTCGACACCGCGATCGGGGCGTCCGCGATCTTGCGAAAACACATCGGACGCGCCGTCGCCGATCTCGTCGACCACTTCGTCTCGCGCACGAAGGGTGGCCAGCTGCAGGTGCGCGAGCCGACGAAGCTGTTCGAGGCGCTTCGGACGACCGGTGTCGAGTCGGTGCGAATCTTCTTTGCGCACGAGATGGAACGCGCGCTTCGCAAGCTCGTCTCATCGGGGAAGGTCGCGGCCCTCTCACCGAGGAAGTCGAAAGCGAAATAGCCACCGTATCGCCGTCGGCAAAGGGCTTGCTTCATCTTCCGATCGACGGCGGAGGTGAAGCAATGTTGTGGCAAACGGTCGCACGGGACGACGTGGCGGTTCCGGTGAGCGACACGGCCCAGTCGAACGAATTGGGCGAAGCTGCTGCGTGGGTCATTTGCATGGAAGCGGGCGAGCGAGCACGAGAGGGCTCGCTACAAACGACGGAGCGCAGCAGCTACGAGCTCCAGCTTCGCTGCGCCCTGGCGACGCAGCCTTCGCTGATCAAGACGTACCTCGGTTACCTCGATCTCGCGATTTTGGCCGGCGAGATCCTCCTACGGTACGCACGTCGAACGGACGGTTGTGACGAACCGCCCCCGTGTGGCGAGATGCACGCGAGGCCACGCTAGATTCGAAAAGCGCCACCTCGCGCCTGCATCACGCGGGCTCAGCCCGAGAGAAGCTGCTTCGCGATGACGATGCGCTGAATCTGGCTCGTGCCTTCGTAGATCTGGAGGACCTTGGCGTCGCGCATCAGCTTCTCGACCGGGTACTCCTTCGTGTAGCCGTTGCCGCCGAACACCTGCACGGCGTCGATCGCCGTCTGCATCGCGCTGTCGGCGCCGTACGCCTTCGCGATCGCGGACGTCATCGGATCGCGCAGGTGTCGATCGAGCTGCCATGCGGCCTTCATGTAGAGCAGGCGCGTGCCCTCGGTGCGGATCGCCATCTCGGCGAGCATCGCTTGGACGAGCTGGTGCTGGCCGATCGGGACGCCGAACGTCTTGCGCTCTTTCGCATAGGCTGTCGACTCGTCGAGGGCGCGCTGCATGAGGCCCGTCGCGCCGGCCGCGATGTCGGGGCGCGTCTGATTGAACGTCTCCATCGCGAGCTTGAAGCCCTGCCCTTCCGGGGCGAGCACGTTCTCCTTCTTCACGACGACGTCGTCGAGATGGATGACGGCCGTGTCGCTGGCGCGCTGGCCGAGCTTGTCCTCTTTCTTGCCGACCTTCAGGCCGGGCGCATCGCGATCGACGATGAACGCGCCGATGCCCTTGTGCTTCGCGGCGGTGTCGATGGTCGCGAACACGACGTAGAACGTCGCGTAGCTCGCATTGGTGATCCAACACTTCTGGCCGTTGAGGACATAGTCGTCGCCGACCTTCTTGAACCGCGTGGTCATGCCCGCGACATCGCTGCCTGCCCCCGGCTCGCTGGTCGCGTAGCTCGCCATGATCGGCTCGCTCGTCAACATACCGAGGTACTTCTTCTTCTGCGCGTCGCTGCCTCCGAGACGGATCGGCGTGAGTGCGAGCTGGTTCGCCGTGATGCTCGTCTGGATCCCGGCGCAGCCATAAGCAAGCTGCTCGGTGATGAGCGCGTTCTCGAACTCGCCGAGGCCGGCCCCGCCATACTCCTCGGGGACGCTCGGGTTCACGAGGCCGAGCTCCCAAGCCGCCTTGAAGACGTCCATCGGGAAGCGCGAGTCGCGATCGCACTCGGCGGCCACGGGAATGATGCGCTCCTTCGCGAAGCGCCGCGCGGTATCAACCAGGCCCTTGTGCTCGTCGGACAGAGAGAAATCGACCATGAACGCTACTCCTTCAGCTGCTGCTTCCTGCGCTCGAGCTCGGCTCGAACGGCGCGCGCCCCCAACGTGTAGCCCGTGATCAACCCGAGCAACAGCACCGCCGGGATGTACAGAAAATGCGCGGACGTCATCGTTTGGTCGCGTTCGCCTCGCCGCCGACACCGCTCGCGCGGGCTCGCTCGATCGCTCGCTCTAGTGTCCCGACCTTGTCCTCGAGACCGCGCGTCCGCCGCCACGCGAGGACGATGAAGACCATCAACGCGACCCAGAGCACCGCGTACGCGGACACCAGCAGCGCCTCGCCGCTCGTCGTCTCGGGCTCGTTCGCGACGGGCTTCAAACCCTCGGTCCCGCCTGCAGGCGTGGCCGAAGAAGCGGGCGCCGGATTGTCGTTCGCCTGGTAGCTCAATCAGTCCTCCACGACGCCGAGCTGCAGCGCCTCTTCTTCGGCATGCTCGAGGCGCGCGCGAACCATATCTTGTCGAGCGCGCAGCCAGATGAGCGTGATGGAGAGAAACGTGAACGCCGCGAAGCCGAGCAGTAGCGCGATCTTCATGTCGACGTGCTGGAGACCGCCGCCCTTGCCGGTGACGACCTGCGGGTGCGTGCCGCCCCATTTGCGTACGGAGTAATGGATGATGGGGAGGTTCGCGGCGCCCAACACACCGAGCGCGGCAGCGAACTTCTTCTCTGCTTCACCACCGGACGCGAACTCGCGGAGCACGACGTACGCGACGTAGATGAGGACGCTGAGGAGCGAGGTGGTCAATCGAGGATCCCACGTCCACCACACGCCCCACGACTTCCGCGCCCAAAGTGGGCCCGTCGTCATGAGGATGACGCCCATCACCACCGCGACCTCGGCGCCGGCTCGTGCGAGTGAATCCCAGCCCTGCGTTCCGCGCGCGAGATACCCCGCCGACCCGACGAAACATGCGGCCGCGCCGACGTACATCCCGTATCCGGAAGGAGCGTGGAAGTAGAAGATCTTCTGCACGATCCCCATCGACGACTCGATGGGGGCGCGGAATGCGATCCAGTAGAGCGCGATGAGGACCGACAGTGTCGTTATCGCGGCGAGCACGTGAAAGCCGACACCAGGCGATGACGGCATGGACGGAGTGTGCGCCACCACGTCTCGTTCTCCAGCCGGTCGCTCGTACGGGTTGGGCTCAGCCATCACGGAAGCCGACGGTAGTTCCAAGAGTCCGGGTATTCAAGCCGAGCTCATGACGGTACACTCGCCTCCGGTTCAACCGGTGGCCCATACTTCTCCGAAGAAGCCGTTCTTGCGTGCGGCGGATCCTGCCGAGCTCGCCCCCGGCACGCTGATTGACGGCCGTTACCGCGTCATTCGCGTGATCGGCGTCGGCGGCACCGGCATCGTTTACGAGGTCGAGCACGATCGGACGGGCCAGCGGCTCGCGTTAAAGACGCTCCTCGATCAGGCACAAGCGCCGCGCCTCGAGCAAGAAGCCCGGGCGCTCGCTCGCCTGCGATCGCCCCACGTCGTGAAGGTGGTCGAGCTCGGTCAATGCGACGCCGGCCCCTTCATGGCGATGACGTTGCTCGTCGGGCGAAACCTGCGCGACGTCCTCGAATCGAAGGTCCGACTTCCACTTTCGTTCGTGGCGAACCTTCTCGTGCAGGTCGCCGAGGGGCTCGACGAAGCGCACCGCGTCGGCCTCGTCCACCGCGATCTCAAACCGGACAACATCCACCTCGCGGATCCGGTGGACGCCGACACCGAGACGACCGCGCCGGCGCCGGCGTCTGGCCCCGACGGCAAGCCACCGCACGATTTGACGTTCGTGACGGTGTTCGACTTCGGCGTCGTGAAGATGTCCGCCGCGGAGCTCAACAACCCGCTCACGCGGACCGGCTCGACGGTCGGCACGCCCTACTACATGAGCCTCGAGCAGCTGCGCGGCGCCGGGACGGTGGACGCGCAGAGCGACGTCTACGCGCTTTGCGTGATGCTCTACGAGTGCCTCGCCGGCCAACGCCCGTTCGAGGCCGGAACGCTGGGCGATTTGATCTTCGCCATCTGTTCGATCAATCCGGCGCATCTCTCGACGCTCCGGCCCGACATCCCGCGTGAGGTCGCCGACGTGGTCATGCGCGGGTTGTCGCGCGAGAAGAAAGAGCGACCGCAAACGATGCGGGATCTGGCGCGCGCCTTCTCGCCGTTCGCCGATCCGAGCTTCACGATGTGGCTCCGCGTCGGTGAGACCGGAGGACCGTCGAAGCCTGCGCCCGCGGGGCCGGTCTCGGGGCCCCGTCCGACCGCGAGCTCGCCTTCCACGCCCATGCCGGCGGAAGCAAAGGCGCCGCCCGCTTCCCCGTCGAGCGCAGGCAAACTGTCGCAACTGCCTCATCCGCAAGCAGTGTCGGGTGCGCCTCTCGCGCAACCGGTCTCCGCCGCGCCTCCGGCGCAATCGGTGTCTGGTGCGCCTCCGGCGCAATCGGTGTCTGGTGCGCCTCCGGCGCAACCGGTTCCGCCGCCGAAGCCGTCGCAGCCGAGCATGCAGACGGGCGCCCCACCTGCGAGCGGCTCCGATCCGCGCGCCGGGGCACGTGCGCCGAATGCTTCGTTGCCGCGACCGTTGCCGCCGCCGCGGCCAACGACACGTCTCGTTCCGCCGACCACGAGCGGCTCGCCCAGCAATGCGCCGCCCGCGTCGCCGGTGTCCCCGCCCGCAAACCTTCGGGCGACGGTTCCGCTCGGCGCGGCCAGGCCGCTGATTCCAAGCGCGCAACCGAGCACCAGCGGCACGTCGGCGCCTGCCGTCGCGAGCATGATCGACGACGAAGAGTCGTCGACCAGCACCGGCGAGCGCGAGACGCCGACCGAGATGTACATGCCGAAGCTCCACGGCGAGCTCGGGGAGCTGGTCGCGGGCGAAGACACCGCGCAGGGCTCCGCCGCACCGAACGATGTGTCGAGCACGGCGCCACCGCCGGCGAACGTGTCGGACGGATCCGTGCCGACGATGAGCCTTCCGGCGGAGCTGCTTCTGCCGAAGATCATGCCGGGCGCAACCGGCCCGCTCGGCGCCGATACGGGGGGCGTACCGCCTCCGCCTCAATCGTTCTCCGGTTCGCTCGGCCCCCTATCGGCGAATGAGGACAAGACGGCCATTTTGGACATGGCCGCCCTTCAAAAGAATCCGCCGAATCCGTCGCCTCAATTGGGTGCTTGGGGTGCGCAGGGCTCGCAAGCTCCGTATAGCGCACCTCCCCCGAGCTCCCATTTGCCGACGACGGCGCTGCCGCAGGTCGGGCCGCTCGGCAATCAACCCGACTTTGCGAAGATGACGTCGCGAATCGAGTTTCCGACATCGTCGTCGCAACCGGCCATTCGGCCCGCGACACCGAGCACGCCCAGCCACGCCGCGGATATCGGCTCGGGGGTCCGCCCGCAAGGCACCTTTACCCAATCCGGCGCCCACGCTCCGGTGAACCCGATGGTGCCGGGCGGCGACGCGCAGAAACCGAAGTGGGAGCAGCTGCTCGTCCAGTTCGGCGACAAGGTCAACGAGCTCGTGAACCAAGGCGTCCTGAAGTTCCGCCAGGCGTCACAAGAGCTGCAGATCGTCGTCGTGATGATCGGAACTGCATCGCTCGCCGTGATCATCGTTTTCCTGATTTGGGCGATTTGGCTTTCGTAATGAATGCATCTTTTGGCCCGTCGGCCGCGCGTGCGAAACGTATCTGCGTCTTCTGCGGCTCCAGCCCCGGCTCGCGCCCCGGGTTCGTGGCGCTGGCCCGCGCGTTCGGCGAGGCGCTCGGCCGCACTGGGCGCGGGCTCGTCTATGGCGGTGCGAAGGTCGGATTGATGGGCGCGGTCGCCGACGGAGCCCTCGCGAGCGGCGCCGAGGTCATCGGCGTCCTGCCGCATTTTCTCGCTGCGAAAGAGCTCGCGCACGAACGGCTCACCGAGCTCGTCCTGGTCGAGACGATGCACGAGCGTAAGGCGAAAATGGCCGAGCTCGCCGACGCCTTCGTGGCGCTACCGGGCGGATTCGGCACGCTGGAGGAGCTCTTCGAAGTGCTCACGTGGGCGCAGCTCGGGCTTCATCGAAAGCCCTGCGCAGTGCTCGATTACGAGGGCTTTTTCGACGGCATCGCCGCGTTCGCCGACCGCGCGCTCACCGATGGCTTCGTTCGACAGGCCCATCGCGACTTGCTCATCGTCGCGACGGAGCCGGACGCGCTGCTCGATCGAATCGATCGATACGAGCCGCCGGTGATCGAAAAGTGGGTCACGCGCGACCGGACGTGATCCCGTATTGCCGCGCACCGGGGCGCGGCTGCGCGGTCAGCGCCCAGGCCATAGGTCCTTCACGCACAGAAAGCGCATGGTAAACTCGATGTTCACCATGCGCTTTTTGGATATTGAAGGAGCCACCGGCCTCGCGGGTCGACCGCCCTCTACTCCATCTGAGCGCGCACCTGGTATTCGAGCGCGAACATCGACTGGTTATAGTTCTCGTCGGCAATCGCCGAGTACGTGAGCGGGCCGCCCGGATCCTGGGCATTCGTCACCGGCGGGCAGATGGAGCCCGCGATGCCCCGATCGCCCAGACCACGAATGACCTCGAGCTGACGCTTGCCGGGATACGCTTTCGCTGCCACCTGCGTCGACCCGTCACAAATCGGGCTATCGCAATCGACCCCTCCGCAGTCGCAATCGCCACCATTCGCGATTGGCTCCTCGAGGCCGAAGATACAGGTGTATTGGAGATCGATGCCTGGGTCGAGCGACCCCGTGGACGGTCGGTCTCCGCCATTGATCGAGTTTGCCCCATTGACGGGTTCGCCGGTCGCCGGGTTGTTCCCGCCACGCGGGTCGATGCTCTCGCGCATCAGGGGATCGACCGAGTTTCGCCCTGTGACCCACGCCCAACTGCCGTCCGTCTCCATCTGTGACGTCGTCTTGCGCGGGCTCGCCGGGTTCGTCGGGTCGGTTACCAGATCTTGCCAGGGCACGCCGACAATCGCCGTGAGCGACACGTGCTGGAGGTGCCGCCCCGAAGCGAAGATGGGATTGGCGACGCCCGCCCCACTGGAAGCCGCAAGGTCGGATTGCGATGGATCGATCGTGGGCGCCGAAAGTGCGTTGATATAGCGCGCAGCGGGATACTTGAAGTCCACTCCGAATTGCTGCTTCGGATCCCAACAGCGCAAGTTCTGCGGGGCAAACCCCATCGGGTCATCGCAGACAGGATCCGGCGCGCAACCCGCTGGGGTCGGCAGCGCGCAACTCGTGCAGCACGCGTCGTCCGGATCTGTCGCGCAGGCGCTCGTCGGGCGGTAGACGTCCGAAGATGAAATAAAGAAGTGGCCCGGTGACGCCACGTCGATGGAGCAATCGTTCTCGTCGCTGAGCAGCACGATGCCGAGGAACGAGTCGGGCCGCATGAACGCCGAGCGCTGACTCAGCACATACGTGTCCACCCCGATCGGCTGCAGGACTCCTTGCGAGTCCATCGCGAGCTCCGTGTAGGGAGCCGGATCGGCGAGGAACCGGTATGTCGCCTCGAGGGGCATTTCATAGCCACAGCCGATGTCGTTGACGCCGACGATGAGCGACTCCGCATGCTGGATGAGCGTTTCGAGATCGGTTTCACCCGGCGGAGATTGCTGTGCAGCAGGGTCCCAGACGAGAAAGCCGTGGTCCTGGTATGTGGGAACGGTAGAGCCGTCCAACGTTCGCGTGACGAGGTGACCCCAATCGTTCGCGTTTTCGACGGACCCACATGCGCCGGACCCCAAATCACCGAGACTCGAGCTGATGATGCCGATACGCAGATCGTCGAGCGGCTCGCTCACCCGAGTCGAACCCGCGGGGCACGCGTCGTACGGGCCCGCAGGCTGGTCTTCGGTCGGCAGCGGCCCGTTCGCATCGGCGCACGGCGGATTCACAAGGTTCGTGATGAGGCGACGAACGCTCGGCGCGAGGATGGCTTGTTTGTCGGCCATGCTCATCGAGTTGTCGACGACGAGGAGCAAATCGACTTTGTCGACCGGCGGCACGACCTCCGGCTCCGTGTCGGGCGGGTCGATCGGCGGGTCCTCGGGGCCTCCGCCAATGGGCGAACCGCCACACGCGGCCGCCGTTACCATCAACATCGCCAGGGTCGCGTTTACCGATTTGGTCATGGGCCGTGCGTGGATGGTCGCCGTCCCTGCTATTTGGGATTCGACAGAATCGCTCAAGCCCCGGAACTTGCTTAGATCCCTTTGGGGACGAAACGCTTCTTCGGGGAGCGCTTTGCCGCGCTCGCAGCGGGTGGGGCATCCGCCGACACACCGCTCGAGGCTTCGGGCGCGGCGGTGGTGGCCGACGACGACTCCACGGTAGAAAAAGCAGTCTCGGTCGGAGCCGCGGCGTCGCCCGATGGCGCGGCGGTCGCTGTCGGATGGGCATCCGTCGTCGCGGTGCTCTTCGCCACGGCGGTCCCGACTGCTTCGTTCTTCGATGTGTCGGAACGGTCGGGCTCCACTTCGTGCGTGCTCTGCGCGGCAGAAGCAGCGGGATCTCCGCTTTTCGCGAGCAGCCATCCACCGAGGCCGAACACGACGGCAGCTGCCGGCACCAGCCACAGCGTCGGTGCAATACGCTTCCGGTGCGAGCCGGGGGGCGCCGAGAGACTCACCGGTACGGCGACGCGTCCGGTCTCGTTGGTCAGCGACGGTATCGATGACGGATTGACGCTGGTGCGAATTCGCGTCGGCGCGTCCGTCGCGTCGATGTGGGCGGCGAGCTCCTCGGGCGGGACGGCCCTCGTGGGCTGGTCGTGCTCGTCGTGGTCGCTCGTGACGACGGCGGTCTTTGCCTCCGTCGGGTCGGGGATCGACGGCCGCGCAACCATTCCGAGCTCGGTGACGACGTCGCGGCGGACCGTTCGCGGATCGTCGTCCGCCCCCGCGGGATCGACGACACGCGGAATCGCCATCGTCTCGTTGCGACCGCGCGGCATGAAGACCTCGAGCGCGGCGAGGAGCTCGCGGGTGGTCTGGTAGCGCTCATTCGGGTCCTTCTTGAGCGCACGCGCGATGACGACGTCGGTCGACCCGGGCAGGCCGAGCTTTCGCACCGAAGGCGGGATGTGCGGTTCACGTGTGACGCAAAGCCCGACCGCAACGGCGTTGTCCGCATGAAATGGCAAAAAGCCGGTAATCATCTCGTAGAAGATCACGCCGAGCGACCAGATGTCGCTGCGAGCGTCCGCGAGCTTCGCCGATCGAAACGTCTCCGGTGACATGTAAAGCGGCGAGCCGAAGAGCGCATTCGTCGCCGTCACGTGATCGTCGATAGGGCCGCGCGTGATCTTGGAGATGCCGAAATCGACGAGCTTGACGATGCGCCTACCGTTCTCCTCGGCGAGCACGATGTTCGTCGGCTTCAAATCGCGGTGAACAATCCCGGCATCGTGCGCTTCGATCATCGCGTGGCAGGCTTGCGCGAGATACGAGGCCGCCTCGTCCAGCGGGAGCACCGTTCGTTTCGCGAGCTCCTTCGCGAGGTCGGCGCCCGATAAGAACTCGAGCACCATGAACGGCCGCTCTTCATGTGCCGTCCCGAAGTCGAGGACCCGCACGACGTGTTTGCTCGTGAGCGTCGAGACGGCCCTGCCCTCGCGCTGGAAGCGCGCCACCACCTCCGGGTCCTTGGACAAGCCGTCGCGCAGCAGCTTGATCGCAACGCGCTGCCCATTCGAATCGCGCGCTTCGAATACGTCTGCCATCCCGCCCCGCGCGATCTTGCGGACGATCTCGAAGCGGTTCGCGATGAGCGATCCGGGACCCACGAGCTCGCATCGTAGAGCCAATGGCAGAGCCCCGGAAAGGCCCCACGATGCGATGTCGGACCTACTTCTCGAGCCGGACGGCCGAGCCCTCGTCGACGAGCTTCGCCGAACGCGCCGAGGGGTCGGCGAGCAGGACTGTGGCGCCCGTGCGCACATCGACCACCGCGATGCGGTCTTCGCTGATCGCGACGCGGCCTGCATCCGCCGACACTGCGTTGATCGACCCGGCAGCGCGCGACCAGAGTTTCTTCCCCGAGCGGGCGTCGAAGCCGGTGAGGGTGCGCCCTTGCTCCCACAGAACGACGGCGCCACCGGTGGCGAAAACCTGCGTTGCCCCGTTCGGGGCCCGCGACTCACCGGGTTGCTTGTCGAACGGGCGGATGTCCGCGCTCGCCGACCACCGATGTTCACTCGACGCGTCCGCGACCTGGAGCCCGCCCGGACCGAGCACGGCAACCATACCGTCGGCCACCGCGAGGGTCGCGACCGCAGGATGAGACACCGAAGCGTGCCCGGTCGCGACCAGCTTCGCTTCTCGCTTGCCCGTTACGGCGTCGAGCACAATCACCGAATCGCCGACCTCTGCGAGGTAAACACGATCGCCGTCGGCGGCCATTCGAAGGATCGCCGTGGGCTGCTCTTGGCGCCACGCGACGTCGCCGGTGCGAGCGGTGCGAGCGACGATCTCGGTCCCTTCGACGAAGACGAACACGGGACCTGCGCCGACCGGAAGCTCGTACGCAGCAATTTTGTCGTCCCACAATGGCGCGCCGCTCTCTGAATCGACGGCGGCATAACGAACATTGCCGTCGTCGCGCACAGCGAAGAGCACCGTGCCGTCCGACGACGCAATGGGAGCGCTCGCGCCAATGACGCTCTTCGACGCCTCGGGGAATTTTCGCGACTTTGCGGTGCGGACGTCGACGATGGATTCGGAGCCGACGAAGTAGAGGTCGTTCCCGCGCAAGGACGACGCCGGCCCGAGACCGAGCATCGAGTTGCTCACGCCCTGCGTGACCTCTTCGACGCGGGCGTCGGCCGGCGAGCGCAGAACGACGGGCTCCTGCGCCTTCGACGTCGCAATCGATGCGAGGAGGCCCGCACCGCCGAGAAGCAGCTCACCCGCGCGAACGCGCGAACGTTGCACCGCCGAACGCTCGGTGCCGCGCTCCTCGGCGATCCGGAAAGAAACGAACAGTGATGCGAGCGCGAGCAGATCCGTCCAATCACACGTCAGGCGCCACGGAAAACCGAGCGCGCTGGTAAGAGCCTCGACGGAGCGCGCCGCAGGGCTCCACTCGAGCAGGGCGAAGCCCACACCGACCGCGACGTGCGCCGCGATCCAAACCGAGCGGCTGCGTGCGCGCAGGATCCAAGCGAGCAGCGCCGGGGCGACGACGAGACCAGCGAAGTCGCTCAGCTTGCCCGTGACCCATCCAGGCAGGATGCCGGCGCCCTTCAGCAGGTGATCGTTCACGAGCAGGGCGACGAGGGACGTTTGCCACAGCGGATGGCGGAAAACGCGGGCCGGCGAGCGGAAGCTAGATGGGCTCATGGAAGGTGCAGAAGCAACGGCTCGCGCCCCCATGGCCTTACATGCGGCTCGGGACGCACCGCCACCGTCCCCCGGATCTCGCGCCAAACCCCTCGTGCTAGGGTTCGTCACCCCGCGCCAACCGACCTCGACCATGAGCCCTCGCCTCCTCCCGCTCGTCCTCCTCCTCGGCTCCCTCGCAGCTTGCGACGGCGAACAAGCACCGCCGTTTCCGGAGGGGCAAGGCCAGGCGCCCGGCGCCGCCGTCCCCTACCCCGCTGGACCTTATGGGATCGAGAAGGGCTCGGTCATTACGAACTTCAAGTTCGAGGGCTTTCCCAATCCCGACGAGGACAAGTCCGAGTCGGTCGATATACAGCTAGCGGATTTTTACAATCAATCGGGCGACGAGGTGTTCCCCGAGGGCTCGCCGCTCGGTGCCGGCGAACCGAAGCCCACCGTTCTCTTGCTCAACATCGGGGCGGTCTGGTGCGGCCCCTGCCAAGAGGAGGCGGATACGGTGCTCCCCGGCCAATATGCGAAGTATTCGCCGAAAGGCGTGCAGTTCGTATTCGTGCTCGCCGACGGCCCGAACCAAGGTGTACCCGCCGGATTGAACAGCCTCGTCAGCTGGACGACGAAATACGAGACGCTTTGGCCGGCGACGATCGACCCGTCGTACACCCTCGGCTCGCTCTTCAAAGGCGCGGCATTCCCCGTGAATATCGTGATCGACACCCAAACGATGAAGATCGTCGAAGCCGTCGCCGGCCTCCCCGAAGAGGACGGCCCGCTCTTTCAAGCACTCGACGAGCTCACCGAGTGACCCGCGCCCGGCGCGTCATTGGCGATCGCGCCGGTGCATTCGATAGCCAGCAAAGCGCAGACACCGGCGCACACTGGTCACCAAACACTGGGGCGAAGAAAACCATAGCGGTGTCGGCCCGTTGACAGTTTTCGAGCGGGAAGTTCCGTATAGGCTCTGTCCTGCGAGCGGAAGCGCTGGCGCTCGCGGGAGGACGTCGTGGCCGTTCGAGGACGCGCGCTCGTCGAGGGCGTTGAAACGGGAGCACAGGTCGTCGCGCTGACGGGCGAAGAGCACGTCTCGAAGCTCTATGCATTCGACGTCGTTTTGCAGACGCGCAGTACCGAGCTGAGCCTCGAAGATCTCGTACGCCGACGCTTCACCGTCGAGCTCGAGCGTGAGGCGGGCGGGCCGTACCACCCACTTCACGGCATCGTCGAAAAGGCGCGACTCGTACAGCAAGAAGGCCTTCTCACGGTTTATCGCATTCGCGTGGTGCCCAAGCTGTGGAACCTGACGCAATCGCGCCACAGTCGCATTTTCACGGACGCGTCGTTTCGCCAAATCCTGGAGGCAGTGCTCGCCGACGAAGGAATGGTCGGCGGTGAATACCGACTCGAGCTGACGAAGAGCTACGCCGCCCGCTCCCACGTTTGCCAATACAAAGAATCGAGCTTCGACTTCTTGTCGCGCTGGATGGAGCGCGAGGGCATTCACTATTACTTCGAGCACGACGGCGACCACGAGGTCATCGTGTTCGCGGACGACAATGCGTCGTTCGCCCCCATTCTGAATCCTCTCGTGCGCTACGCACCCATGGGCGACGGCGACGTCGGCGAGCACGGCGCGAACGAGGTGCGACTTCGCGTTCGTAGGTTGCCGTCCACGGTCGAGCTCTTCGACGCAAATCCCGATCAGCCCGCACTCGACGTCCGAGGATCGGCGGCGATTCGAGGTGGAGGTGAAGGCGCGATCGTTCGCTGGGGCGAGAACTTCCTCGAGCCGGGAGAGGCCCTTCGCGATGCGCAGCTGCGCGCCGAGGAGCTCACCTCGCGACGCGAGCGCTTCGAGCTTTCGATGCGCCAGCTCGGCGTCCGGACCGGGAGCACGTTCGTTCTCACGGACCACCCTGTCGCGGCATTCAACGACGAGCTCGTCGCGACCTCGGTCCGCCACGAGGCGGTGCTCGTCGCCGACGACAGCCCGCTACGGCGAACGCTGTCGCTCCCGTCGACGTCGGGGTACCGCGCGTTCGTCGAAGCGCGCCGTCAAACGACCACCTTCCGGCCCGAGCGGGTCACGACGTGGCCTCGCGTGGCGGGCTTGGTGGACGCGACGATCGACGGTGCGTCCACCAGCGACTATGCGCAGCTCGACGAACAAGGGCGTTACAAGGTGACGTTCCATTTCGACGAGAGCGATCTCGTCGACGGCTCGCGCTCGACCTACGTGCGGCGGTTGCAACCGCACGGCGGCTCGATCGAAGGCTTCCACTTCCCGCTCCGCAAGGGCACCGAGGTCTCGGTGATGTTCCTCGGCGGGGATCCGGACAAGCCGGTGATCGTGGGCGCGGCCCCGAACGTCGCGACCCCGAGCAAGGTCGCGCGGTCGAACAACACGAAGAACGTCATCCATACCGGCGGCGACAACCGGATCGAAATGGAGGACGCCGACGGCGGGCAATGGGTGCGAATCGATTGCCCGACGGCGAGCACCCAGCTCCATATGGGAACCGGCGGTCACAACGTGATTGGGACGACCTCCGGAAAGGGCAACATCGTCACCGGCACGCACGCGCTGATCGAGGTCGGCGCGACGAAACGCGAGGACGTGACCGGGAGTCTGACGGAGACGTACAACGCGAGCCACACGTTGACCGTCGCCGGCGCCGTCCAAGAGACACAACACACGAGCGTCACGTCGACCATTACCGGCGCCGTCACGCACACCATTACGGGGACGCTCGCCGAGACGGTCGCCGCGACGGTTCGCGAAGAGTTCCTCGCCGCGTTCACCGCGACGGTCACCGGCGGAACGACGCTCAATTATCAATGTGGCCTCGAGCTCACGGTTACCGCCGGCGCGACGGAGACGTTCGACGCGACGTACGACCGCACCGTGACGGGGAGCATGAAATACGTGGTGACCGGCGCCGCCAAAGAAGAGCTCGGCCCGACGACACGAACCATCAACGGCAACTACGATCTCACCGTCGACGGGACGTACACGCTCCGCTGTGCATCGCTGCAAGGTGATGCTTCGCAATGGAGCAACACCGACGCGCTCCTCGACGGGCTCGTCGAGCTGTACGACCAGACGCACGGCATCGACATCAAGGTGACCGGCATCAGCATGGCTGCGTACGGCCTGCTCTTGAAGCTCTACGGCAAAGACAGCGCGACGACGATCCTCAGCGCGACGCTCGCGGGCGCCAACGTGACGCTCGCGGGCCTCCACGTCCAGAAGCGCCCCTGGTGGATCAAAGTCGACGGTCCCGAAATGGCGACCGGTGGCCTCGATGTCGAAACCAAAGCCGTCGTGGCGAAGATCTGAGGGAACACGACCATGAAGAACATCGAGTTCTCCGCCCGATCGAACGTGCTCCCGCTCGACGCCGTCGTCCTCGGTTTCCGAGGGCTCGAGCGGATGAGCGCCCCGTACGCGTTCGAATTCGTCTTCCGCACGACCGACACCGAGCTCGACGGCCTGGGCGCCGTGGGCGAACCCGTGACGCTCGAGGTCTCCCGGCCGCCCGCCTCGCTCCTCGAGTTTCCGCAGGTATGGCGCATCCACGGCGTCGTCACCTCCCTCGAGTTCGGCGGAGACGAAGGCGAGCACGCGCTGTACGTCCTGCGTTTCGCGCCAAAGCTGTCGCTTCTGTCACTATCGCGCCATAGCCGCGTCTTCACCGACGTCACGGTCCCCGAGGTGATCGCCGCCGTCTTGAAGGACGAAGGTGTCCCCGCGTCGGGCATACGGTTCGAGCTCGAGACCGAATACGAAAAGCGCGAGCACATCTGTCAATATGGGGAGTCGAGCTTCGCCTTCGTCAGCCGCCTGATGGAACGCGAGGGGATATTCTACTTCTTCGAACAAGACGGAGACGAGGAGGTCGTGGTCGTCACCGACGATCTTGCCCATTACGCTCCCCTGTCGTGCGGGCGCGTGCGGTACGTCCCGCGCGGCGGCGACGATGCGAGCGCAGCCGATGCGTTCGTGTCTATCGCGCACGAACGTGCGGCGCTCCCGGGCCGCGTCGTGATGAACGATTACGACGAGCTGCACCCGAGCGTCGATCTGCGCGCCGAGGCGCTCGTCCAGGAGGCGAGGCCCCGCATCGTCGAATACGGCGAGCACCTACTGACGCCCGAGCAGGCGAGCCGCTATACGCGCATTCGTGCGCAAGCACTCGCGGCCACGGAAACGCGCTATTTCGCACGCGGCGGGGTCATCGGCGTCCACGCTGGCGGCACCTTCCAGTTCGAGACTTTCGGCTCCTATTTCCCGACTGATTGCCTGGTTCAAGAGGTCGAGCACGCGGGCATCCGAGCCGGCGCCGACCCCGAGGTTCAGGCATTGCTCGGTCTCGATTTCGTCGGTGGCTACCGGACGGACGCGGTATTGCTGCCCGCGGATACGCAGTTTCGCGCAGCGCAAACGACGCCGTGGCCGACCATTGCGGGTGTCGAGCCCGCTTTCGTCGACGGCCCGGCCGACAGCATCTACGCGCAAATCGACGACCACGGCCGTTACAAGGTCCGGCTCCTCTTCGACGAAGGCGATCTCGTCGACGGTTCGCGCTCGACGTGGGTTCGAATGCTCGAGCCCCACGGTGGTGCGCCGGACGGCTTCCACTTCCCTTTGCGCAAAGGGACGGAGGTCCATGTCGCCTTTTTGAGCAGCGACCCGGATCGACCGATGATCGTGGGCGTCTCGCCCAATGCGGAGAAGCCGTCGACCGTCACCGCGAAGAACGGCACGCGCAACGTCCTACGGACCGGCAGCAACAATCTTTGGGAGCTCGAAGATCTCGCGGGCTCGCAGCGTGTCCTCCTCTCGACGCCCAGCCTCGCGACCCATTTGCACCTAGGCGCCGGCGGTCATCAGCTCGAGCTTCGCACCGACGGCACCGGCCTCTTGCACTATGGCGCAGATCTCGACGTCTCGGTCGGTGCAACGAAGACCGAGACGGTGGCGAGCGATCTCAGCGAGACGTACCGCGCAACCCACGCGCTGTCGGTGACGGGCCCTTCGACGCGCACGCTGCAGACATCGTGGAACTGGACGGTCCTAGGGCCGGTCACGAACTCGCTGTCGTCGACGTTCGACGAGACGATTCAGGGCTCGGTGACCGAGACGTATTCGGCGGACCTCTCGACGCACGCCGTCGGCGCGGTGACGCTCACGGACGACGGCTCGCTCACCGAAACCGTCTCGGGCGGTCTCGCACAGGAGCGCGTAACGGGAGGACGCACGATCACGGTCGGGGCGACCGGATCCATCACGGTGACCGGCAGCGCCGAAGAGACGTACGGCGCGACGACGCGAACCGTGCACGGCAACTTGGCGGAGACGGTCACCGGGACGTTCACGGTCAAGGCGCCGAAGATGCTCGTCTACGCGAGCGACGGCACCATCGTCGATCAAGGCATCAGCGCCCTCGAATCAGGGGTCAGCTGGATCAACGCCTTCGTCAAAGATCATTACGACGACGGGACGTCGGTGACCGGCATCTCGCTCACTGCGGCGGGCGCGCAGATCAAGCTGGCCGGGTACGGGAAGGCGTCGACGCCGCTCGCGCTCAGCGTCGCGGGTGCGCTCATCGACCTCGCCGCGGTGCGCGTCTTTTTGGACGGGTCGTACCTGCAAGTCAAAGCCGTTCGAATGGCCATGAAGGCGCTTCATCTCATCATCTGACGAGGAAACACGCATGGACCTGCGAATCGAACTCCACAGTCGTGCGCTCCCGTTGCTCGCCAGGCCGGTCGGCTATCGAGGCGTCGAGCCGGTGTCTCGACCCTTCGAGCTCGGCATTGCGTTCCTCGCCCCTGCGACCCTCGACATCGACGTGTCGAGCCTCGTCGACGAAGCCCTCTCGATGGAGACGATCGCCGACGGAGGCGCCACCGAGCGCTTCAGCGGCGTCGTGGCCGAGGCGGAGATTCTGCACGTCACGGGCGCCGACGTGCTTTATCGCGTCAAGCTCGTCCCGCGCCTGCACCGCCTCGCGGACACGTTCCATAGCCGCATCTTCGTGGGGACGAGCGTCCCCGACGTCGTGAGGACGGTGCTCGAGCGGGAGGGCTTCGCCGCCACCGATTACCGCTTCGAGCTGTCGGAGTCGTACCCGACGCGCGAGCACATTTGCCAATACCGGGAATCGAGCCTCGCCTTCATTTCGCGGCTGCTCGAGCGTGAAGGCGTTCACTATTCGTTCGAGCATACCTCCGAAGGCGACGTCGTCGTGTTCCGCGATCGGACGAGCACCGGACCTGCCGCGCTCGCGCCCTTTCAATATGCGGCACGCGGCACGGAGACGAGCCTGCTCGATGGCGGTTTGCGCATTACGTCGTTGCGAGCCCGGCGCTCGGCGTTGCCGTCGGAGGTCGTCGTGACCGATCACGCGCCCCTCGCCCCGCGCTCCGCGCCGACCGCGCGCTCGGGAATCGTCCCGGATCTAAAGCCGCGCGTGGTGCATTGGGCACCGAACGAGCTTACGGGTGACGCGGCCGGCCGGCGCGCGCGCATCCTCGGGGAGCTGTTCTTGTCGCGTGAAGAAGTCTTCGAGGGTGTGTCGACGAGCCCGTCGATGCGCGCCGGAAGCCGATTCTCCCTCGCCAATCATCCGCGCTCCGCGCTGGCGCAGGAGTACTTCGTCACGAACGTCCGGCACGAGGTGCTCCTTTCGACCGCGAGCACGACGGTGCGCAAGATGCTCGGCTTCTCGACGGAGGGCGGCCATTACTCCTCGACGACGTTCGAGGCGGTCCCCGCCTCCGCGCCGTTCCGCCCGTCGCTCTCGACGAACGTGCCCGTCGTGGAGGGCCTCGTGGACGCGGTCGTCGACGGTCCCGTGGCGAGCGAATACGCGCAGATCGACGACCACGGCCGCTATCACGTCCGCGTTCGCTTCGACGAAGAAGCAGGGCAAGCCGGCGGCGCGTCGATGTGGGTTTCGATGTTGCAGCCACACGGCGGCTCGAGCGAGGGCATTCATTTCCCGCTCCGTAAAGGCACCGAGGTTCATCTGTTGTTCCTCGGCGGGGATCCGGATCGACCGGTGATTGCGGGCGTCGCCCCCAACGCGGAAAAGCCGAGCCCCGTCGCGTCGGGCAACGCTTCGAAGAACGTGGTGCAGACCGGCGGAAAGAACCGCCTCGAGCTCGAGGACGCGCGCGGCGGCCAATACATCACGATGAGCACGCCGACCGCATCGAGCCATTTGCACATGGGCTCCGGGTCGTATCAGCTCGCCATGCGCACCACCGGCCAAGGCCATTTCCTCACCGGCTCGAGCCTCGAGGTCGAGGTGCTCGGCCCGAAGACGGAGGTCGTCACGTCGGACGTGACGGAGACCTACAACGCGACGCAGACGCTCGACGTGCTCGGTTCGTTCACCGAGACGCTCGCGTCGACGCTCGCGACCACCGTGCTCGGCCCCGTCGTCGCCTCCGTCACGAGCACGCTGTCGGAGACGATCACCGGCGCGGTCACCGAGACCTACGCCAGCAGCCTGACGACCAACGTGTGCGGCGGTCTGACCGCCCTGACGTACGACGCAGGCCTCACGCACCACGTGACGGGCGCAGTGACGGTCGGCTTTCAATCGAGCCAGGACACCCAGGTCACGGGCGCATTGAACCTGACAGTCAGCGGGGCGACGACGGAGACCTTCGGCCCCACCAAGCGCCACATCAAAGGCACGCTCGATGAGACCGTCGACGCGACCTACATCTTGAACGCGCCGAACAAGGTCATCGATGTCCCGCAGGTGGGCCTGAACTTCGCCACGTTGAAGCGCCTCTCGCCCTTCCAGATCGAGGTGGAAGGCTCGAGCAAAGAGGCCCGCGGCATTCAATACAAGTTCGGAGGGTCGTCGAAGACATACACGGGTGTCGGGCTGGCTGCGTACGGCGCGACGGTCTCGCTCTTCGCGAGCCTCTTCAGCAGCGGCAAGACGTTCAGCTTCGCCGCGTTCCGCAAAGAAGACCAACTACTCAAGATTGGTATTCGCGGCCTCGAGATCGAGATTGGGCCGCAGGTTCAGACGTGACGGCGATCGACGCAATCATCCGATGAAGGTCATCAAACCGCTGCGGCTCGGGATTCTGACGCGCGTTTTCGAGCACGGGCGCGAGCCATTTCTCGTGGCCACGGTGTTCGCGTGTTTTCCGTTCGACGAGCCCAAGGCCCTCTTCACCGAACAAGCGCTTTGGAAAATGATGACCGAGGAGCTCGGCCCCGGCGCCGCGCTCGACGTCGGTCTGCCCAAGCCGCGCGGTGAGCTGCTGGTGGACGGACACGCGTACGCACCCGACGGAGCGCCGCAACCCGCTGTCAGCGTCGAGGTCGCCATTGCGAGCGTGAAGAAGACGCTGTGGGTCTGCGGCAATCGGCGCTGGGAGCTGCTCGGCATGTCGATGCCCGAGCCGTTCGTCACGATGCCGGTCGACTGGGCCCACGCTTTCGGCGGTGAAGGCTTCGCACAAAATCCGCTCGGAAAAGGCTTCGTCGCGGTCACCGGTGCGGACGGGAAGAAACACACGCCGCTTCCGAACGTGGAATACCCGGACAAGCGCATTCAGTCGAAAGGCGATCGCCCGCCTCCCGCGAGCTTCCGGACCATCGATTACACGTGGCCGCAGCGTATGAAGAAGCTCGGCACGTACGACAAGACTTGGCTCGAGCGAGAGTCGCCGGGGTTCGCCCGCGACATCGACCTCGAGGCCTTCAATGCGGCGCCCGACGACCAGCGCATCACCGGCTTCTTCCAGGGTGACGAGACGTTCACCGTCGTCAACATGCACCCCACGGAAAAGCGCCTCGAGGGAAGGCTCCCGGGCCTCGCCGCGCGTGTGTTCGCGACCGTTCGCAAAACCACCAACGAGGAGGAGGGAGACGAGCTTCGCGAGATCTCCATGCGCGCGGATACCGTGCACCTGTTTCCGCATCGTAAAGCCGGCATCGTCACATTCCGTGGCCTGTTGCGAATCGCGGAAGACGACGCCGCGGACGTCCGCAACATCCTGATTGCCGCGGAGCGGGTCGGCGAGCCTCGGTCGCGCGAGCATTACGAGCAAGTGCTCGCCGCACGCCTCGATCGCGAGCGCGGCGGGCTGCTCGCACTGCGCGACAAAGACCTATTGCCGGATCTCGCGCGATACGCAGGGGACGATCCGTACCTCGACGAAATGATGGGCAAGCTCGAGCGCGAAGGTCTGCTCGAGCAAAACCTCTATCGAAAGGCGCTGAAGAATCACGAAGAGCGCGTGCAAAAGGCCATCGCGCTCGGGTTCGATCCGGCCGACCTCGTCGGCCCTGCGCCCACGCCACCCACCAAACCCACCGTCGATCCGAGCGAGGTCGCCGAGGTCGTGGAGGCCGCGAAGAAGGACGACATCCTGCAGGAAGAGGAGCTCGAGCGCGCGAGGAAGAGCAGCGAGGAGCAGGCACGGGCCCTCTGCGAGAAGAACGGGCTCGATTACGACGAGGTCGTGAAGAAGGCGGAAGAGGAAGGCGGAGGACCGCCTCAGTTCTCTGCAGATCGCGAAATCGAGCGGGTCCGCGCCGCAGTGGCGGAGGCGCGCGCCGCGGGACTACCCATGCCCGCGCTCGAAGCCATGGCGAACGATCCGCGGTTCGAGAGACGGCTCCGTGACAACGAGCGCGCCCTCTTCGAGATGTATCGGCGCTTCGTGCATCAGCTGCCGGGCGTGAAGGTGTCGGACGAAGCGCTCGCGAAGGCACGGGGCGAGGTGTTCCTCGCAGCTTTGGCGGAGCCCGAGGCGACGGTCGCCGAGCGCGACTTCTCCGGCGCGGATCTTCGCGGAGCGGATCTATCGAACAAAGATCTGCGCTTCGCGTTTCTCGAGAAGGCGAACCTCGAGGGCGCGAACCTCGAAGGCGCAAACCTCGAGGGTGCGGTGCTCGGTCGAGCCAATCTGAAGGGCGCGAACCTGTCCCGTACGAGGCTCGTCTCCGCGAACCTCGGCCATTGCGATCTGACCGAGGCCACGCTCGATGGGGCCGACCTCACCCACGCGACGCTCGACAGCGCGAAGCTCGACAAGACGCGGCTCCTCGGCGTGCGCCTCGAAGGAACGACATTCGAATCGGCGGTCGTGCGCGGGGCGAGCCTGGCAGGCGCCTCGATGGATAAATGCATCTTCCGCGATGTGACCTTCGACGAAACCTCGTTCGCAGGTGCAGACTCGAGCTCGACCGTCTTCATCGAATGCAGTTTGTTCCAAACGAGCTTCGAGAACGCGACGATGAAGACGACGGCGTTCTTCGGGTGCAAAGCGGACGGCCTCGTCTTTCGAGGAGCAAAGGCGGACAACGTCCGTTTCGTCCATGAGTGCTCGATGCAAAATGCGGTGTTTGCCGGGGCGTCGCTGAAGAGCGCGAACCTGCGCGACGCGCACATGCCCGGCGCAGATCTCGAAGCGGCGGACCTCGAAGGCGCAGATCTCTCCGGCGCGAACCTCGAGGGCGCGCGCATCGATCGCGCCAATATGCGCGAATCGCGTCTCGTCCGAACGAACCTCACCGGGGCGCAGCTGACGTCGGTCAATCTGCTCGGAAGCATCATGCAAAAGGCGCGCGTCCAAGGCGCAAACTTCCGCGGTTCGAACTTGTTTCGAGCAGACCTCGCGTACGTCGTCGGTGACGACCAAACGACGTTCTCGGGCGCGTATATCGATCAAGTACGTGTCATTCGGAGGCAAACGTGAACCTCGCCGAGCTCGAGTCGTCGGTTCGTGAGGGCGAGGTCCTCGAGGCGCTCGCATTCGAGGGTGAAGACCTCTCGGGCGCGCGGCTCGGCGGTGGCATCTTCGAGGACGTGCAGTTTTCGCGATGTGCGCTCGCAGAGTCGACCTTCAAAGAGTCCACGTTGCGCTCCTGCTCGTTCGACGGCGCGAGCCTCGCGGGAGCGGACTTCACGCATACCGTGCTTCAAGGTTGCTCGTTCAAAGGCGCGAGTCTGCGCGAGGCGAAGCTCACGAACGCGACGTTCTACGAATGTGATCTCTCGGGCGCGGATTTCGAGGGTGCGACGGTGGATATGACGTCGTTCTCGAACGGGTCGCTCGCCGGCGCGAGCTTTCGCAATACCCGCATCCACGGCTCGATGCTCGCGCAGATCCGCTTCGACCGACTCGACCTTTCGGGCGCGACCATTTCGATGAGTGTCCTCCACGAAGCCGACTTGCGAACCGCCAAGCTCGAGGGCGCGGTGTTCGAGCTCGGCGTGTTGCTCAAGGTCAACCTCGCCGGGCAGGATTTGCGTACGGCGCGCTTCAAGGCGACGCAATTGACGGACGGCGACCTCACCGGCTGTGACCTGTCGGGCGTTTTCCTCGAGACATCGACGTTGAAGGGTGTCGATCTCTCGGGCGCGAAGCTCTGCTCCGTCCAAGCGACGAACGCGATGTTCGCCGAGGCGAAGCTGCGGGGCGCCAACCTGACGGGGGCGGTGATTCGACAGTGCATCTTCGTCGAGGCCGATCTCGAGGATGCGGATCTGTCCCGCGCCGACGCATTCCAATCGGTGTTCAAGAAGGCGCGGTGTGCGCGCGCTCGCTTCACGGACGCCGAGCTCGCGTACGCCGACTTCTCCTATGCAGACCTCAATGGTGCCGCGTTCGAGGGTGCCAAGACGCACCGCACGCGGTTTCACCGCATCCTCGCAATCGAACCCCCGACGGGCGCGCGGCGCGGCGCGCTCGGCGACGACGAGCGGCTCGCGCGCGCCGAAGATTACCGACCCCCGGAGGACCCATGCAGAGCGTAGCGAAGAAGCTTTCTCAGAGCGCAATCTATGAACAGCGCGCCGTGGTCGTCGCTTTGGATCCCTCGGCGCTCGTCGTCGAGTCGGACACGGGACGTTACCGCGCAAAGCGTGCGGTGAGCTGCCTCGTCGAGCCGGAAGAGGGCGATCTCGTCCTCGTCGCGTGCGGCGAAGACGGCACGAGCCACGTCCTCGCCGTGCTCGAAAGGCAGAAGGCGAGCGCCAGCGTCATCTCGGCACCCGGAGACGTCGTCGTTCGATCCCACGCAGGCAAGGTCCAAATCGCAGGCAGCGAAGGTGTCGACCTCGTCACCCCGAAGGAGGCGAACGTCGTCGCGAATGCGGTCTCGATTCATGCCGAGCGCGGCAACCTCGTCGTCGATGCAATGAGCGCCGTCGGCTCGCTCTTCCACGCAGACATCGACAAGGTAAAGCTCGTCGCAAAATCGCTCGATCACGTGCTCGATCGCCTGACGCAGCGAGTGAAGGCTTCCTACCGAACGGTGCTCGAGCTCGATCGCAAGCGCGCGAAGAACGTGGATCACGTCGCCGAGGGGACCATGAAGGTCCACGCTCGCGAGACCGTGATGACCGCCGACGCGCTCGTGAAGATGGACGCAGAACAGATCCACATGGGGTGACGTATGTTCGCGACGACGCTCCTCCCAGGCATGTACCTAGGCTTCCCGGACGTGTGCCTCACACCTCCGACGGCGATCCCGATCCCCTATCCGAACATCGCCATTCCGCCGCTCGGCGTGCCGGCCGTCTATCACATCCTCTACATGTGCACGCCGGCTCACAACTTCGCGACGACCATCGTCATGAGCATGGGTGATACCCCCGGCGTCATGCTCGGCGTCGCGTCCGGCATGGTGATGGGCCCGTCGCGCAACCTCACGGGCGCGTTCACGGTGTTGACGGGCGGGCTTCCGACCGCGCGGATGACGAGCATCGGGATCACCAACATGACCAACTGCCCCAACGTCGACATCGTCCCGAGCCAGGTAAAAGTCCTGCTGCTCGCGCCGTAGGACGACCTGAAACGACGACCCGCAGCCTCCCGCGTGCGGGCGTAGGAAACGCGAAGCGCCCCTCAAGATGCGTGCGGAGGCGCGCAACACGATCGATCATTGACAGAATCGTTCTTAGTTGTAACGATTCACGTCATGAAACGATTGGAGAACAGAGTCGCGGTCGTGACGGGCAGCTCGCGGGGAATCGGCGCGGCCATCGTAAAAGCGTTCGCCTCCGAGGGTGCAGCGGTCGCCGTTCACGGCAGAGACGAAGCGGCTATTTCCGCCGTCCGGAAGGAAATCGCATCGGCGGGCGGCCGCGCAATCGCCGTCGGAGCGGACGTCACGAAGCTCTCCGAAGTCGACGACATGCGCGCTCGGGTGGAGGCGGAGCTCGGCCCGGTGGACATCGTGGTGGCGAACGCGGGCGGGAACTATGGCCCCGTCGGCCCGGTCGAGGAGACGACCGAGGAGAATTGGCGTGCGTGCGTCGAGGGAAACCTCACCGCGACCTTCTTTACGATCAAGAGCTTCTTGCCGGGCATGAAGGAGCGCCGCCGCGGCGATATCATCACCATTTCGTCGGCAGCCGCGCGCCGTCCCCACGCGCGGTCGCCTGTGGCTTATGCGGCGGCAAAGGCGGGCCTCGAGCTACTCACGCAAGACGCCGCGGCGCAGGCGGGCCCATTCGGTATTCGTGTGAACTGCATTGCGCCGGAGACGATCCTCACCGCGCGCAATCAGGCACGAATCCCGGAGGCGACGAAGGCGGAGCTCGTCGAGGCGCATCCGCTGAAGCGCCTCGGGACGCCGGAGGACGTGGCGCGCGCCGCGGTCTTCCTCGCCTCGGAGGACGCCGGGTGGATCACCGGCGTCATCCTGGACATTGCCGGCGGCGCAGTGATGGTGCGGTGAATGACGATGCCGACAGCAGGTCGCTCGTCAGCTGGGCGAGGGATTGCGAACGCTCGACGGCTCGCGGCCTTGGTCGAGCGCTGCGCGCACGGCTGCAAGCAGGGTGTTCGGCATGATCGGCTTTTGCAAAAAGGGGATATTGGTTCCCCTGATTTCGTTTCGCGCAATCCGATCGTCCGAGTACCCGGACATGATGAGGACGTGCATCATCGGATACGCAGCGACGAGCCGTTGCGAGAGCTGCACGCCGTTCATTCGGGGCATGACCAGATCGGTCAGCAGAAGGTCGATGGGCTCCCGGCTCTGCTCTGCGACGAGGATGGCTTCTCCGGGGCCGGGCGCCTCCAGCACGCGATAGCCGGCGCGCCGTAGGATCCCCTGGACGAGGGTCCTCACGAGCTCCTCGTCTTCCACGAGCAGGACCGTCTCCGTCCCGCGGCTGGCAGGCGCTGCGCGCGGCGCCTCGATCGGCTCGGCTCGTCCGTCGCTCCGCGGCAGATAAACCGAGAACGATGCGCCCTTACCGACCTCGCTCGCGACCTGCACGCTGCCACTACTCTGTTGGACGATGCCGAACACCGTCGCGAGGCCGAGCCCGGTTCCCTTGCCCGGTCCCTTGGTCGTGAAGAATGGCTCGAAGATGCGCGCGCGTGTCGCCTCGTCCATCCCGGTGCCGCTGTCGGTAACGACGAGCACCGCATATGTTCCTGCAGGAACACCGCTCGGGTGCGCCGTGCCCGGGGCGACCGAGACGTTCTTCGTCTCGATATGGAGCTTCCCTCCGGAGGGCATCGCGTCGCGGGCATTGACGACGAGGTTCAACAGGACCTGATTGAGCTGCCCGACGTCGGCGTTGACCGATCCGAGATTCGGCGCGAGCGTCACCGTCAGCGCAATGTCCTCGCCGATGATCCGCCGAAACATCTTCTCGGCGCCGACGATGACGTCGTTCAAGTTGAGAACACGGGGCTGAAGGACTTGCTGCCGGCTGAACGCGAGAAGCTGTCGCGTGAGATCCGCCGCCCGTGCGCCCGCCTTTCGGATCTGCAGGAGATCGTCGGCGATCGGATTGGAGGGGTCCATGTCGTTCAGCAACATTTCGCTATAGCTGAGAACGATCGATAGAAGATTGTTGAAGTCGTGCGCAACGCCGCCTGCGAGCCGGCCGACCGCCTCCATCTTCTGCGATTGCCGGAGCTGCTCTGCGAGCTTGTTTCGCTCCGAAACGTCGCGAACGATCGTCATTCGCACGCGCGCGCCGTCCGTGGTCACGAGCGACGAGGTGTACTCCACGCTGACCACGCTGCCGTCGGGTCGAACGGCCTCGCTTCGAGGGACGAATTCGGAGAAGGGCCGTCCGACGATGTTCCTCGCCGGTGTTGCGAGAAGGCGCTCCCCTGCCCGATTCACCTCCAGCACACGGCCACATTCGGTCGTGACGAAGATGCCGTCTTCCGCGTTTTCCATGAGCGCGCGTGTGCGGACCTCGGAGGCTTCCATACGGGCGAAGGCGGTGGCGAGCGACAGTGCGAGGCTCACCTGATTGCTGATCGCCTGGGCGAACGCGAGCCAATCGTCCGTCATCTCTCCGCTCCGCGGCGCATCGAGCAACATCGCACCGACGACGCCGGTCGAGGTTCGCAACGGGACAATGACCGCATTTGGTCCGAGCGGCGATTGTGATGATTCTCGGTCCGGTCCGGCCTCCGCGATGCGCATGATCGAGCCCTGCTCGACCGCACGCGCCAGCATGGGGGAATGCCCGAAAGACTCTGCCAGCGGCGCCTGATCGCCAAATCCGTGGGCCGCCTTCAGCGCGAAGGAGCCGTCGCCCTGCCGCAGATAGATGGCGCCCCGTGAGGCGCCCGCGACGTCGAGGCAATTGGCCAATACGTCGAAGAGCGCGCGTTCGATATCGCGTGCCCCGACGAGCGCGTCCGCGACCGTGCTGAGGACGCTCAGCTCCGCAGACAGGGTCGAGCAGCGCTGGATGAGCCCCGAGTTGAGCGCAACTTGGCGCTCGAGCTGGCGCACGGTCCGCAGCGCGCGAACGCTCTCGACGGTCTCGGGTGAATCGGTCGCAGGGCGCGCGGGCGCCGCGGTCATGCGCTCGTGGAGGATGCCGTCTAGCGCGCGGACGACCTCGGCGAGATCGGCCGTACGGACGACATAAGCATTCGCGCCCGCCTGGCGCGCGAGGACCTTGTCTTCCGCTTCGACGTAGCTCGATGTGGCGAGGACGACGGGCACGCTCGAAAGCTCGGGGTCTTTGCGCACCGCGATGCACAGTCCGAACCCGTCGAGGCGAGGCATCAGCGCGTCCGTGACGATCGCGTCGGGGCGAAAACGCCGCGCGATCTCGAGTGCCTCGGCGCCGTCCGAGGCCGTCTCGACGGTGAAGCCGAGCCTCGCCAGACGGAAGCGCGCGAGCTTCAACTGCTGAGCATCGTCGTCGACGACGAGGAGGCGTTTGCCCACGCCGAAAGGCCGGGAATCACGCTCCTTCGCGGGGAGGTGACCGCGAACGAGGTAGAGAAGACGCGACGGCTCTATCGGTTTGCTGACGAGGCCATCGAAGCCCGCGCTCCAAATGCGGGCTTCGTCGCTCTTCGAGAGGAGGCCGGTAAACGCCAAGATCGGTATCTCGGCGGTCGATGCGTGCAGGCGCAGCTTCTTGACGAGATCGAACCCGGAACCATCGGGGAGGATCAAATCCTGAATGACGAGCTCAGGGCGATGGGTCTCGATGAGCGCGAGCGCCTCGGCGCCCGTGGTCGCCTCGAGGAGCGTGCACGCTTCGCGTTCGAGCGCGAAGCGAACGAGCTTTCGTGTCAGCGGGTTGTCTTCGACGAGGAGGATCGTGGTGCTGCTCATGGCGCCTCCGGCGCCTTCGGTCGATCTCCGGCAAGGTAGTCGGCGATGAGCTTCGGCAGGGTGCGCGTGTCGATCGGCTTCGTGACGTATCCGTCGCAGCCGGCTTCACGTGCGCGCTGCTCGTCTCCCTTCATGGCAAAAGCGGTCACGGCGATGATCGGAAGATCGGCGAATCGAGCCTCGGCCTTGATCTTTCGCGTGAGCTCGAGGCCGTCCATTCCGGGGAGCTGAAGGTCCATGAGGACGAGCTTCGGCGTGAAGTTGCCGAGAACTTCGAGCGCGGCGCTCGCATCCATCGCTACGCGCACGTCGTAGCCGCGCTTCGTCAGCAGGAATTGCACGAGGCGGACATTGGCGGGGTTGTCGTCGACGACGAGGATGGGTTCACCCGCCATCGGGGCCTCCCACCGGCGGCGCGGGCAAAAACGCGCGCAGCTCGTCGAGAAGATCAGCAGTTCCCTGGCCCTTTTGGAGCACGCCTTGCGCGGAGGCACGGAGCCGTGTGCTCTCCTCGCCGGTCAAATCCTTCATCGTCCACACGATGACGGGCACGCGCCGGTTCGCTCGATTCGCGCGGAAGCGCACGAGGAATTCGAAGCCGTCGACACCGGGCATGACGAGGTCGAGCACGACCGCGCTCGGTCGCTCTCGCTCGACCAGACGAAGCGCGACATCGCCGTCGGACGCGCTCATGACGCGATAACCGAGTTGGGTCAACGTCAGGTTCATGAGCCGCAGCGACGCGTCGTCGTCGTCGACGACCAGGACACGTCCGACCTTGTCTACCGCCACGCCCGACCGGCGAAGCGCGGCGACGAGCGCAGCCTCGTCGATGGGCTTTGCGAGAATGTCGTCCACCGCGAACGCGCCGATGACGTCCTTTTCGGCGATCATGCTGACAACGACGACGCGCGCGTCGGTGCTGGCGCCCTCGCGCCGAATGGCCTCCAACAGCTGCAGCCCATTCATGTCCGGCAAAATCAGATCCAGCGTAATCGCGTCGAATCGGGTATCGCGGCAACGCGCGACGGCCTGTGCGGCGGTCGATGCCGTCTCTACCGCGTAGCCCGCGGCCGTGAGCGTGCGGACGATGAGCGCGAGGTCCGCGGGCTCATCCTCCACGACGAGGATGCGCGGTGCATGCGGCTCTGCAGCCTCGATCACCTGCGGCTCGGGCAGCGGCCGCCCTCCCTGCGTGCGCCGCGGCAGGACGACCCAAAACGTACTGCCGCGGCCGGGCTCGCTCTGGACGCCGATCGTCCCGCCCTGCGCCTCGACCAGGCGCTTCGTCAGCGCGAGACCGAGGCCCGTGCCCCCATGTCGCTTGGCTGCGCCGGCGTCGAGCTGCTGGAACTCGGTGAAGAGCTTCGCGAGGTCATCGCCGGCGATACCGATCCCCGTGTCGATGACCTCGAGTCGAAATCCTTCGAGCCCGTCCTCGGTGGCGACAATGGCGACCCTCCCGCCCTCGGGCGTGAACTTGATGGCATTGGAGAGGTAGTTGTAGAGCACCTGCTTGAGCCGCGCGGCGTCGATGAAGAGCGGTCCGATCCGCGAATCGATCTCGAGCGCGAGGACGATCCGTTTCGCGGCGGCCGTGGTGCGGAGGATCGAGCAGACCTCTTGGACGAGCGCCGCGAGATTGACGGTCTCCGGATGAAACTCGAGCTTGCCGGCTTCGACCTTCGCGAGATCGAGAACGTCGTTGATGAGCTGAAGGAGATGCCGGCCGCTCCGTAGGATGTCTCCCAAGAACTCTTTGTGCTCCGCCGAATTCGGGTCGACCTCACCGTCGTGGAGCAGCTCGGCGAAGCCGATGATCGAATTGAGCGGCGTGCGAAGCTCGTGCGACATGTTCGCCAAGAACTCGCTCTTCAATCGGCTTGCTTCCTGAATACGACGGTTCTGCCCCTCGAGCTCGAGCGAACGGACACGCGTCGCCTCGGCGCGCTTGCGCCCGGTGAGGTCTCGCAAAAAACCGGTGAATGCAGGGCTTCCGTCGCGCAGAGGCGTCGAGACGATTGCGACCTCGATCGGAAACTCCGTGCCGTCCGCGCGGAGCGCCGTCAGCTCGAGGCGTTTTCCCACCACCGGTCCTTCGCCGGTCTGGATGTATCGTGCGAGGCCTTGGCGATGAGCTTCGCGCCATCGCTCCGGGATCATGATCGACGCGAGCTCTTTCCCCATTGTGTCGGCGCGCGACCGACCGAACACCAGCTCCGCCGCCGGGTTGAACTCGGTAATCATTCCTCGTTCATCCATCGAGACGATGGGATCGAGCGCCGAATGAATGACCGCGGCCTTCTCCTCCTCCGCTTGTTTCAGCGTCCTCTCTTTGGCGTCGAAGTAGGCGGCGGCAATGAGCACCATCGACTTGTCGAGCAGCTCTTCGAGGACCAGCAGGACCGCCGTCAGTCGAGCCGGCGTGCTGCAATACGCATCGACGAGACGCGGAACGAGCAACCGCTGGAACGCTTTGACGATGTCGTACCAGCCGGCGATGCTCACCCCCATCGCCGCATACATCACGCCTTGCACACGAAGGTTCTCTTCGTAGGGCGCCCACTCGCCCTCGATGGCGCGGCGCAAACGGTCGCGCCCCGCTTCGTTCTCCCTGGCGAGGTCCTCCGGCGATAGCGCGCGCAGGATGGGGCCGAACTCGACGTGCGCGTACGCCATGCGGAGCGTCGCGTCCAAGAACTCCTCGTACCCGGCTTCGTAAGTCGACCAGAAGTCCTGCAGCGCAGGAAGACTCTCAACCGGGAACCATGCGCTGCCGGGGGTCGCGGTGGGAGACGGCGAAGGCATCCGGCCACACTACGGCGAAGCTATGCGCCATACGAGACTGATCTCGTAGTGCGATGTGCATTGACGCTGCAACTGCCGCGTCCCCGAGAATCATCAATAGCTGTAATATCGAGTAACAAGCGGCCCCACTGTCGCACAATGCCTCGCGTGAGGACTGCAGGCTGCAATAAATTGGATCGGATCGATCCGATATCGAATGTGCCTCACTGACGGCCGAGCAGGTGGTTGGCCGCAAGCACTCAGTTCAAATATTCCTGCTTTGCCCGACGAAATGGCTCCGCCACGGCAATTCGATCGCGCCCATCGCGTTTAGCCACGTAAAGCGCTCGGTCTGCGGCTCGGATGAGATTGCCCGGCGAGGTAATGGTCTCGTCTTCGCTGGAGGCGATGCCGACGGAGAGGGTGACGGCGGCCGAGAAGCTCCTCGTGGTCCAGTCCGCTTGAAGCCTTCCGCGCAGGCGCTCGAGCGCGCCGCACGCTTTGGCGACCGGTGTATCGGGCAACAGGAGGGCGAACTCGTCACCTCCGAAACGCGCCGCCAAATCGATGTTTCGGAGGTTTCCGCGGACGAGCTCGGCAACCCGGCGAAGGACGTCGTCCCCCATCGCATCGCCGAGGCGATCATTGAATTGCTTGAAGCGATCGACGTCCACGAGAGCACAGGAAAGCGGCCGACGATCCCGCGTCGCTCTCGCCCATTCTCCGGGCAGGAGCTCGAGGAACCGCCGACGGCTGAGGACGCCGGTCAGGTCGTCCCTGGTCTTGGTCTCGGCGAGCCGTCCCGCGAGATCGGCATTCTGCCGATTGAGTTGGCGCCGGCCGGCGCGGGCGCGATGCGCGGCGGAGATCCGCGCGTCGAGCTCGTCGGGATCGAAGGGCTTGGGCATGTAGTCGTCGGCGCCGACACGCAGGCCCTCGGTGCGGTACTTCACGTGTCCCTTCACGGTGAGCATGACGATCGCGAGATCGTTGCCCATATCGCTGAGGCGAAGCATTCGACAGACGCCGCGGCCGTCGAGCTCACCGAGCACCACATCGAGCACCACGACGTCGGGGCGCTCGCGCCCGGCGACGCCGAGCGCCTCGAACGCGGTTGCGGCCTCGACGACGTCGTATCCGCGCCCCTGGAGCAGCTGAACGATGTGCGTCCGCTCCGCAGCAGAATCGTCGACCACGAGCACTTTCACTTTCACGCTCATGGCGACGCCACGATCGCTCGAAACCTTAAGCCCGCACAAATGACGACCGCCGCCACGGAAGCCCGTGACGGCGGCAGATGGCGCTTCTTTCGGGGGCTTACTTCTTCGCGTGGATGTCGAGACGGATCACAACCTCGTCGCGAATGAGGTCGTCCTTCTTGCCTTCGTAGGTGATGCCCCAGTCCTTGCGGTTGATCTTGAACTCGGCGGTCGCCTTTACGTCGTCCTTGCCGAGCGTGACCTTCGCCGGGAACGAGACGCTCTTCTCGACGCCGCGCATTTTCAGGTTGCCGGTGATGGTGTGCGACGCGCCGTCGGCGCCGCCCTTCTTCAGCTCGGTGAGCTGAAACGTCGCCGTCGGGAATTTCTCGACCGAAAAGAAGTCGTCGGTCTTGAGGTGGCCGTCGAGCTTCTCCGAATCCGACTTGAGGCTGCCGACCTCGATCTCGACGTACATGCGAGCGGTGTCGAGCTTGTCCCCGTCGATGTAAGCCCAGCCAGAGAACTTCTCGAACTTGCCGTCGTGTTTGCCGGTGACCTTGGAGCCGGTGAACTCGACCTTCGAGTCGGCGAGGACGACGTCGAGCCCCCCATCGGGCTTGGCAGGCTTCGCGTCAGCGGCGGCCGTCGCGGTCGCGGTTGCGGTCGGCGCGGAGGTCGTCGCCGGCGCGGCGCTGTTCGCGTTGGTCGCGGCTGCCGATTGCGTCTTCGCCGGCGGCGGCGGCGGCACGGGCTTCGCGCTGTCCACGGCGGCGGAAGCGACGTTCTGCGCCGGGTCTTCGCAGCCGACGCTCGCGAACGAGAGCGCCGACACGGCGAGGACGGATGCAACTGCGAGCTTGCGGGAGATGATCATGAGCGCACCTTCGCGCGGGGTCCCGCGCGACAAAGGAGCCCCCCACGGGGGTCTCGGTTTCGACGTGAATGCGGGCGCCATCATGCCGCGCTCGCTCGCCATGTCGAGATGAGGCCCCGGCAACTCATTGTTGCCGCTCCTTTTTTCGCTCACGTCACGAGAAAGATGCCGCGACGTCGAACGGACTTCGCGAACGAACGGTCAGTCGCCGCCCTCGTATTCGCAGATCGTCTTGCCGTGCTCGCACTTCTGGCCGGCGCCGCAATCGTTGTCGTCGTCGCACTCGAAGAAGCAGTAGTGGTGCTCGCACGCCATCCCGACGGGACACTCGCTATCACCATCGCAGCGATAGGTGCACGTGCCGTCGCCGCAATTCTTGTCGTGACAGCACGTGCCGTCGAAGCAGTCGTCGGTGGTGTCGCAGATGCCTCCGATGTCGCCCTCGCACTCGACTGCGTTCTCGCGACAAAAAGGATCGACCTCACCGTCGACCCAGAACTCGGACGGTCCACCGCATGCCGCGAAGGCAACGGCGACGGGAATGCAGGCGAGCGCGAGAATGGTTCGCAAGATCATTGGATTTCGTTCCTCATAGAGCCTGCCGAACGATCGGCCGGCGAAAGGTGATGACTATGGATTCGTCCCATGCAGCTCGCAGACGAAGCTCGGAGCATCGCTGTCACAAAACGCGTCGCGCGCGGTGTTGCTGGTCGTGGCGTCGGTCCACCGCAGCCCGCCGCAACGTGGCTTCGTATCGCCGCTGTCCGGATTCGGCGCCTCCCAAGGGCCCGTGAATGCGACGCCGTCGAGCCAATCGTACGAGTAAGGCGTATCGATCTCGAAGTCCTCGAGCCCCACCCACGCGAGGTCGTTGAGCTTGAGGAGCGTATCGAACGCGGTCTTTTCGATGGTGGAGCTCAAGCTCGCGAGGTCGCCGCCCATTTCGACACACGCGGCGCGCGCCTCGAAGAAGTTCCGATTGCCGGGAGCTTCACGGACGTAGCAGTGGCCGGTCTGCGAGAGAAAGATCGACGCCGAATCGGCGTCGTCGGTACCGCACGCGTCGATTGCGTTGGTCGAGAGGCAAGCCTGGCAGGTCGCCGTCGCAGCACCCTCGTCACATTGCTCGGGTGGCTGCGTCGTGCCGTCGCCGCAAACGAATTGCTCGATCTCCAATGTGAACGGGCCCGCGTCGGCGTTGCCGCGACCGTCCACGACGAAATACACGAGCTGGTTCGCCTGCGCGAAGAACCGCGTCTCGGCGACGCCGTCCGCGGTGGACTTGCAGACGAGCACCTCTGCGGCTTCTGTCGCGTCGCAACCGGTGCGGAGCTGAAGGACCCCTTTTTCTTGTGAGGATCCCCACGCTCCGCCTGGCCCGACCGTGAGTGTCGCGCGAACGGCGCCGGCCTCGACGACGTGCACGCCAATCCACACGTCCGAACCGTCGGATGGACACGCGAGACCCGCGAATGCGGAGTTCAGGACGATGTCGTCGAGAGCGCCCTCCGTCGTGCCCGTTACGACGATCGTCTTGCCTGCGACGAGATCGAGCGGGGTGACGCCAGCGCAATCGTCATGTGGGCCGAGCGTGCAATCGACGTTGCAACCATTGAATGGACCATTGGCCGCGCCCGCGTCGCATTGCTCGCCATCGTCGACGTCGCCGTCACCGCAGTCGCTGCCACCGGTGCTCGTGGTGCCGCCACCCGCGCCGCCACCACCGGTCGTGATCGTCGACATGCCACCCGCGCCGCCGTCCGGTGAAAACGCGCCCGCGCCTCCCGCCCCGTGGCTCGATGAAGTACCGCCCGTCGGCGCGGCCCCGCCGCTCTCGGCTGGTTGCTCACCCGTCGCGTCGAGGAAACACGCACCGAGTCCGAGGACGAGCGCTGCCGACAAGGCGGCGCTCGCGGACCGAGCGGTGACGCGGCTATCGCTGAATCGAGCTATCACGTGGGGATGTCGGCTAGGCATTCGTAGGTGACGCCGCTGTCGAGCGTGTCGCAATGCGTGCCCGACTCGCAGCAATCCTCGAGAGGGTCGCACATATCGCCGAGGTTGAGGATCTCGGAGCAGCCGGGCCCGCTCCCTCCTTCGCCGCCTCCGCCTGCGCCGCCTTCTCCGCCGCCGCCATCACCGACATCCAGCGTCCAGTAGGCGCGATGATTGTCCTCGGCCAAACCCTGGAAGGGGACACGGAACGCGGGATAGCTCGGATCTTCACCTGTACCGAGCTTGGACGGATCGACGGCGGCGACCCAAATCTGCTGGCGCCCGGCTTCCTGAATGACGCCGTATTCGCGCTTCGTATTGAATGCGACCCAATGCAGGTCCCCTGGCGGAGCCCAGGTCGGTTGGCTGTTTTGGTATTGGCCGGTCGTCATCGTGTTCGAGGTGACACGATTGGCATTCACGAGCTCGACGGGCTCTTCGTTCGCGTCGGCATCGACGACGAAGAGCTGCGCCTGGTTGTCGCCGTGGCCACCCTTGCCCTGCGAAAACGCGATCCAATCGCCCTCGGGCGAGAACATCGGGAAGATGTTCGTCCGATCGCCGGGCGGTGCGAGGAGGATCTCGGGTGAGCCGAAATTCGATCCGTCCCAGGGGATCTTCGCGAGCGACGCGCCGCCCGGCGCATCCCCTTCCTTGGTGGCAAAGACGAGCTCGTCGCCGGCGGGCGACCAATCCGGTTGTGTACCGTCGAGCGCGCCGAGATCGATGTCGCCGATCTTGTTGCCGCTCGCACGATCGTGAAGCGTCATCCGTCCGCGGAATGCGGCGACGACCCGCTCGTCGTCGGGCGAGATGGTGGCGAAGCCGTGGCCTTCGGTCTCGGGAATGTCGGTTACGAGTGGATTCGGCGGAGCGTCGGGGGTGACCTCGGTGATCCAGAGACTCTTGCCCTCGCTCGCCTCGACAGGCGCCGCGAGGTACATGCCGTCGCGCGAGACGACGTGACACGCGACGCAACGAACCTCGTTCGTGCCGTAGGTCGTCGCCTCGGGCTTTCCGACGATGTAGTCCTCGGGGTGTTGCTGCGAGATTCGCCCGCGCCGGATACCCGCCGACGTCGTCGACCAATAGAAGATTGCGCCTTCGACGTCCTGGAGTGAAAAGCCGATATCGATGGGTTGGCTACGCCGAATGGTCGGCGGGTCTGTCGTGTGGTCGAGGGCATCGACCACCCAGCTCGCCGTCGCGCCGGCGTTGGAGCCTGCGATGTAGCTCCACGCGACCTCGTTCACCTCCCAACAACCAGCCGCTGGATTGGCGTCTGCACAAAGCCCATGTGCACCGTCGGTATAGACGGTCACCGTCGAATTCGGCCCTTCGTAGACGAGGCGGAATTCGCTATAGCCCTGGCTGCGCCATTGAAAGATCGTGCGATACAGGTTGCGGGGGAAGCGTGTCTCGTCGCTGGGATACACGATCAAGGGAACATCGCCCGTCGTCACCGGGGCGGCATTCCAGTCGTCGGGATTCGTCGGGTCGCCGATCTCCACATCGAGGAACAGCTTGATGGTCGTCGATGCCTCCACACATCCGTCCGAAGCCGTGATCTCGACGAGGCCTCCAGCGCTCGGGTTCGGCGCATAGGTGCCGTCCTCGATCGTGCCGGGATCCGTATCGTCGACGCGCGTCGCGGTCCACTCGAGCGCGTTGCCCGGGATCACCTCGGTGGAGCCGTCCTTGAACGTACCGGTCGCGACGAATTCGATCGGAGCGATTGGTCCGCCATCGAGCGTCACGGTGGAGTCCGCAGGCTCGAGGGAAATGGATTCGAGATCACCAATGCATTGGACGCTGCCGCCGCCACCCGTGAGCGTCGCGGTGGATCCGCCCTGCGACACCGACCCGCCACCGGCACCTCCGCCGCCCGACACGAGGTTCTGATCCTCGGAGCAGGCCGCGCCGACCGCAACGGCACACGCGCCTGCCAACCAAAAGGGCAAAAGGGTGCCGCGACGATTCGCCATGAGACCTCCGTTCGATGAAGAATGAAAAGACCCTAAGGAGCGAGCTGCGAGAGACGCGTCCGAGCCTCATTCGCAAATTGCCCGTTTGGATAACTCGACAGATATTGCCGGAGGAGGCGCCGAGCCTCGGCTGATTGACCAGATTTGTGGGCGGCTCGCGCCGCAGCGAAGAGCGCTGTCTCACCAGCGGGCAGATCGCGGTGCTGCTTCGCAACTTCGGCATAGCGCCGCGCCGCTTCTTTCGAGTCGCCCGCCACGAGCGAGCACTCCGCGAGCAGCGTCTGCGCTTCTGCGTGTTGCGCCGCCGTGAGCGAGGACCCGGACAGGATCTGCTCGACGAGGCGTCGCGCTTGTTTGTGCTCACCTCCGGCGAGGTGTTTGCGAGCGCGTGAGAAGACGGCGCGTACGTCCTGTTGAGGCGCACGGGCTGCGCCGCTGTCGCTGCTCGCGGCGCCCGCTTCCTTCGCCGGCTCGTCGAGCTCCCAGCGCTCGCCTGCGCCAATCAGAGCCGGTGCCGCGGATCCCCCGTTGGGCACGATCTGCACGCGCCCGCGCTCGACCGTGACGTCGCGCTCTCCGACGACGAAGATCGTTCCGAGGACGTCGACGCGATAACGCTCCGTCACGACGACGAAAGGCTTCGAGCGACCGGGGGTGACCTCGAAACGAACCGAGCCGTGCTTCACGTGTGCGGTCGCCTCGCCGGCATCCCATGCGACGGATGCTGGGGCAATCGCCGTCGCCAGCGCGCCTTCGAGCGCGACGCTCTCACCAGCCGCAATTTCGATATCGCGAACGGCAGCCGAAGATACCGGCGCGACAACGTCGGCGTGCAATCCGCCCGACGTGGTCGACGGAAACAACGCGAGCGCCGATGGGCCACGTTGCGTTCCAAAGAAAAGCGCCGCCGCGGCTGCGACCGCGGCCACGGCCGGAACGGCAAACCAGCCGGACCGCAATCCCGGACCGCGCGTGGCAGCGACTTCGTGTCGCGCGGACGCGTGCGCGCGAAACGCCCTCGACAGGGCCCGCTCGCGCGCAGCCGCGTCGAGCTCTCCAACACTTCGTGCCGTGCGCGCGATCCCTTGGAGCAGCGTCACGTCCTCCGAGCAACGGGCGCACGTCGCCAAGTGCTCGTCGAGCCGAAGTCGCTCGGCCTCGTCGACCTTCGACTCGATGCGATCGGCGATGGCCATCGCCTGGAAGCAAGCGGGCCGCATCATACCTGCTTCTCCTTTCCGGACGACGTCGTCGAACCGGACAAGAGCTCGCACAACGTGCGGTCGCCCTTCACGCGGCGAAGGAGCGCCCTTCGGCCGAGAAATACCCGCGTCTTCGTGGCTGCGACGGTGGCATCCATCAAGGCCGCGACTTCGGCCATGGGGCGGCCTTCGACGACATGGAGCACCAACGCGATGCGATTCTTGGGGCTCAAAGCATCGAGGTGACGGTGAAGTCGCTCCACGAGTCGCTGGTCGTCGACGACATGCTCGGGCGCTGGCGCCACCAGATCGCCGTCGCTCGCGACGAGTCGGAGCGTCGCGCGCTCTCGGCGGAGCGGGCGGCGCAAGTGATCGTAGGCCGTCTTGACGGCGATGCGCGCGAGCCACGTGCGCACCGACGCATGGCCTCGAAACGTCGCAAACCCGACCATCGCCGCGACCATGACCTCCTGCAAGAGGTCCTCGACGTCGGCGGCATTGCCGATCATCCGGGCAAGGAGGCGCTCGACCGCCGGCGCCTCGACGCGGAGGACCCGCTCCAGCGCGGCGCGATCACCTCGACGACAGCTGTCGATGGTGCTCTCGCTGTGCTCGAGCGTCAGGGATGGGCGAGGCGCGACCCGCACATCGTCATGGTCGCGCGAGGGTGTGGTTTGGTTGCATCGATTTTCGTCAGGGCACGGAAAATACGAATCCGCCCGACGCGAAGCCGCGAATGACGCCCAAATCGAGGATCGGCGTTTCGTTCACCGTGAAGCGGTGGTGCCGCAAGCTGACCTCGACACCCACATCGGCGCGGAGCGCGAGGAACGGCGTAAGGCTGAACGTCGCGTCGGGCCCGACAGCGATGTAGGGGACGACCGTCGAGCCGGTGCCGACCTCGCCGCCCGGCGTTTCACCGGTCGCGTCGAGCACGCGACCGCCGACCTCGACGAGACCGCCGAGAGCTGCGATCCCAGCGATCCCCGCGAGACGCAGCGACGCGCCGAACGCTCCTTCGCTCGCGTCGACGCGGCCGTTCGAATCGATCGTTTCGAGCTCGCTGACGACGCGCCCGGTCGCCGCGAGCTCACCGACGAACGCATCGTAACGAAGCCGCGCCCCAAGCCCGAAGACCACGCCGCCTTGTGCGGAAGCGGTCCCGGTGCCGGTCGCGCCCCATCCGCCGACCTCGCCGACGAAGCTGAAATGTGGCGGCGGTGCGGCTTCGTCGCCAGCTTCGGGCGGCGTCGCGGCACGCGCGCCATTCGCCTTTTCGGGCGACAGCTCGCGCGCCATTGCCGCCGCAACGGGTGCGGTCGCAATGGCGTCGAACACCTCCGCAACCTTCAGCGCAAGCGTGCGGTCGAGCCCCGCCTCGTCATCGGTCTCCGATCGTTGAACGACGACGAGCACGTGACCCTCGCGATCGCCGACGAGGTGCAGCAGGAACGATGGCTGGGCGCCTTCTTGCGCCGGTACACGCTCGACCCAGATGACGAGTGAGGTTCGATCCGCACCGACGAGCTCGCTTGCTCGCTTCGTCCGTGCGCCGAGATCCCGCTCGGCGAGCGATGGTCCTGCCTTGATGACCGCGCGGCCGGCCAACTGGATTTGCAACGCCTCGACGAGGCCGGGGCGCGGCGCGGTCCCTGCGGTGGCGACGACGACGACCGGCAAATCCGCCGCCCACACGAACGAAGGCGTGAGCAGGAGGAGGGTCGCAGCGAGCAGGTGCCCAACGAGACGTCGCCACATGGCTCCCCGACGATAGCCCGCAGGCGACCGAGCGCGCGACTACTCGCTTCGACCGTTGCGCCGGGCGTTCGCGCGGATCGCACTGGAGAGGAACGCCGTGAGCCCGGCACCGTGCTTGTCGATGTTGTCGGCAAAGCGCGTGTCGGTCTCGTACAAGTCCGCGAGCCCGACGTGCATTCGGTAGCTGCACGGATAGAACCAGCGGTCGATCGACGAGCGATGCCGCTCCGCGATGTCCATGGCTGCGTCGTCGTCGGGTTTCGCGCCGGCGTTCATCGCCGATGCAGCGTCGCGGTAGATGGCAGTCTGCTCGTCACGAATCTCTGCGTATTGCTCCGGACCATACGACTTCGCACGTTCCTTCGAGATTCGGTACGCGTCGGTATTGCCCCAACGGGCTTTGGCCTCCTCCTCGTATTTGCCAGGATCGAAGCCTTCGAAGATCTCTTTCATATCCATGGTTCCTCCTTCATTGCTTTGTCGTGATGGGCTTGTTTCGACGATGGCCAGCGCGCGATCGACGGCGCGAATCATTTCGGCTGTCGCGCGGGCCCGCTCGAGGAGCGCCTCGCGCTGGGCACGAAGGGCGCCCGCACGATCGAAGGCCGGGTCGTCGAGCGACCTCCGAATCGCCTCGAGCGAGAGCCCGAGCTCGCGCCCGATGAGGATCTGCTGAAGCCGCAGCAGGTCTTCGTCGGTGTACAGGCGATAGCCCGCTCTGGAGCGGTCGCTCGGCACCAGCAGACGAATCTCGTCGTAGTGGTGCAATGCCCGAACGGAGACGCCCGTCATGCGGGCCACGTCTTTGACGCGGTAGGTGCGGCGGGGCTGCATACGAGGAGGAATGTGCGGCCTGACGTCGCGTGAGGGTCAAGGGGGAGGCGAAAGAAAAAGACCGACATCGGCGCCAGGCTAAAGCTCGCGACCGAACGGACCGCCTGAGGGGGCAAGATGATCCGCGCCCTCCTCCTTTCCACCGTCGTCGTGTTCGCTGCCGGCTGCCAGGCCGAGGTTTGTGTCGAGCCGAGCGGGTCCGATGCCGACCAGGTCGGGTCGTCCGAGCACCCGATCATCGGTGGCTCCGTCGACGAGGTTCACACTTCGACCGTCGCGATTCTCTTTCAGAAGCCGGAGGGACGAGGCGTGTGCTCCGGGACCGTGATCGCGCGCCGGGGCGAGCTCGGATTCGTCCTCACCGCTGCGCATTGTGTGCAGGGCGAGGTCCAGCACGTTTACGAAGCGGTCGATTGGCGCGACTGCGAGGCCGGTGGCGATGCGGAGCACTGCAATGCTTCGTACGTCCCCGTCTCGGCGAAGGCGCACCCGAGCTACAACGCCACGACCGGCGGCAACGACGACTTCGCGATCGTCACGTTCAAAGGCGCGACGGAGAACACCTCGGTGACCCCGGTCGCGAAGACCGCGGACGAGCTCACGGCGGGCAAGACGATCCTTCTATCGGGGTATGGCCGCACCTACGCGGGCGCGAATGACCCCGACGCGGAGTTCAACAGCCAGCGCCACCAAGTCGGCGCGCTCGTCTCGTCGCTCACCGCGCGGTGGATCATGATCGACGGAAGCACCGGCAAGACTGCCTGCTTCGGAGACTCCGGAGGCCCCGCGTTCGACACGATCGACGGCGTCCAGCACGTCGTGGGTGTCGCGGCGAACGGCGATGCGAATTGCGAGGAGGTCGCGAACTACGGTCGCGTGACCGACGTCTACGAATCCTTCATCCTGCCGATCATCGGCGCAGACGTAGAACCTCCGTGCGCCGATTGTGGATCGGGTGGCGCCGCATCGAATACCGGCGGAAGCGGAGCTGGCGGTGAATTTCCCGAAAGCTGCGCACCGGGCACGGGTTCGGAAGCGGTCGTCGACGGAGCGGGCGGCGGAGCCGTGGGCGGCTCGAGTGACGGCGGCTCGGACGATGGCGCCGATTCGAGCGATGAAGAGTCCACGGATCCGTGCCAGCTGGTCGCGTTCCAATGCGGCGTCTCGAACGCGGGTGCATCGAGTGGCGGCGGAGCGGCGGCGGCGTTCATCGTTGCTTGGCTGATCGCCCGACGACGTCGTGCTCGTAATGGTTTGTAAGAGGGCCCGGCACGCCACCGCGTAGCCTGCGGTGGCGCGAACCATGCTACGAGCCGGTCACGAATGAGACCGGGCACAAGGCTACGCATCGTCGCAACATCGGCTCTGTTCGCTGCAATCGGCTGCGAGGACCCACCCGGCGCTGAAGACGCAGGCCCGTACGAGGCTTGCAGTGGCGTGACCCTGGGGGAGGCGTGCCTCGGAGGAGAGACGGAGTGCCGCGAAGGCGTCGTCTTTCCGGGGTACTTCTGTTCGCAGCCCTGCGACGCCGACGCGGACTGTCTGCAGCTCGCAGGACACGGTCCCGCCGTCTGCGAGCAGTTCTACGGCGGCCGGCAATGCGCGCTTTCATGCGATGACGACGCCGATTGCGCGGTCGGGACCGCGTGCATCGAGGCCGAGCGCTTCGACGGGACCACGATTAAGCTCTGCCAGCCGGATTGAAGAACATGAAATACGCATGGATCATCCTGGCGCTGGGCTCGATCGGCGTCGGCGCGTGCTGCACCAGCAACGAGCATTTCGTCGAATACGAGCGGACCGAAGACGACGCGGACCTCGATTGCGAAGAGGTGTGCTCGCAGACGATCGTCCCCGAGGTCTCGGAGCGATCATTCGAGCTCGTCGACTGTGAGGACGGCGTCTCGGACGAAGGCATGGAGATCGTTCGCTGCACCTATGAGGATACGTATTGCGGCGGGCCGCATTGACGATGGGGCCCGCCCGCTGCTTCACAAACGTTTCGTCGTGTCCTCGGCCTTACCGCTGAGCTTCAGCGTCACGCCGGACTTGGCATCGGAGGCTTCGATGGTCATCGTGCCGCCGTCCTTCACCTTGTCACCCGTCGAGATCGATACCTCGAGCGTGCCGTTGACTTTCAATTTCGCACCTTCGAGCTCGGCGCTCGTTCCCTCCATCACGTACTCGAACCGGGCAATGTCACCGTCGCGCTCTTTGAGCCGCATCGACTTGACCTCGAACGCATCGCCGGGGTCGTGCTGGTCCTCGGCGAACGCTGCTCCAAGCTCGGGCGCGTCCTCACCAACGACGAGCGCCGCTTTCGCGAGCGCTTCGGGGAACTTCTTCGGCTTGCCCAACCGTTTGTATCCGTCTTTCAGATAGTCGAGCTCGAGCCCGGTAACGGCTGCGCCGGCCTCGTCGGTGATCTCGAGCGAATCGACCTTGCGCTCGATGACGTAGACCTTGCCGACGACCGGCGCCTTCTTGGCCTTCTTCGACGGAGGCTCATCCTTCTCCTCGAATTCGACGTAGCGCACCTTCTGTTTGACCGTGCGCCCGTCCTCTACGGCCAGGACCTCGACGGTGTACCGCTTCTTGTCGACGTTCTTGAGTGGAATGACCGCGGCGTTGATCTTGATCTCACCGCCGGACTCGCCGGACGATCCATGCTCGAACCTGTCCCCGGCGGCGGACGGTTTGACGGTGAAACGCACCTTTCCGTCGTCGTCCTTCTTCGGCGCCGGCGTCTCTTCCTTCGTTGCCCGGACCTCCTCGCCGTCGTCCGTGCTCTTCTTCTTGTTCTTGTCGCCGCACGAGGTCGCCAATGCGACCGCGACGATGAGCGCGCCGATGCGAAGCCGCTTGATGGTCATGGGGGCCGAATAGCACGGCCCCCGACGCGGCTTCTAGGCCGCCGCTCTAAGCCGCCACCTTGTGCCGCGGCGTCGGAACCTCCGAAATCTCCAGCCGATTGCGGTCCCATTTCCCGAGCTCCGCGCCGCGCGCGTACGTGCTCTCGAGAAAGGCCATCAACGACGCTTCGGGATCCGCGCTCGAACGCACGGCTTCGTAGGGCAAGATGAACTCCCGCATGGCCGCGTTCCACACGGCGCCCACGGGCTCGATCATCGCGCGCGAGAGCGCTTCCGGTTCGGGGATGACGTATGCGTAATAGGCCGCGTACTCGATTGGCCCGCTCCCGGGCCAAAAGCCGGCTGCCCAATTCGCTTCGTTTTCGGCGACTCGATAGATGTAGTCGCGCCCCGGCGGAATCGCCGCACGTTCGCCGCTATGACGGGTCGTCGTGAGATCGAACGATCCCCAGAAGAAATGTACCGGGCTCGCTTTGCCCGTGAATCGACTCTTGTGTTTCCACATCACGGAAGCGGACGCCGACATCGCCCTGAAAAAGCGATTGACCGCGTCCGCGTCGTAGCTTCCGTGCGTCGTATCCTGGTCGAAGGGGATGGGGTTCGGCACCTCTTGGGGCTTCGTGTTGATTCGAACATCGATTCCCAACGACGCGAGGCACCCCATCACCTCTTCGTAGAAGCTCGCGACGGTGCGCTCGTACAAGGGGACGACTTTTCGTCCGCCGCTGCTCGTCACGATGACGAGGTTGTGGTCGAGGAAGTCGAAGCTGGTCTCGAATACGCCGTCATCGTACGGGATCGGCTGGGTGGTCAGCCCCCGCCCCGTGGGGTGCAGCGCGGTGTGCCACAGCTGATTCTGAAACGGCGAGAGCGCGACCTTCAGCTTGCCGACGATCTGCGTCCACATCTGGAGTGTGTCCCGCGTCGCAGTCCAATCGGCGGCGATGGCGGGCCATCGCTCGTCCTTGGATAACCCCTGAGCTTGCTCGACGGTGGCCATGACGTTGAAAAGGGTGCAAGCGGCGAACCGCTCGGCTGTGAAGTCACGGCGATAGCTTCGCATAACGAGCGCTTCGAACATTCGAGCGACGAGGCTGGGGCTTGCTGGGCTCAACTTGTGCAACACCCGGACCGTGGGCGGCGTTCTCACGAATACAGTTCTCCCGATCGCGCTGGGCATCGTCATGCTCGGGCTCGGGTTGAGCCTGACCGTCGCCGATTTCAAGCGCGTGGTGGTTTACCCGAGAGCCGTCGTCCTCGGCCTCTTCTGCCAGATGCTGCTTCTCCCACTCGGCTGTTATGCCATTGCGGTGGCATTTCGGTTGCCACCCGAGCTCGCAGTCGGGCTCATGTTGCTCTCGGCGTCGCCCGGCGGCGCGACCGCGAATCTATACAGTCATCTTGCGCGAGGAGACGTCGCGCTGAACGTCACCCTCACGGCGGTGAACAGCGTGCTCAGCGTCTTCACGTTGCCGCTCATCGTCGAGATCGCGATGCGCCGGTTTCTCAGCGAGGCCCAGCGGATTCCGCTCCAGTTCGAGAAGGTCGTTCAGGTCTTCGCCATCGTTTTGGTGCCGGTGCTCGTCGGCATGGTGATTCGTCGCTTGCGTCCGGCATTCGCGTTTCGCCTTCACAAGCCGGTCAAGATCTTCTCCGCGGTCGTGCTCGTCCTGGTCGTGTTGGTGATCATGGTCGTCGGCGCCACCGACAAGAGCCGCGCGAGCGATACCGGGATGTTCATGCGGTCGGTACTGCCGGCGCTGACGTTCAACGTCGCGAGCATGGCGATCGGCTACTTCGTTCCGCTCCTCGCCCGGGTTCCGCGCCGCCAGGCCGTCGCGATCGGAATGGAGATCGGCATTCACAATGGGACGCTCGCCATTGCCCTCGCGACGGGCCTGCTGAAGAGCACGACGATGGCCATTCCCGCCGCGGTCTACAGCGGCATCATGTTCTTCACCGCGGGCATCTTCGGGTACGTCGCGAGCCGTAAGCTCCGCGACGAGCCGAGGTCGGTCGTCGTGTATCGCTCGATGTCGCCGGACGCGACGCCTCCGGCGGAGGCGTCGGGATCAGCGGCGAAAGCGATCGACGAGGTCCCGCGCGCTTCCTCGGTCTAAGCGGGCGCTCTCGACGGAGCCATCGCCGGCGAGCTCCACGATGAACTTGAGCGTCGGCTCACCGCCCGCGTGATAGCGAAGATCCGCGACCGTGAGCGTCTTGCCGCCGTCTTCCCGCGCGAGAACGGTGACGGTCGGATAACGGGCCCAAGCGAGGACCTCGTCGACGACGGTTGGACCGCGGAGGTCGTTCGCCGCTTCGACTCCGCGTGGATGGCGGCCCTCCTCGACCGGGTCCCCGCCGAGCGAGATCGTCCCGACCGCATATTCGGCGCCCGTCTCGGCGACGTATCGCCATTGCAGGACGCGAAGGGGCGCCGGAAATACATTCACGTCCGCGGTCCCATAAGCTGACTCGACCGTCGATTGGAGCGACGCGCGAATGGATATGCGTGCACCCAAATAGGCGACGGTGACGCCCAAGCCGATCCACAATGGTCTTCGGTAGTCGACGGCGCGCGCGCGGAATGCGAGCACGGCGCCGACGAGGAGGGGCAGCGTCACGAGCGGGTCGACGACCACCGTCCAATCGAGCGTCATCCGCTCCGCCGACCAGGGCAACAAGATGCGCGTGCCCCAACCGGTCCATAGGTCGGGCAACAGGTGAGCGAACACGACCGCGACGAGCGCCTGCAATACGACCGCCGACGTGCGTGCCGAACGAAAGACGAGGCGCGCGACGAGCGTCGCAATCGCCGCGACGGCAGGCGCCATCATGAGCGAATGCGACAAGCCTCGGTGCGCTCGAAGCGTCACCAACACCGGATCGCCGGCGGGTAACAGGTAATCGAGATCGGGGATCTCCGCGGCGAGGACACACGCGAGCAGAACGGCCTTCTCCGTCGGCGTGAGCGGGCTCTTGGCCGGCTCGCGCCGACGAAGCGCGCCGATGGCGAGACCGAACAAGCCGTGTGTGAGGGTGTCCACTGGGTCGAGACCCTTGCGCGCGGGCGACATTGGGTCAAGGCGTTCGACGAAAACGGCGGCAACGGATGAAGAGACGCTCGTACGTTCGGGGTCCGCCTCGAGGCTCGACGTCGACACGGCATGCGCGCTGCAGCACCCCCACCCAAACGCGCGAGGAGGGAAAGCTCATGGGTATTCTGAGCAAGGGCAAGGGCAACGGAAACGGGTCGAGCGCCAAGCCCCCGCACAAGCCCAATATTCTGGTCATCTTCGGTGACGATATCGGTATCCCCCAAGTCAGCGCTTACACGAAGGGCTTGATGGGATACCGGACGCCCAACATCGATCGAATCGCCGACGAGGGCGCCCTGTTCACCGACTCGTACGGTCAGCAGAGCTGCACGGCGGGGCGGGCGGCGTTCATTCTCGGCCAAGAGCCGTTTCGTACGGGCCTCTTGACGATCGGAATGCCGGGCGACCCTCACGGTATCACCGATTGGATGCCCACCATCGCCGACGTCATGAAGTCACAGGGCTATGCAACCGGTCAATTCGGCAAGAACCACCTCGGCGACCGAGACGAGCACCTGCCGACCAACCACGGGTTCGACGAATTCTTCGGCAACCTCTATCACCTCAACGCGGAGGAGGAGCCGGAGGGGTACTTCTACCCGAAGGACCCGGAGTTCAAAAAGAAGTTCGGGCCACGCGGCGTGATTCACTCGTACGCAAACGGCAAGATCGACGACACGGGCCCGCTGACGTCCGAGCGCATGCCGACCATCGACGAAGAGTTCCTCGGCGCGGCGCAGTCGTTCATCAAGAAGAGCGTCGGCGCGAAGCAACCGTTCTTCGTGTGGTTCAACTCGACACGCATGCACGTCTTTACACACCTCAAGAAGGAATCGATCGGCAAGACCGGCAAAGGCATGCACGCCGATGGCATGGTCGAGCACGACGGGCACGTCGGGCAGTTGCTCGATCTCCTCGACGAGCTCGGCGTCGCCGACGACACAATCGTCGTCTACACGACCGACAACGGCGCGGAGCTCGCGCTCTGGCCGGACGGCGCGATGACGATGTTCCACGGGGAAAAGGGCTCGACGTGGGAGGGCGGTTTGCGCATCCCAATGGCCATCCGCTGGCCGGGCGTCATCAAAGCCGGCACCGTGTACAACGATATCATCTCGCTCATCGATCTGTTCCCGACCCTGTGCGCAGCGGCCGGCGTCCCCGACATCAAGGAGCGCCTCGCAAAAGGCACGAAGCTCGGCAACAAGAAGTTCCGCGTCCACCTCGATGGATACAACTTCATGCCGTACTTCAAAGGCGAGGAGCCGACGGGCCCTCGAAACGAGGTCCTCTATTTCGACCAGGCGGGCAATCTCAACGCGATTCGTTATCAGGATTGGAAGGTGAGCTTCGCCGTACAAGAAGGAAACATCGCGACCGGCACGCGAAGCGTCACGAACTGGGCAATGATAAGCAATTTGCGGATGGACCCTTATGAAAAGGGCATGCGCGACGGCGGCGAGGCGATGAAGTTCTTCGCCCAGCAGATGTGGCTGCTCGTCCCGGTCGGGATGCTCGTGAAGAAGTTCTTCGCCGACTTCGAGGAGTATCCGTATCAAGCCGGGACCTCGCTCAACGCAGGCGCAATCAACTACGCCACGCTTCGAACGAAGGCGGCGCTGCAACGGCTCAAAGAGCTGGAGAGCCTGCACCCGAACTGAATCCTGAGGCAGGCGGCGCCGAGCTGGCTCGTCCCAGGATCGGCGCCGTTTCTCTCTACTGTCACCAACCTCGCCGATTGTTAGAAACAGGGAGCGGCATGATGATTGCCAATCGGCGTCGGCATGGCTGATTGCCGCATTGGTTGGCGTGTCGAGTGGGTCACCCTGTGTCGCGTTGCGGGCATCGCGATCATGAGCGCGGCAGCGCCCGCGTGCGGCAACGGCGGCTCGGGCGGAGGCGGGGGCGGAGGCGGAGGCTCCGGCGGTGACGGCGGGGGTGAGCCGTACGTGTCCCCGCCGGAGGTCGCAGCCGAGCATGTGCCGATTCCCGATGTGGTCCGGACGGGTGCAGGCCCGGAGCGGCACGAGCAGCCTGCCGCCGCCGTGGGGGACGGCGTCACATTGATGCTTTGGTCCGATAATCGCGCAGAGCCGTGGGGAGGTTCCGGCGCCGATATCGTCGGACTCCGCTACGCGGCAGACGGAACGCCGATGGACGACTCACCGATCCGCATCGCGGTCGGACATCACGAGGACCTGTCGCCCGCGGTGGCGTTCGGCGGGGACACGTTCTTCGTGGCGTGGTGGGTGATTACACGCTTTCCCAACGGAGAGGGCGGCACAGGTCTGATTCGCGGCGCGCGCGTCGCCTCGGATGGGACGCTCCTCGATCCGGATGGGATCGCGCTCGCCGACAATGCCGCCCCGCCGCACATCGTAGTCGCCGGCGACAGATTCTATATCGCGTTCGAGGCCAACGTCGGCGGCGAGCTGCGCGTCATGACGGTATCCCCATCCGGCGAGATCATCACGCCGGCGACCGTCGTCAGCGATCACGGGTTCTTTCCTTCCATGGCCAGCGATGGCTCGCGCGTGATGCTCTCGTACGTTTACGAGGAATCCGTCGACGACCCTTTTCAACGTTTCGTTCTGCTCGACGCGAACCTTCAGCCGACTGCAGAGGAGAGTTGGCCGGTCGTGAACGGATTGACGACCGCGGCAGCGGGCGGGCCGACCGGCTTCGTCACTGCGTGGAACGATCAGACTACCTCGTCCATGCGACGCCTCGGCGCGACCGGCGACTGGCTCGATACGTCGCCGATCGCTGCGCCCGATGACGTCGTCAGCATGGTCCGTGACGGGAATGGATACCTCGTCGCCTCGATGTATGGCATTCGGCGGCTCGAGGACGCCGGCGACCAGCTGGGAGCGCCGGTCCTCTTCTCGGATCCCGAGGCATTCGTATACGGTCCGCAGCTCGCCTCCGACGGTAGCGCGCGCGTCGTTGCCTGGGAGGACTTGGCTGAAGCGGAGGTGCTCTCCGCGCGCGTCGACGCGACCGGCGCACCCCTGGATCCAACCTCCCGGGTCGCCCCTCGCGGGTCGCCGTCGCAGCTGGTTCCCGCCTTGGGCAGCGTGGGTGGGCAGCCTTTCCTCGCGTTTACGGAGGCCTCGAAGGACGGCACGTCGATTCGCTATGGATTCATCGACCCGTTCACGGGCGCTCCGACCAACGGTTTCACCGAGCTGCCGAATGCACGCTACCCAGCAATCGCGACGGGGCAGGATTCGACGGTTGTCGTCTGGGTCGCGACCGACACGGGCAGTGTCCTCTCGGCCAGGTTTCTCGAGGACGGAACCCTGAGCGCGCCGAACGAGATCGCGTCGGAGGTCGTCGGAGCGCCGAGAATCGCGGCGACCGCAGACGGGTTCGCTGTCACGAGCAGCGTGGCGGGAGAGAGCGACCTCTACGACAGCACCGCATTCCTCATCGCGCTGACACCGGACGGCGTGAGGTCGAGCTCCGCGCCGGTGGGATCCGGCTATGCCGTGCCTACCGCGATCGGCAACGACACGGTCGTGGCCGTTCGAGGTGATCCGCTCTACCCGGACGATTTGGCCGTTGGCTGCTCGGCGAATCGACCGTCGCCGACGCTCGGGCCCATTGCTCCCGGCGACATGCCGTCCCTTGCATCCAACGGCGAGCTTGCACTGGTGGTTTGGACGGACGACGCAAGCCGGCAAGCTCTCGGCGCGTTGGTCGATGCCGATTGCTCGATCGTGACGTCTTTCGAGGTCACCGAGGCAGGTGTCGAAGCGAAAGCGCCGACCGCGTACTTCGATGGGACATCGTTCCTCGTCCTGTGGCGAAAGCTCGGAACGGAGTCCGATCTCTACGCGACGCGCGTCGCCTCGGACGGCACAATCCTCGATCCCGAAGGATTCGTCATTTCCGCCGAGCCGGGAAACGAGCTGGCTGCAGCGTTCGTGAGCTTTGGCGGACAAGGGCTCACCGCGTATCCGAGGTTCGATCCCGCCGCGGACGGCGTGCGCATTTGGGTGCGGAGCATCGGAGGAAACGGGACCTGAAACGACGCGGGACAGTGCCGGCGCGTTGCTGCGCGATTTCCTGCGGAACCTCGAGCGGCTACGGATGTCCCGCGGACCATGCGCGGAGTGTCGATCGGCCGGTTTCTGACGCTTACCCTTGCCTGCGGCTGCGCGGAGACTCGGCACGAGGCACGTGAGGTCTCGCCGGCCGCGCACCCGACGATTGCTACCGCGGAGTCGACGGCTTCCCCTCCGAGCGCGGCCGCGCCGTCCGCTCTGCCGAAATCCGGCCCGCGCGAGCTCACGCTCGAGCCTCCGGCGAACATCGCGTGCTCGATCGCATCGTCGGCCTGGACGGGGAATCTGCAGCTTCGCGAAGGTGGACCTGTCTTCGCGACGGTCACCGAGGTCCGCACGACATTGTCGATACCGCAGGAGAAGGCAGCCGCATTCGCAAACGTGGACGCGCCGCTGAAGATGCGGGGGGTGGTCACCACACCGCTGCTCTTCCTCGCAAAGCCCATGTTGCTCGGTGGGTTCGTGCTGCCTCGCGCCGATACGCCGCTTTCTGCCGCCGGACCGCACGCGGAGGGCAGGCTCAGCATCACGCTCGACCTCGACGAGCTGTTCAGCGACCCGAAGCTCGTCGCGCAGGAGCTGCCTTGTGCTGCCGTCGCGACAATGCCCTCGAGCTACGACGCAGCATCCTTCGTCGGGGCAAAAGGGGAGGCCGACGACGTGCGCTTCGTGGACGGCACCGACCTGCGGACGTCCGCGAAAGGGGATCCGGTTGCGCGCATATCGAACACGAATCGGGTCTGGGTCACGGCCAAGGCTCAATCCGGAGCCGTGCGCGTCGTCCTGGAAGCGGACCGCTACTATGCAGTCGGCTGGGTCCCGCTGAGTGCGGTCAAACAAGGGCTGGACCTACCGGAGCTCCTGAAGGGTGGTGGTGGGACAGGAGTGGGCCTCGCCGGCTACGAGCCCCAGCTGCGCTGTCCTCGCGATCTGCCTGTTTCGGCGCAGATGGGTGGAGAGAGGGCGAGGATCGGCACCTTGCGCAAAGGCGAGCGATTCATTCGAGCGGACCGGCAGCCCAAGGACCTCGAGCAGGGCGAGGCCGCCATCGTGCTGGTCGTCCCGTGGCTGACGATGGCGCCGCGTGCGGTGCTGTTCACGAAAGAGGCCGAGCTCGCGGGGTGCAAATCATATTAGCCCCGAGCGCGCGCTACTTCAGCTTCACCGGCTCTTCTTCCCAAACGTCGTCCGGGTCCATGCCGAGATGCTCGAGGATCCGCTTCGAGCACGGGCGCGGGCCCTTTGCCTCCGTCGCGCACACGTGATGAAGGCAATTGAGATAACGCGAATCGGGCTTCTTTTCGCGCAGGATTCCGAGGACGCGGCACGCTTCGTCTTGGCGGCCGTCCTCTTTCTCCATCTGGGCGAGCGCCCATAGACCGTCGTCGGTTTGGCGAGCATCGAAGTAATTGCGATACAAACGCCAGAAGGTCTCTTTGGCTTTTGCGCGATCTTTGATGCCGTCTCGGTAGAGGACCGCAATGCGATAAAGCCCTTGAGGGAAACGCGGGCGGCGATAGCTGTGGCCGAGCTGCGCCCCCTCCTGGACGACGAGCATCTCCTCGAGGACATCGATGGCTTCTTTGGTTTTGCCGAAGTCCGCGAGGTACAGCGAAGCAACATAGAAGGCGTCGTCCGTGAGCGAGCCGTGCGGATAAGGGTGGGCACGGGCGAGCTCGAGGAGCGTCTTGATTGCGTCCTCTTTGCGATCGACGCGCGCGAGGAGCATTCCGTATTCGTAGCCGATGGCCTCACCGGCCTCGGTTGCGCGAAGCTCTTTGTAGATGGGCTCGAGCCATTCGAGCGCGGCCTGCGGGCCCTGCTCTTCCTCGACGTGGTCGAGAAGGCGCTTGATGGTGTGGCGGACGAGCCCGCTCGTCGGGTAGGTCCGAACGGCGCGTAGGAGCTCGGCAGAGCCTTCTTCGAAACCTCGGCGCTCCCACACGAGCTTTCCGACCGCGTACGCGGCGCGGACGCCCTGGTACCGCCCGTCGGATTCCTTTTCGACCTTTCGATAGGCGGCTTCGGCGTCGTCCCAGCGCTCGAGGCGCTCGAGGGCCTCCGCATAAAGAAGGCGTGCTTCGTCGCGATCTTTGTAGCGATCGCCGAGATCCGCGGCCTTGTCGAAGTAGGACGCTGCTTCTTCCCAGCGGCCGGCATTCTGCGCGCGGAGGCCGGCGCTGAACGCGTCCTGGTACCCCGACGCGTAGGTCGGCGAGCACGCTGCGACCGAGCAGGCGAGCGCGAGCGCGAGGGAGCGCAGCGCGCCAGCGACGCCTGACGACGGCGCGCGCTTCGTCACGGCGCCGCTCGCTCCTCGAGGGCCGACACGAGTGCGGCGGCGGCCTGTTCGACCTCGGCGGTCGTGACGTCGAGGTGCGTGACGACGCGCAGCCGGCGCGGCCCGAAAGGCGACGTGAGCACGCCTCGCGCCGCGAGCACCGAGGCGATGGGGGCTGCGTCGATCTCGAGGTCGACCATTGCGATGTTCGTCTCGGGCGTCTCGATTCGCACGCCTCGGCCTTTGGACGCGATCGCTGCGAAGCGCTTTGCGTTGTCGTGATCGGTCGCGAGGCGGGCGCGATGGTGCTCGAGCGCGAAGTTGCACGCCGATGCCAGAATCCCCACCTGCCGCATGCCGCCGCCGAGCATTTTGCGGATGCGCCGCGCTTTTTTGATCGTCGCAGCCGGTCCCGCGAGGGCCGAGCCGACGGGCGCGCCGAGGCCTTTCGAGAAACACACGCTTACCGTGTCGAAAGGCGCGGCGAGCTCGCGCTCCGAGAGGCCGGACGCAGCGGCTGCGTTCCAGAGGCGGGCGCCATCGAGATGAAGCGACAGCCCGCGCTCTTTCGCGACGGCCGCAACGCGAAGGACCTCGGTTTGCGGGAAGACCTTTCCACCGCCGCGGTTGTGCGTGTTCTCGACGACGACGACGCGCGGATTCGGGCAGTAATACGCGACGGGCTTCAACGTCGCGGCGAGCTCGTCCGCGGTGAAGAGACCGCCCTTGCCGACCTCGACGAGCTGCACGCCGCTGTACGCGCCGGCCGCGCCGGACTCGTACCAGATGCAGTGCGAGCCCTCCCCGGCGTAGACCTCGTCGCCGCGCTCGGTGAGGCAAGCGATCGCGATCTGGTTGCCCATGGTGCCGCTCGGGACGAAGAGCGCCGCCTCTTTCCCGAGGAGCACCGCGACGCGTTCTTCGAGGGCGCGCGCCGACGGGTCCTCCCCGTAGACGTCGTCCCCGAGATCGGCTTCCACCATCGCGCGCTTCATCGCCGCGGTGGGTTTCGTGACGGTGTCGCTCCGCAGATCGATAGGCATGACGCGCGTGTCCCGAGTTTACCTCGCCGAAGCGAGCGTTCCGAAGCGTTCGTCGATCTGCCACGCAATGCGCGTGGCGGTCGCCATGATCGGCTGCTGCGAGTTCACCCCGATGCTGGTCGGCAGCACGGAACCGTCGGCGATGAAGAGCCCCGGCAGGTCGAACGTTTCGCCGCGCTGGTCGACGACGCCGCTCCGGGCATCGAGCCCGACGCGCGCGCTGCCGAGCGGGTGGAAGGCCATGCACTCGATGCGGCGCGCGTCGATCTTCATCGCCTCGAGCCTGCGGGCATCGTCCATCGTCTTGAGCGGCGGAACGCCCCACGCCGAGGTGTACACCTCGCGCGCGCCCGCGGCGATGCTGAGCTCCGCGAGGATGGTGATCGCGCGGCGGAGGCGCGCGAGGTCGCGCGGCACCATGTCGTAGGTGAGGATCGGCTCGCGGCCCGGGCCGGAGCGGACCGCGCCTCCGCCGTCGTCATGGATCATCGCGCCGAAGACCGCACAGTGGGATAGCGCCCGCGCGCGCTCGCGGAGCTTCGGCCCGACGCCAGGAAGCCCGGCTGCGAGGAAGTTCACCGCTGTGTAGACGCCGACGAGCTTGATCCCCTCTTCGGCGAAGTGATCGCTGTAGACGCTCTGCAATGCGCCGTCCCAACCGCGAACGGGATCGTCGAAGCGCGCCACGATTCGCACGGCGGGGTGGAGCGTCACGTTGCGCCCCACGACGCGGCTCGCCTTTCCGATGCCGCGTTTCATGAGCAGAAGCGGCGTATGCAGCGTCCCGCAGGCGGCGACGACGACCGGCGCGTGGATCTTGAACGATGCGCCGGGGGCGCCGAACGGCCCGCCGAGCAAACGGCCTTCCACACCGGCGGCGCGACCATTCTTCACGATGAGATCCGTCGCGAGCGCGTCCGACAGAATCACCGTCCCGCGCTCGGTTGCGCTGGGCAAATACGAGACGTCGACGGAGCGCTTCGCGCCTTTCGGGCAGGTGAAGTTGCAACGCGCATTGCCCTCACATTCGTTGCCGGTGTTGCGGCGGAGCGGCTGCATCGGGATGCCGAGCTTCTCCGCGGCGTCGACGTAGCGGCGTGTGGACTCCGAGCGCATCTCTTTCGGGACCTCGGTGACGTCGAGCCGGCGCTCCACCTCGGCGTACGCCTCCTCGAAGGCTTTCTCGGAGTACTGAGAGAGGCCGAGCTCGCGCTCCCAGCGGTGGTGCACCTCGGAGGGCACGCGGAAACAGACACCACCGGTGAGCAACGACGATCCGCCGACCGCGCGGCCCATCGTGATGGAGATCATCGGCGTCTGACCGACGCCGAACGCCATGACCATGCCCGCGTCGCGGAACATGCGACGAACCGACTCGCTCGGTGCGAAGCGCTGGTAGTCGTCCTTGGCGTAATACGCGCCCTCTTCGAGGACGATCACGCGCCGGCCTGCTTCGGCGAGCGTCGCGGCGACCACCGAGCCACCGGCGCCGGAGCCGATGACGACGACGTCACAGCTGTCCTCGAGGTCCCGCGTGAGCGTGCGGCCGTGG
>JABFXY010000170.1 GCA_013361525.1 Polyangiaceae bacterium | reverse complement strand
GAAGCTGGCGGAATTGGCAGACGCGCTGGATTCAGGTTCCAGTGGGGTAACTCCCGTGGAGGTTCAAGTCCTCTGCTTCGCACCAAAGGGTCTTCGAGTCCCCCGGAATTCCCCCCGAATGACTCGAGCAGGCGCTTCGCGGCGCGCGCGTTCGGCCGGACATACTTGTTGGCCGTCGTGATCTGCGTCCACCCCGCGAGGTAGGCGAGACCGGGGAGGTTGCCGCCTTCGGCGAGCTGGGTGAGGCGCCCGTGCCGGAGGTCGTAGGGGCTCAGCGGCCCGATCTCGATCGCGGCCGCCTTCGCGGCGGCGGGCAGGAAGTCGCGCCAGTCGTGCCGGCCGAACAGCTCCCCCGATTCCCCCACCACCTCGTCGAGCGCGGCGCGCGCGGCGTCGGTCATGGGCAGGAGCCGATGCAGCCGGTTCTTGTCGACGATGCGGGTGATCGTCAGGCCCGCCGATCCCTTCCGGTAGTTGGTCGGCGCCTCGAGGCGCTGGATCGTCGACGGACGAAGGCCCGTCTCCCACAGCACGCGGAAGTACGCGCGCACCGGGAAGCGACGCTTGCGCTCGCTCGACCACACAGGGAGGTGCCTGAGTAGCAGCTCGCTCTCCTCGGGAGAAAGCTCGGTCGCCATCTCCTTGCGCGTCGTCGCGCGCTCGCCGACCGACTTCGGTGGGATCTTCGGCACGAGCGGCATCTCGCTGATCCAGCCCTGCTCCTTCGCCCAGCGCAGGAACGATCGCAGCGCGGAGAGCTCCTTCTTCACGGTGCTGCGGAGCGCGTGCCCGAGACGCTTGCGCATGTACGTCGCGATCTTCGCGTCCGTGAAGTCGCCCATCGTCCTGAACGGACCTTGCGCGATGCCGTGCTCGTCGAGCGCGAGGAAGTGCGCGCGCACGTAGATCTTCCACGTCTCGTGATAGCTCTCGGAAACGGTGGTCTTCATCGCAGCGAGCCACTCCCCAAACGCGACATCGGCTTGCACGGTCGATGCCGCGACGGTCGTTTCGCGCTTCAGTCGTCCCGCGACCGCGTCCGCGTAGATGCGCGCCGCGGCGACCGCAGCTCGAGCAGGATCGCGCTCCCCTGTGGCGTACTCGAAGCGCTTCTTCTCGAGCGTGAAGCGGACGTAGTAGAGGCCGCTGTCGGGATCGCGGCGGAGTTTCCAACCTTGTGCTGTGCGGCCCATCGGTCCAGATCCTCGATGTCGTAAGACTTCACGCTGCCGCACATGACGTACGGCACATTGGGAGCGACGTGGCGCGCGAAGGTGTCGGGCGAGACGGTGAGGTACTGCGCGGCCTGCTCGACTCGCAGGTACCGCACCGGGATCTCGGCTTTCACGGAGCTCATACGCGCCTGCGAATGGTCAGTTGTAACCGTCGCCGCCGAAGAGGCGGCCTTGCTTGTGCTTCGCGAGCTCGTCGGGCGTCATCGGCCGCGTGCGCACGACTTCGCCCGTATCGCAGCGGACGATCTCGATGACCTCACGACCCGCGGCGACCTCCTCGCGGCACTCGACGGGACGCGACTCCTTGCGCGTGGTCACACACTCGGCGAGGTCGGAGATCTTCCTCTCGAGGCGTTTCTCCTCCGCGGTGAGCTTGGCCTTCTCGGCCTTCGCGCTCTCCTGATGCTGAGCGAGCTCCTCGACAGTCGACGCGAGCTCCTTCGACTTCGCCTCCCACTCGTGGTGGCTGAGCTCGACGGGGTGTTCTTCCTGGAAGCTTCGCAGGCTCATGATGGGGTCTCCTGGTTGCGTTTCCTGCACATCACGACGCCGCCCGCGCGCTCGTAAACGCGGCGGGCGATGTCGCCGTAGGTTTCCTCGAGATCGCCGAATCGGCGCGTGGTCGCGACGATCGTCGGGCGGTCGGACGCGAGGCGCGAGCGAAGCACCTCGGTGACGGCGCCGTTGCGCACCTGCTCGGCGCCCAGCTCATCGAGCATCAGCACCGGCGCGCGCTTCGCCCAGCGCGACAGCTTCGGCGGTCCCTCTCCGATGGGGTGCTCGAAGAGCTCGCGCGCGAGCTCCGGCGCGGTCACGTAGAGCGACCACGGCATCATCCATTTGCTGAAGATCGCGATGCCGCCGAGCGCGCTGAACGGGCCGCCGAGCATCGCCCAGCTCGGCGCATTGGCGCCGCGATGACGAATGGATCTCAGCGCCTCCGGCTGCACGTCTGCCTCGAGCCGCGACAGGCGCAGTCCGGCGGGGATGCTCCGGCGAGCCTTCTCGAGACCCATCGTCGACCACTCCGCATTGGACCGCTCGTCGGCCTCTTGGGCAGCTCGCGAACGCTCCGCGACGATGGCAGTCGAGCATGGCGCGCAGATGCGCCACGCAGCGTCCACCGGTGTCTCGCAGCGCAAGCACGGCCCGGGTCCAGCGACACGCGCAACGATGTCGGTAGGGATGTCCATCAGGCGAAGTCCTCGGGACAGTCGTCGGGGGGCGCGGAGCGCTCCGGCGGTGGGGACTGGCGACCAGCGCCGCGAAGTGAGCGTGAGCCCGCACGCTGGCAGTACGCGCGCACCTTGCGCTGCAGCACGTCAGAGCGGAGGCCTTGGCCGGCGACGTCCATCGCCACCTCGCGGATCGCCTCGAGGACGTCGGGCAGCCGCTTCCCGCCTCCGACGACGATGTTGGTGTGGAGCTCGCGGGCGAAGTCCTCCGTGGCGACCGCTCGCGTTGCACCGCCGGCGAGAGCTCGGACGATCTCTCCAACCGCCGGATACTCCGAAGCCGTAGCCGAGGGTCCCCGAAGGGGCCCTTCTTCAGATCCAGATCCAGATCCAGATCCAGATCCAGAGACCGCGCGCGCGTGCGCACGCGTAAGAGGGGCTTCGGCAGGGACGGCGGATGGCTTCGGCAACCCTTCGTGAGGGTTTCCGAACTCTGAGATCATTGATGATTCGTACCGCTCGAGCCTGTTGTCGCGCTCCAACCCGGACGATGTCTCCGTCATGGCTTCGGCAGGTCTTCCGGAACCCTTCGGGAGGGCTTCGACAGGGTTGATTGCTGCGTCGATCAGCCCTTCCGCAGGGTTGATCGAGACATGTCGTCGACCGACTTCGAGGGTACCGAAGGTCTGCTCCCATGCCTGCCGATGGGCTGGCCGCTCGAGTCGCGCGTGGTCGCGAAGGGCTTCGACATGCCTCCGCCGGAGCTCGCAGTCGGGAACCTCGCGGAAGCGAGTCCACCACGCCCGGATCTGGTTCGGGCTCTCCGCCGGGTTGTGTTTGGGCGCCTGCGGCAGACGGATCACCCGCTTCGCGGCGTCGACCTCGAGCATGGGACCGCCGTCGTCAGTGTTCGCGGCTAGGATGCGCCCGAGGCAGTCCCCGACCTGATCGACTGGGCGACGGAGCGTCTCGGCAAGCGCCGCGATCCCGACCCGCTGCAATCCGGGGAGGACCGTTCGGTGTGGCCCGGTTAGCAAGAGACACCACACGTTCCGCGTGGCGTCGTCGAACTCGATGAACGACTCGTCATCCCAGAGGGTCGAGTCGACGCGGTGGATGGTCATGTGCGAATCGCCTCGGGTGCCGCCGTGTCGACCGAGTCGGACCCGCGGAGCTTCATGAGCTGTTGAACGAAGAGGGACATGACCTCGCCAGCGCATCGGTGCGGCTCACGCGACGCCTCGGTCGCGGTGAAGCGCACGACGGTCCAGTCCTGGGAGAGCAGGTAGCGGTCGCGAACCCGGTCGCGTTGCGCCCGATCGCGGATGCGGTCGTGCTCGATGCCGTCGACCTCCACGGCGACGCGAACGACGCCGTGCATGCGGTCGACCGCGAGGATCGCGAAGTCGAGCGCGTAGCGGGAGACCGGCAGCTGCTGCACGAGGACGACGCGCATTGGAGCGCCGTCCATCGTCGCAATCGCGGAGGGCTCGACGATGTCGCTGCCCGTCGCGATGCGGATCACGTCCTCGGCCATCGCTCGAGCGCCGTCGTTCACCGAGGCGGCGAGCTCGATGGGCACGAACCCGACCGAGCAGAGGCCGATCAAGAGCACTTCTTCGGCGCCCGACTCGCACCGCGCGAGGGCCGCGCGAAACTGCGCTCGGGCCCACGCGCTCAGCGTGTGATCGACCATCGCCGTCACGCCCGGCGGCTGGGGTGCTGCCGAGGACATGATCACGCGCTCGCTTGCGCCGGCGTCTGGTCGTTCTGGGCGAAGCCGAGCTCGCGCGCCTTCGTGGCGAGCGAGAGGGCGAGCGAGTCAATCACGCGACCGCCGCCGAGGAACTTCTTAACCGTGCGCGGATCGCAGCCGCACGCGGCGGAGAGCTCACGGACCATCATGCGTTGCGCTTGCTCGGGAGACAGTGATGCTTTGCTCATCGAGGTTTCCTCCGAGATGGAGTGGTGCCCGCATCAATGTGCGCGCATGCGCACGGATGCCAAATCAGGCCAGGGCGTCAGCTGATGGAGGCGATCGCGTCGACGCGAGCTTCGTAGGCCTCGCCGTCGTCCTCCGGGTCGGGTGGGGGACCGCGCTCCGGCGTGGTCGTGCACCCTTGCGCGCGCATCGCCGCGTTCCGCGAGCGCACCACGTCGGTCCACCAACGGGTGAACGCGTCGTGATGCTCCTCAGAGAACGCGCGCGAAGCGACGCGCTTGTGAGCCTCGTGCGCGCTCACAGCAGCGAGGCCTCCAACTGGTTGCGAGCGGTCTCGGACGCGATCACCTCGCCGACGTTCGCCGCGATGTCGTAGTCGTCGTCCTCGGCGATCGCGCGGTGGAGCTCCACCGCGGTCACGAGTTCATCGTCGAATATGTGGAGGACGGGCTGCGAAACGCGGAGAGCGATGTCGTGGTGCCGGTGACACTCGCCGGGCGCGTGCTCCTTGCAGAGCAACACCACGTCATGGTCGCAAGAGAAACGGAGGAGCCACTCGATGCCGGCGTCGGTGACGCCCGCCCCGAGCCCGCCGAGATCGTCGCCGGCCCAACGGTAGCTAGGCCCGAGGGCCGCTTCGAGATCGGCGCGCGAGAAGCCGCGCTTCACGCGACCGGATGGACGTGACCGAACATCGATCACGGTCGCATCGAGTGACCGCGCGAGATGCAAGAGCGCTTGGTTCGACCGCATGCGCTGATAGCCCACCGTGTAGATCATGTGCCCTCCTCTCAGGTCGGAATATGCGTAGCTCGTATACGATACGCAAGGCAAAATCGACACGCGTGCATCATCAGCGCCTCATCGTCGTCTCATGCGTGCAGGCGACGCGTATGAGTCACCAGCATGAGAACGAGACATTATGCGTCGCACGTAACATCGAAGGCTCCCACGCCGGGGAGCCCTCGGTCAACGTCAACGGTATTGGCGCGTTGCGCCAGCGCGTGCCTGACAAATCCGTCAGGCACGCGGCACGCGACGGGTCAGCCGAAGTCGCGTTCCGGTTGGTCGAGCGGCTCGACCGGAAGGACGATGACGCGGTCGGGCGTCGCGATGCACTCGATGTAGACGAGCACCGCCGTCGACCATCGAAGGTCATCGTTGCTGCGGAACCGCACGATGCGCCCCACCTCGACGTGCACGTGGCGTGGCACAGCGAGCTTCTTCACGAAGTCGTGAGCTTCGTCGTATACGCGGAAGGCGTCGGAGTGAGGCGCCTTACGCTCCTCCCATTGGGCATCGGCATACGCCTTGGAGTCGTCGATCAGCACGAGGCTGCCGTTTGCGAGCTCTCCTATCCTCTCGGCGAGGTGGTCGATCACGGCCGCGCCGACCTCGTAGCCGTCCTTCGCGGCGCGCGCGAGATGGTCGACATGCTCGATGGCGTAGGCACGAAGCGCGTCGGAGCATTCACGCGTGAGCTCCTCCTTGCGCCTCTTGTCCTCGGCCTCCTTCGCCTTGATGGCCGCGACTCGTTCCTCGACCGCCGCGCGCAGCGCCCGGGTATGCGCAGCCGCGAGCTCCGTCAGGTGCGCGTGTCGCGCGGTCAGCCGAGGGTCCGACCAAGGGATCTCCACGCCGTCGAAGTGAGTGGCGACCGACGCACCCGCCGGCGGCTGTTCTCGGCGTCGAATGAGGTCTTCGTCCTTCGCGTCGACGACCTTCATGACGAGAGCGGCGATGCGCGCCGCCTCTTCGACTCGAGCTGCATCGTCTGCCTTGATCTGTCGCTCGAGCTCCACGATGACGGTGTCCCACGAAGCCGACGCATCGGCCGGAAGCTGGAGCACCTGCCTCGGCGGGTCGCCGAGATACTTGAGGGCGAGTTCGCGCACGGCCGGTGAAGCCGCCGCCCATTCCTGTTCGCTCGGCTCCACCAGCGTCTCGCCGAACGTCAAAACACCTGCACGCGCCGCCGCCTGAGGCGACACGTACGCCCGGATCGCGATCTTCTTCATGTTGTCACTCCCGCCGCTCCGCGCGGCTTCTGCGGGACCTCCGTGGTCCCTTTCGAATCGCCGGTCGGAACTCCGCGCTCCGGCCGGTACTGCTCGTAACCGTTCCACCCTACACCGACGTCTTTCGGTCGGTCAACGCACCTCGCCGAAGCGTGCGAGCTCGGCTCGCTCTTCGTCCGTGAGGCCGACGCCGTCAGCGACGTCCTCCGCGATCACGCGAAGGAGGAAAAGCACGTCGGCGAGCCCGTGCCGCTCGACGAGATCGTACAGCGAGGCGTGCGCTTCGCCGCGTCGGTGCGACTCCACCTCGTCCGGCGAGAGCGCGAGGACCGTCTCGGCGGCGCTCACGCCTTGCCCCGATCGCCGTCGCCTCGGCAGCGGCAGCCGTGCCCGAACTTGCAGACCGTCGGGTCCGTCTGCACGCAATCGATGGTCCACCCACAACCCGCGCAGGTCGGGAGGACGACGCGAACGCCAAGCGCCTTCGCCACCGCGTCGTCGACCTCGCGCCACGTCACCGGGGTCGCAGGCGTGCGGGGCCGAGCGATCCCGTTCGCGAGCACGTACCCGCGGACCTCGCCGCCGGCGTGCCGGCTGATGACGTGGACCGTCTGGAAGCGGTCGTGCACCTTCACGTTGTCGAAGCCGGCGGCCGCCGAGCGACGGTCGCCCGTGTACGTCTGCGCGCTGTCGACGAGCAGGTAGAGCGCGTGGTCGCCGAAGCCGTGGAGGTCGATGCGTTCCGTCGCCATGGGGAGGGTCTCCTAGATATGCGTGGCGCGTATGTCGCCGGTCACGACAAAGGCGAGCTCGCGACCAACGAAGCCCCGGTCGTGCTCACGTATCCGTTGAGCTCCGAGGTGAAGTCCGACTCCCAACGGGGGTCGCAAGCCGAGTAGCGGGACTGGCTCACGCTGACGCCGTTGCCGCGGTCCTCCGCCGGTCCGAAGGCGGACGCGGGCTTGAGGTGGTCCCACCCGCTGAGGACGACGAAGAAGTCCGGCTTCCCGCAGACGGGCGCGAGGATCGTCCCGCGCTCGCGACGCTGGCCCTTGGCGACCCAACGGAGCTCGATGGCTTCCGGGTGCTGCGCGTAGCTGCGCTTGCGGATCGAAAGGGTGCGGCACTCGACGCGGATCATCCCGAGCATGCCGCGGGTGTAGAGGGTGACGCGCTCGAACGAGGTCGTGTGGTGCTTCTTGCACATCTCGCCGTGCGCGCGCTGCGCCTGCTCCGGCGTGGACGTCATCACCGGCGCACCGAGCTCGTCGCCCGTCTCGACGGAGACCGCGATGGTCTCGTACCCCGCGAAGCCGGGGAGCACGACGGTCGAGACCGTCACGCCGTTGAAGGAATCGCGAGCGAACTTGCGGTCGGTGTTCATCGTCGTCATGTCCTAGATATACGCAGTGCGTATGTTATCGTCAAGGGGTGAACGTGAAAGATCAGCAGTAGCCGTAGGCGCGGTACCTGCTCCACGCCTTCCGGGCCGTCTCGACCGAGAACGTGGACTCGAAGCCATCGACGCCGCCGCCGCGAACCTGGACCGGTCCGCGGCCATAGTGCTTGCGGAGGATCTCGATCTGGCCGTTCTTGCGGTCGGTGAAGCACATCTCGGTGACCTCGCCGCGCTCGTTCGTGCGCTCGATGGTCCAAGTCGTCTCACCGGCACCGTTCGTCGACGTCTTCATGTCCTATATATACGTCTCGCGCATATTAGAGTCAATGGGTCGGCTACGAAAAGATCACCGAGCCGAAGTCGTAGCCGTCGAGGAGGCTCGCGAGCGCCGCGCGCTTCTCGTCCGACTTGAGCACCGCGTTGACGTACGCCTCCCAACGCTCGCGGGTCGTGTGCCCGGGGAACGTCCGGCACGACATGTGCGAGAGGTAGCGGGTCATGTGGACGCCGATCGATTCCTGAGCCGTGCGCGGCGCGACGTCGAGGCGACCTTCGTACTCCTCGCCGTCCTCCCACACGACGCGAAAGCCGACCTTGAAGGTGCAATGGTCCTTGCGGTGCGCCGACCGGAAGAAGGCCACCTCGAGGTCGGCCGCGTGGAACGACGCGAACTCGCGCGGATAGCGCGCGACGTAGTCCGCATCGCCCTCGGCCCAAAGGATGGTGACCGACTTGACCGGGACGCGCCGCGGGCCGACCGGCTGCGGGATTGCGACGGAGACGGGGCCGTAGAGGCCGTCGCGGTTACCGGGGTCGACCGTGACGAGCTCGTCATGCGATGCCTTCGCCACCGCTGCGCGCCCGCATGCCTCGCAGAGGGTCTCATGCCCCCGGCGGTAGACGCGGTCACGCGTGCTGACGTGCTGTGCCCCGCACGGGCACTGCCCAAAGTAACGAAGGCCGCCAAGCACATCACCGAGGTATTCCGGGCCCGTCACAGTCGCCGCGTTGTTCATGTTATAGATATACGTATTACGTATACGACACGCAAGGGGTTCGCTTAAAAGTGCAGGGAAAGCGGTGTGTTCATGTGCGCGAGTCGCTTTGCGCTTGACGGGTCAAAGTGTCCGCCGCCCGATCGTGACAGACATCGAGAGCCGCTCGAGAGGTCGCCCGAGAGCGAGACGCGGACGAGCGAGACGAGGTTGCGGATAGCATTCGCGGGACGCATGACGGCGTCCCAGCCGGTGCTAGATTCGCGGGACGATGGGACGAGCGGCGTGCTCGGTGTGCGCGCACCAGAACCTCGCCGCCGTGGACGCGGCGCTCGATGCCGGCGCCGAGGGTGTCCGGGCGATCGCGAAGCGCTTCGGCCTCAGCAAGTCCGCGGTGGATCGGCACAAGCGACAGTGTCGAGGCGAGAACGGAGCGAGCGAGAGCGCGACGGCTGAAGCGTCTCCTCCGGAGCCGCGGAGCGGTGTGCCTGCGTCCCAAACCGTCCCGGTCAAGCCTCGGGACGAGCGCAGCGAGGCCGCGCCGAAGCCGGCCAAGACCACGCGCGCACATGTGCCCGCGATCGGGACGCTGCCGGCGGAGGCAGTCGAAGCGGTCGCCGAGGTCTTCGTCCCGTCGCTCGGCCGGGACGTCGACGGCGAGCTCGACGGCACCCCGACCGAGTACCGCCACCGGGTCGAGCACATCGCGAACCTGATGGCATCCGGGCGGTGGCTCGGACGGCCGACGGCGAAGCGGCTCGGGCAGGAGTGGGGCATCTCCGTCGGCGCCGTCCACAAGCTGCGCCAGGCCGCGGGAGTGGTGCTCGCCGCCCCCCGCGAGGAGCTCGCGGCGACGCTCGCCGAGAACCTTGGGCGGCTCGACCATCAGTACGCCGTGGCGAACGCAGCCGTGACCGGCGGCGTCTGCGACCACTGCAAGCGGACCGGGCCGAAGGACGCTCGAGCGCTCGCCGAGCTGCTCAGCTTCATGCGCGCCAACACCGAGCAGCGGGCGAAACTCGACGGGTCGCTACAGTCGAAGCCGCCGGCGGTCGTCGTGAACCTGCAGACGGTCATGCGAGACCCGACGACGGCTAGGCTCTTCGCGGTGTTCGGGCGGGCGCTCCGGCGCTCGCTGTCGTCGGAGCTCCAGACGAAGGTGATGGAGGCCGTGCGGGCGGAGTTCGAAGCGGCGCAGGGCGAAGGCGCGCCGAGGGAGCTGGTGGGAGGATGAGTGACCCGAAGAGCGACGCGGATGATGCTGTCGACGCGTTGGCACAAGCACACGGGCTGTCGCGGGCGGACGTTGCGCGCGCAGCCGCGGTGTTCGACGCGGCCGAGCTGGATCGACCGGCGCGCATTCGTGCGATCGGCGAGGAGCTGGATGCCAGGTTCAAGAAGCTCACCGATCCGCCCGGCCGTCCGTGGTGGCTCCGATGATCACCACATGGGATCCGGAAGCGGTACGCGAGAGACCTGGCCGCCGCGGCAGGTCTCGACGGTGACGGCTGGCGCGCCATCGACCGGGCGCTTCGCGAGGACTAGGCGGCGGCCACCTCGCGCGGTGGCGCAGTTTGGAGGGTCCCAGATCCGATCGCATCCTGTCCCGCATCAGTCACGTCGGTGTCGTAGCCGACGCACGCGGGATCAGACGATGGCGAAAGCTCGGACGAAGAAGCCTGCGCGGGCGACCGACTCGAAAGGGCGGACGGCGGCTCAGATCGCCGAGAACACGCGCAAGATCAGAGCGGAGACGAAGCGTCGCCGCGCTGAGCTGAAACGCTCGAAACGCAGCACCGATGCGGCGATGCGCGAGATCAACCGCGCGAAGAAGGCACGGCTTGCTCGTCAGGGAAAGACCGGCGCGAAGAAGGGCAGCGGCGCCAAGGGGTCGGGCAAGAAGGGCGGAGGCGGCAAAGGCGGAGGTGGCGGCGGCGGCTGAGCGGCGCTGACGGCACCGCTCGTGTCGCTTCCCCAGGGCGACCATGAGCAAAGCACTCCACGAGACGAGGAAGTCACTCGACGACGCGCGTGCGCGTCACGAGGCGTGCCTCGTCTCGTTCTCCGGCGGCAAAGACTCGCTCGCGGTGCTCGACCTATGCTCGCGGACCTTCGAGCGCGTCGAGTGCTTTTTCATGTACTTCGTGCCGGGTCTCGAATGCGTCGAGCGGCAGCTCGAGTACGCGCGGAAGCGATGGGGAGTGATCATCCGGCAGTACCCGCACTGGGTGCTCGCCGACGTCATCCACAACGGCACGTTCGGCAAGGACTGGGTCGGCTACGAGGACGTGCCGATCATCGAGCTCAGCGACATCCACGCGATGGCGCGCGAGGAGAGCGGGATCGCGCTCATCGCGACGGGCGCAAAGAAGACCGACAGCCTGTGGCGCCGGCGGATGCTACAGGCGCAGGGCAAGGCCGGCGAAACCCTCATCTACCCGGTCGTCGAGTGGAAGAAGCTCGACGTGCTCGCCTACCTGAGCGCGCACAAGATCCCGAAGCCTGACTCGAGCGGGCGGAACGCGACGGGCATCGACCTGTCAGCGCCGTCGCTGCTCTGGCTGCACGACACGTACCCCGACGACTTCAAGCGGCTCTGCGAGCTCTTCCCGTTCGCGGAGGCAGTCGTGTGGAGGAGGACGTTCCATGCGGTGGCGTGAAGTCGTCGCGGCCTTGCTTTGCGTCGTGCTCGGCACGCTCGCGCTCTGGTTCGGCGCTTTCGCCAAGTGGATGGCGCGCGGCGCGATGGCGTGTGCCCGGGTCTCCGGTGTCATCGACGCGCCCGCGGCGAAGAAGTCGCCGCCGAAGGTCGACGCGCCGCCTGCGAAGGGTCCATACCGAACCGCAGCAGTGCGAGAGCGCTTTGACGAGCTCCCGCCGGTGCTGTTGCCGCCTGGTGTGTCCACAAGCGAGGCAGTCGCCGCGCTTCGACCGCGGGTGATTCCGGTCCGCGTGCCGGACGACAGTACGAGGATCGTACGACGATGAGCGGCCAAGGACGCTTCACCGTCGACCGCTTTTCTCCGGGGCTCGTCGTCCACTACGGCGCGGCGGCGACACCCTGGGAGCCCGTCGTCCTGCCGCAAGTGCCGGAGGTACCGATCGTTCCGCTCGTGCCGCGCGAGTACGAACCGGTGCCGATCGACAAGCTCCAGCCGCCGGCGTGGCTCCACCCGACGATCGACCCAGAGCCGACGGTCACGCCACCACGCGCGTTCCGGTTTCCGACGGAGCACCAGGACCCGTCGAAGTGGGGCGGCGTTCGGGAGCGTCCGTGGGCGCTGAGGCCTGAACCATTCCGTTCAAAGTTCAGCACAAGGAGACGACGCTGATGGCGATGGTGTTTGGTCGCGAGATTCTCCGCACGTTCCGCTTCGTCATCGAGGTGGGTCCACACACGCTCGGGATTGCGAACGCGCGATGGGAGGGGACGAACCTCATCCTGATGCGCGCCGTCCCCAAGGACTCGAGCGACGATCTCATCACATGGTTCGCCGGCGCGAAGCCGGCCGTCGCATTCATCCTGTTCGGCCAGGACGGTCTGCAGGCGCGCTGCTGGCGCATCAAGTACGAGCGTGCGGTCAACCGCGGCTTCGACTTCCTCGACGCCAAAAAGGACGAGGTGGCGTGCGAGGCCGTGTGCCTCGTGAATGCCTCGGCCGAGGCCGTCTAAGACGATGGCCGCGCAACGCTTCCACACGCAGCAATGCATCGATACGGGCGGGCACTTCGCCGGATGCCCTGGCTGCGGTTCGGCCGAAGCGCCGCGTGACGACGGTCAGCACACGCGAAACTGCTACGCGCTCGGTGGCCACTTCGAAGGGTGCACGGGGCAGTGCCGCGAGACGGCGCGAAGGGCTTCGAGGGGGCGTCCCCGTGGCGAGGTGGCGTGATGGCGCGCCCGAAGGCTCCGAAGGTGAAGGCCGAAGCACCGCCGCAGGTGCAGGGCTTCGTCATCGAGCGGAAGAAGCGGAGCGAGATCACCGGCGCGCCGTACAACCCGCGCGTCATGAGCGACGGGGCGAAGAAGAAGCTGCAGCGCGTCCTCGAGAAGCTGAAGCTCCTGCATCCGCTCACGTGGAACCGGCGGACGGGCAACCTCGTCGGCGGACACCAGCGGCTCGGCCGTCTCGACGCCATCTTCGAAGACGCCGGCTACGGCGGCTACGACTACGAGATCGACTTCGCCGTGGTCGACCTCTCCGAGAAGGAGGAGATCGAGGCGAACATCGCGCTGAACAACACCGAGGCGCAGGGCGAGTTCGACATCGAGAAGCTCGGGTCGCTCTTCGCCGATCACAAGGACCTCGACATTGAGGCGATCGGCTACGACGCGGCCGACGTCTACCAGCTCTTCGGCGACGACCCGCTCATGCACCGCGAAGACGGCGTGCTCGACGAGATCGCCGACCGCTTCCGCGAGCGCGTGGACGCGCAGACGGAGCACATCAAAGGGAAGCTCGCGAAGGTCCGCGACGACGTCGATTTCTACCTCGTGGCCGTCTTCAAGACCCGCGAGGACCGCAACGCGTTCATCGAGGCAGTCGGCCTCGACGTTCCCGACAACAAGTGGTGCGACGGCAACAAACTGCGCGCTCTCATCGAGGAGAAGCGATCGTGATTCCTGGCTTGGTGAAGATGCTCTTCCTCGTCGTCGGAGTCTTCGTCGGGTCTCTGGTGAGCAGCGCCATCGGTAGCGCGCTGAATCGCTGGCTCGTCCGGCGGCGCTACGCGCGCCTCGCGGGGACCGTCGAGCGCGGTGACCTTTGGGAGCTCGTGCGCAGCGAGCGCATGCAGAACCGCGGCGTGTACGAGGTCGTAACGCCCAACGACTCCACGGAGGCGGGCTCCGACTCGTGGATCGTGCAGAGGCTCGACGGGAAGGTGCTCTACATGCACCGCAGCGGTCGAGCGCGTCGCGATTGGCACCTCGTCATGCGCGCTGGCAAGCCCGTCGGCCGGTCCCCATCGGACCAAGAGCCGGTGAAGCGGGCGCTCCGCTGTTCGAGCTGCGGCGAGCTCGTCGGCGCGCGCCACAACGGGACGAACGAGATCGTAACGACTGCTGATGGGTCGCAGAAGCTGGGCGCCATCGTCGTCTGGCACACCTACTGTCCGAAGCCTCCGCTGGCCGCGATTCTCGACGCGGACTTCGACGTCCGCCTCAAGGAGCTGGAGAATGGATGACTCGAAGGTCGAAGCCTGCGCGCGCGCTGCGCACGAGGCGAACCGCGCGTACTGCATCGCGCTCGGCGACCACAGTCAGGCGCCGTGGGACATCGCGCCCGAATGGCAGCGACACAGCGTCCGCGAAGGCGTCAGAGGCGCGCTCGCCGGCAACTCGCCGGAGCAGAGCCACGACGGATGGTGCCGCCTCAAGGTGGCGGAGGGCTGGGCGTGGGGGGCGGTCAAGGATCCCGAGGCCAAGACGCACCCGTGCCTCGTCCCGTACGACGCGCTGCCCCCCGAGCACAAGGCGAAGGACCGTCTCTTCCTCACGGTCGTGCGCTCGGTCGCTGCCGCGCTCGGTCTGCCGATCCAGTACGCGGGCGGCGGCCACTCCGTCGGCGTTGCCCCGAAGGCTTCATCGATCAGCACGAGCGGCTTCCCCGCGGTGAAGCCGACGGGGGACGGTGGCTGACGCCAAGGTCCTCCGTCTCCCGCCGCGCCTGCGCACCGCGCCCGTCGTCGAGCGCGAGCAGCTCGCCGAGGTGATCGAGCTCCCGGTGTGGAGCACGGGCGTCTTCGACCCGGATGTGACCGTGCGCAACGTCGAAGACGTGGACACGTTCGAGCTCTTCACCGAGGTCGAGTTTCCGCTTCCTAACGGCGTAAACATCGCGCGCTTCAGCCGCGGCGGGCTCGCCGCGCTCGTGCACGTTCTCTCGGAGGCACTCGCGGAGCACCCGTGACCACGTGGGCGAGCCTCTGCAAGTTCGCGCTCAGCGAGATCGAGCGCGGCTACGACGAGGCTGCGGAGGACGCGCCGCGCGCGAAGACGCTCCCGAAGTGGACGCCCCAGCCGGGCCCGCAAGAGGAGTTCTTCCACAGCGACGTCGACGAGATCCTGTACGGCGGCGCCGCCGGCGGCGGGAAGTCGATGGGCGCCGTCGCCCTGCCGCTGCCGTGGATTCACCACCGCGACCTTCGCGTCCTCATCCTTCGCCGCGAGAGCACGCAGCTCAGCTCGCTCGTCGATGACGCGAAGAAGGTCTACAAGCACGGCGACGAGAACAGCGCGCGCCCGTACGTGCCGGCCGAGCCCGGCGTGCAGTTCGTGTCGTCGCCGCATTGGGAGGCGCGCTTTCCGAGCGGCGCGCTCATCAACTTCGGCCACTGCCAAGGCACCGACGACTGGGAGCAGTACCAGGGTCGTGCGTGGCAGATCATCGTCTTCGACGAGCTCACGCACTTCCTCGAGAAGCAGTACCTCGAGATCTCGTCGCGCTGTCGCTCCGGATCGCGCGGGCTGCCGCGCAAGATTCGCGCGACGTCGAACCCCGGCAGCCGCGGGCACGAATGGGTGTTCAAGCGCTGGCGATGGTGGCTCGACCCGCAAGCGACGATCCCGGGCCGCGCGCCACGCTACGCCGAGGACGGCAAGACGCTCCTGCCGCCGGCGCTCCCCGGTGAGGTCCTGTGGATCAAGAAAGACCTCGTCACCGACGAGGAGGTCATCTGCGACGGGCCGGAGTTCGACGAGGACGGCGAGCAGATCGCGATGTCGCGATCGTTCATCCCGGCGCGGCTCAAGGACAACCAGGCGCTCATCGCGAACGACCCGGGCTACCGCGCGAAGCTCCGGAATTTCTCGAAGGTCCGCCGCGAGCAGCTCGAGAGCGGCAACTGGCTCATCCGCCCGGCCGCAGGCCTCTACTTCAAACGGCACTACTTCGAGATCGTCGACGCCGCGCCGGCCGAGGTCATCGCGCGCGTGCGCTTTTGGGACCGTGCAGGCTCGACGCGCCCCGGCGCGGACTGGACGATCGGCGTCCGACTCAGCCTCGCGACGAACATGGTCGGGTACGTCGAGCACGTCGCGCGACTGCGCGGCACGCCGGGCGAGGTTGAAAGGGCGATCCGCAACATCGCGACGCACGACCAGTGCCCGGAGTTCACGACGTTGTTCCTCGAGCAGGACCCTGCGCAGGCTGGCCTTTCGGAGAAGCACCACCTCGGGTTGAAGCTCGCGGAGTTTGCCCCGCGGTGGGTGCCGCCCGAGGGCTCGAAGGAGGTGCGCGCGGAGCCCGCGAGCGCGCAAGCCGAGGCCGGCAACATCAAGCTCGTCCGCGGCGCGTGGAACGATCCGTTTCTGAACGTCCTCGAGGATTTCCCAGACGGCGACTTCGACGACGACGTCGACGGCCTCAGCGGCGCGTACAACCGGGCGCTCGAGATCGCGAAGCGCTGGAAGCCGAGCAAGTCGCGCGTGCGCGTGCTCGGCGCTCATGAGTAGCAAGCGGTCAATCAGGCCGTCGATTGCGTCCTACGCAGAGCGGCGTTAGCCATGAAAGCTTCATGGGGATTCTCGAAGCTTTGGTAACCCTGGCGACCATTGCCGCGTCGGTGGCCGTCCCACTGACCACTTTCCTGTTGGGTAGATCGAAGCACAAGTTGACTCGGCTTCAGCAGCGTCACGACCGGGAAGTCGCGAAACGAGAGCTGGAGCACGGCATCACGAAGGAGTACCTCGACCGTGTCCTGAAGCCGGAGACCCCCTTCGCGATCAAGTACGCGACGCTGCGGTTCCTTTCCTTTCCTGACGACAAGGAGCGGCTGCAGGCATGGGCGAAAAGCGAGCTCCAGGGGATGGACACTCGCAAGCTCGAGGTTGACCAGGGCGTCCACGACGCCGCCAAGGCCGTCGACGAAGCAAAAGACGTCAGAGAGCACGCCGTCGCAGTGGCGAAGCTCCGCATTGCCGTACAGCAGCAACAGGTTATTGCTGGCTCCGCTGACGAACTCACCCCCGAAGCGATTCGAGCTGGATTCTACCGCGGCAAAGATCTTGACGGCGTCATTCTGACTGGAGCGGATCTGCGGCGCGCAGACTTTGGAAACACAAGCCTGGTAGGAGCCGACCTAACAGGGGCCGACCTGACATTCGCCTCGCTGCGTGACGCCGACCTGCAAGGGGCGAAACTCGTTGAAGCGAACCTCGAGGGGGCCTTTTTTCAAAACGCAGATCTGACAGGCGCGGACTTTTCCGGAGCAAACATCGGTGCGATTCACGGCCTTCGATTCGGGAGACCATTCCTTCACGGCGCGACGTTCACAGGCGTCAGGTGGAGCAACACGAGTTCGCTCACAGGCTTTTACGATGATTCGACGCAATGGCCCGACGGGTTTGACCCCGGAAAGACCGAGTGCGTGAAGATGACTCGCGCCGAGATCGATGCCCGCCGAGAGCGCGAGCGAAAATCCAAGCGGGAGGCGCGAGTTCGCGAACTCGAGAGCCTCGGCCTCTACTCCAGCGAGCCGGACGCAGAAGATGAAGAACCGACGCCGGCCGAAGAAGCCGCAACGCCGGCCGACCCTGAGGAGCCGGAGGCCGAGGCCGAGGCCGAGCTCGCCGCCGAGGAGCCGGAGGCGGCCGCCACTGCGGAGAGTCAGCGGCGGTCTCGCTCCTCGACGAAGCGGTGAAGTAGCGCGTCTCAGCCCGCGGATTGCTTCGTGCGCTTCACCACTTGAACAGGATGCGAAAGTTCTAGGACGACATCGCTGGAGCGTGCGCCCTCGGAGTCCTTGAACGCCTGGCGCGCCTGCTGCGTGTTGTTGATCTGCCGCACGACCTTGAAACGTCCGTGCACCGCAAACGGCTCGAAGCCGATGGTCTGCACGTCGCTTCCAGGCGCGAGCTCCCAGAACCGCGCGTCCTCCTTGGTGCCCGCGATCACGGCGACCTTCGTCCAACGCTCCAACCGAGAGTGGCGCGCCTCGCGCGGGACCGGACCGAGCTCGCCCCAATCTCCCGGCGCGAGCTTCAGGTTGCCGTCGTGCTTGATGAAGAGCCGCTTGCCGGGCACCGACCCGTGAACGATCTCGAGCGGCGCGGCGTGCCCGGTCGTCGACGGCTTGAAGGCGTCGACCTGCGCCGGGTCGAGCATGTGGCGCGTCCCGTCCTTCACGCTCGACAGCCGATGCGCGGCGATTGCCTGACGGATCGCGCTTTCGTGGACGCCGGCCCGCTCGGCGGCTTCCTTCACGGTGAGCGAGTAGCGTGCGCGGACCTTGTCCATGTCGAGCGTGCCGAGCGCGACGCGCTTCCGTCCAAGCAGGTCCTGCATCACGTGGTACGTCGGGTCGGCGAGCACCGCCTTCGTCACCGTGCCGCGGCCGGGCATGATGTTGGGGTCCAGAAGCGGGTTGTTGGGCGAGTAGACGAGCTCGATGAACCGGTGCTCGTCGATCGTCGGGTCGCCGACCGCGGCGCTCAGGCGCGCGAGGTACGCGGCTACGGCGTCCGTCGGCCTCGGGTATTCGAGCGTCTCGCCGGACAGCAAAACGTGCTTCGGCATGGGTCATTCTCCGTTCGGTGATGGGGCAGGGGACACACAAAAGAGCCGCGGGCCCCGAAGGGCCCGCTCGTTCGTCACGCGCCTTCCGGGTCGGCGCGGATTTCCTCGGCAAGCCCGAGGTAGCGGAGGAAGATCGCCTCTTGCCGGTAGTGGCGGCGGGCGAACTGGAGCACCTCGCGAAGGCGACCCGCATCGAGGACGGAGTCGAGAGCCACAACGTAGACGCGGGACTGGTCGTGGAAGAGCTGGCCGCTCTTGCCGCGCCACGCGCCGACGACGAGGCCGGGCTCACGCGAGAGGCCGGGGAAGCGCTCCGCGATGAAGGTCTCGAACACGGTGTCGTGCTCGGGAGTGAAGACCGCACCGTCGTTGTCGTTGACGGGGATCAGGAAGCGGAACTCGATCATGATGTCTCCTTCGGAGGAACCCGGAAGCCCCCGGGCGGGCTCGGTTGCAATCAACCGATGTCCTCATAATAACCGCTTCGTATCTGTCGGCAACAGCTTTCTGTGGGTGACCGAAAAATAGTTGCCGGGTCGCTCGGAGGTCCCGCTAAACCCGGTTAGATTGGCGCGTTACGCACCACTCCGGAGGTTTCTTGTGGATAACGACACGAAGCGGTTTCTTGGAAAGATCCTCGGTGAGCTGTACCGCATCCAAAGCAAGGTTGGCGTGGAGCACGGCCTCGGCGAGCACACGATCTACGGCCTGCTGAAGGGGTTCGAGTCAGTTATCGACGAGGAACTCGAGCGGGTTGGATGGGTGTCAAGGCAGGAGCAACGCGCCGCCGAGACCATTCTCGCGGTCCATTGGAACGATCCAGACAAGCTCGCTGAATTCAATGGCTTCTACACGATAGAGGACGAGCTCAAGCGCTCCGCGGTCGACCGCACCACGGCAATTCGCATTCTCACCTTCCATCAGGCCAATGGCAGCTTCGCGGAGATCATCGGAAAGATGAACAGCTCCGGCTCTCCTGTGGAGTGCAAGACGTTCGAGCTCGAACGCTGGGAGAAGTAGCTACCGCCACCGAGGGGGGCACGTGGGGGTCCCCGATGTCGTCATGGGCTGGGCGGCGAGCCTGGCTGGACAGGGTCGAGCAAGATCCCAATGGGGTGGCGCGGGCCCGTCTCGCCGCTCGCCTCGGTCTGGCTCTGCACCTGGAAGTCCACCTTCAAGCCCGACTGCCGGGATAGCCAAAGCGACACGGCCGAGCAGAAGAGCGACCACCTCGCATCCGTCCATCCACCGTTGGCCATGCCGGGGAACATGGCCCGAAACTCTTCGTCGGGCAGGATGAGCCGCAGGTCGACGTCGCGATGGTCGCGGCGCTCGAGCGCCGAGCCAACCAGGTACAGGTGAAACCCGTACGCTTCGGTCACGAGGCGGCACGCCATGTTCAGATCGAAGAACTGCGGCGCTCCGATGAAGTTGGCGCGCTTCATCGCCAGCCCGCCGCATGCCGCTCGGCGGCGTGCTCCGTCACCTGCCGCGGCGTCATGCCTCGCGCGAGCAGCGCGTGGACTTCGTCGATGGTGAGACCGGTCTTCTGGCTCAGGAGAGCGAGCGGGCCGCTCCGCAGCGGTGGCGGGCGCCATCCCCATCGACGTGGACGCTTCGGACGCTCGACGACGGGAGGCGCCTCCGGCGGCATTGCCGGCTCAGGGGCCGGGGGAGGCGTCGGAGGCTCGACGGGCCAGGCGGCGACGGCTGCGGTGAGCTCGGCTGCGCGCGCCGCCCGCTCGGCGGCCAGGCGCCGCGCCTCGCGCTGCAGCGGCTCAAGGACCCAATCGGGGGCGCGGCGACCGTGCTTGCGGTACCAATCCCGGCGCGCCCGCCGGAACTCCGCACCGAGGTCTTCGCCGCCCGCGGTCGGGATGAGCGTGATCATCGCAGGTGAGTTACCGCCGGCGTGGTGCTCGTCAAAACGGGACGTCATCGTCGTCGCCCGCGATGACCTGAGCCTCGCGCTTCACGCGCCCGCACGAGAACCCCAGGCGGTCCGCCTCGAAGTGGTCGTCCTCGAGGCGGCCATTCTGGACATGAAGGACGAAGAAGAACTCGCCGTCCGCGCCGCAGCCTTCGACCTCGTCGACGACGACGTAGTCCCACGTGCCGCGCAGCCGCTGCGCCTCTCGAAGCGCGCGCTCTCGAGCTCGGCGCATGGCCCCACGCTGGCGGCGCTCCGATGCGCGTTGTTTCCCGCTCTTCCTCCGCGGCGGCAGCCAGTCGCCAATGCGTTTGAGCCTACGAGCGTGCTTTCGACTGCGACGGTCTCGCCCGAACGATCGTAGCGGGACGAACGAGACCATCACGTTGTCGAACGCAGCCGCGGCCGTAGCCAAATTGCCGGAGGCGCGGTCCCAGCAGGTGATGGTCACCGAGACGTCAGACTCCATCTTCGACCGCCTCGGCGTAGAGGGAGAGCCCAAGGACGATCAGGGCCCATTCGTCCTTCGTCGGCGGCGTAGCGTGGCCGCCGATGCTGCCTCTCGTCGCGCGGGCGCGGAGCACCTCGACGCGCTTCAGCAGGTCGGCGCGCTCTTGAACGACGCGTTGTCGCTCGCGCTCTCGCGCTTCGGCATGCGCCTTCTGCTCCGGATCGTCCGGGTCGACCGCGCGGATGCCGAGCCCGCTCGCGGCGAACGCCGCGTTTACTTCCGCGGCCGTGGCGTTCTCCGGAAGCTCGAAGCGGTGCTCTACGCCGTCGGCGAAGACCGTGAGGCGCGGCATGGGAAGCTCAGCCATTCGGCTTTTCTCCGGTGATGATGTCGAACAAGGCGCGGTCGACCTCCGCGACGCGCTCGTGCCGCCCCGCGACGATGTCGTCGCGGAGCTGGCGCAAGAGCGGCCACGGGTGCGCCTCGTCGCGCATGGCGCGGGCGAACCAACCTATGACGAGCGAGCGCTCGTCCTTCCGCGTCTCCTCCTCGACAAGGGTGAGGAACGCGACGAAGCACACCGCTAGCTCGCCCTTGTCGAGTGGAAGCTCGCCGCCGTAGTGCAGGAGCAGGCGCCCGAAGATCTCGCTTGCGATGACGCCGTTCGGGCGCGGGGCGGGAAGTTCGTCAGCCATCGTCGGGCTCCAGGTCCGCGACGCCGTATTCGATCCACGCGTCGCAGTGCTTGCAGCCGATCCACACCTCGACGCCGAGGATCGCGGCAGGGTGATCGGGCTTCGTGTGGGGGTCTTCGGCGTACGCGTCGCTGAAGTGGTGGTCGTAGTTGCCGCAGTCGCCGCACGACTTCGGGCACTTCTCTGGACCGCCGACCCTCGAGCCTCGCTCGCGGGCGATCTGCATCGGCGTCTTCTCAGGCGGGTCGCTCCTGTCGTCGTTGCGGTCCAAGAGCCGTTTCGCGAGGTCGTAGCCGGCAACGACCGCTTTCTCGCTGAGCTCCGCGACATGGCTCTTCGCGGCGTCGTCGGCGACGTGGCACAGCGCTCCGAGAGCGAGCCCGGCCAGCTCCACGGCAGCTACGGCCGGAAGGTCCGGTGTTGTGTCAACGCCGCAGATTGACGTCGTCTCGCCATCGAAGCGCGCGGCGACGCTGATGACGATGTTGACGCCGTGCTCCGCGGCAGCCGCCTGCGCGGCGGCGACCACCGCGTTGTTGGCTGCGTGCGCTTCGGCTTGTGTCGAATGGACCTTCATACCGCCACGGCCCTGCTCTCCGTCGATCGCAGAAGGAGACGAAGAGTCGCGTCGCGCGCGGCGAGATTCGCGGGCATCAGGTCGAGCGCGACGAACTCGCTGACCCCGAACCATCCAATGCCCTGGCCCTCGGCCGGCTTCGGGCTGTGCCAGGTTTCGACCGCATACACGTGCACAAACACGCTCTCCTTCCCGGGGCGCTCGACCTCTCCGGACCAAAGGGAGACCGAGCCCATCGCGATGCCTTCGACGTTGATCTCCTCCCGGAGCTCGCGGCGCATCGCTTCGAAGTGGGTTTCGCCGGCTTCGACCTTGCCGCCCGGCGACTCCCAACGGAGCGGGTAATCCTGCTCGGGCCGGCGCTGCGTGAGCAGGATGCGCCCGCGGCGCACGATGACTGCGGAAACGACTTCGACCATCGGAGGCTCCTCAGACGTATGGGGTGAGCGGGATCAGGAACGTCGCGTCCTCGATGACGACGAGGCCGTCACGCGAGGGGTGGGGGTCGTGCACGACGGTGAGGCCGCGAGCGACGACTGCGTGCGCGCCGCGCGGCGACTGGCCGCCGAGGATCAGGACGGCATCCGCCGGCGGCACCCAGTCGCCGACCTGGAACGTGAGTGCGTGGTAGCCGCGCGGCGCGAGCCATTCGTTGAAGGCTCGGTACCAATCGTCGTGGCCCATGAAATAGGGCACGGCGTCGATCGAGAGATCGAGCAGCGAGGCGACGCAGGCGGAGAAGCAGTTGCCGCCAGGGTGGCCGAAGGTCGTTTGGTCGACGGGCTTCATCGCGACGACGGCTCCGGGTTCGGGGCTCGCAGCGTGGCGATGCTGACGCCGCACTTCGCGCAGGTCGGCGGACCGAGGAACTTGTGGTCGCAGGTTCGCGAGTCGTTCGCCGCCCCTTCGACCTGGACCGACCCACGCGCCGGCTCCTCTCCGCCCGCGGCTGGCGTCGAGATGGCGGCGATGAGCGTTCCTCTGACTGCTTCGAGCCCACTCGCGTGGTCGCACCTAGGAGAGCCGCCGTCGCGCTGCCGTTCGTAAGCGGCCACGAGGTTGTCGATCGGCACGGCATCCAGCCGAGCCACGACGCGCGCAAGCTGCTCGCACGCGACAGCGTGAGCAGCCTCTATGTAGAGGCCGCGGTGCATGAAGTCCGCGTGCCATACGTCGTTCGCTTCCTTCCACGTCAGCAGTGCTTGGCCAGACCAGAGCGCGTCGAGGCGCGCGGCCTTGCCACGAATCTCCCCCGCGACTCGCACGGCATCTTCGACGTCGAGCGCGACCCCAATCGCGTCGCAGAGTCGAACGTAGTCGACGTTCGCGTTGACACCAGCGACGTGCATCTCGCGGAGCCACTTCGAGCACTCAGTCCACGTATGCGGCTCCGTGACCGTCTGGTCACACCCCTCGCAGACCTCGTCGAAGTCCGAAGCGTCGGGGCCAGCGGGTTCGCTCCGCGTCGGCGCCTTGCCTGCCTCGAGGACCGCGATCCGGCGGATAAACGATTCGACATCGAAGATCGTTCGGGCGCACGGCGAGCAGACGGGTAGGCACTCCGGCGTGCCGCAGCGCGAGCACGAGCCGAGCGCGAGCGCCTTGGCGCGGTGAGCACGGGCTTCGGCTTTGGAGGCGCGGTCCTCTGCCTTCTCCGCGCGAACCTGCAACGCGTCGCGGTCCTTCTTCAGATCCGCAACGCGGTCCTGTGTACGACGCTGATCCGGGTCCTTCTCGTCGGCGGGCTCGCCGACGATGGCCACGATCTCCCGGCGGATCTCGCGAAACGTCTCGAAGAGCATCAGGGCCTCGTCGCGCTCCTTCGCGACCCGCTTGATCTTCGCGAGCATCCACTCCCCGGTTTGCGCGCGGTCGTGCCCTTCCGGGACGTTGAGGGCGTCACGCACCTGGTTCAGCAACCGCGACTCGGCGTCGGCGCGAGCCATCTCGGCGTCGCGCTCCTTCTCGGCGCCGTCGACACGAGCCTTCGCGCACCGCAGGTCGGTGATGGCGTCGCCGAGCTGCTCGGGCCCGTTCTCGAGCGACCCAGGGTCGACGCCGGCGCGCTTGCAGAGCTCGATCAGGTGCTGCGCGTACATGCGCTCGGCATGGTCGCGCGATGCCTTCAGCTCGTCGTAGCGCGCGACGGCGCGAGCCTCCATCGAGCCGACATCGCTGGCCACCTCGCGGAGGACGTCGGCAGCGTGGTCGTGCGCGACGGTCCAGAAGCGGAGCTCGGCAACCGCCCGAGCGTGAACCTTCTGCGCGATCGGAGTGAAGTCGGAGACGTTGGGCGGAGGTTGCAACATCCGCGCGTTTCGATGGTCTCTGCACACCCAACCACGATCCGACTGCGATTGCGCGCACGCGTTCGGGTGCTCGGTCGTGCAGCCCGGCTCAGCGCAGACGAGCGGACCGGTGCAGCCCGGGGAGCAGCGAATGTCATCCGACATGGGCGGGCTCCGCGGTGGAGGCCGGAGCCGATATGGCGGCTAGGACCGCGCGTTGCACGCGCCTGGCACCGTGGCGCAGGCGTTCGTAGTCGACCCCCGCAACCTTCGTCTCGTCGCCGTCCTCGGGATCCTCGGGGTCGTCGCCGTAGATGGCGAGGGCAAGTTTGTCACTCGAGAGCGAGGCAATCCGTTGCGACGCGAGCTCGAGCTGCTTGCGCGCCACCGCATCGTGCCCCGCCTTGATGGCGTCGTTTGCGGATAGGTGCTGAGCCGCGACGAAGGCGTCGCCGTACGTAGCGGACGCCTCTTCCGGTGTCAGCAGCACCGACCCTTTCGCGAGATCGGTTTCGGTCAGAAGCGACGGTCCGGAAACCGCATCGAGCTGTGCTCGTAGGGCATCGGCGCGCTTCCGTTGCTTCTCTCCCTCGGCGACCCAGCTCCAATGGCAATGGTGGGTGCGCTGGAAGAGCGCTTCGAGCTCCTCGACCTTCTTCGTGAGTTGCTCGACCGACGCCGTCGCCTCCTCGTTCGTCCGCTTCAACGCGACGTTCTCCTCGTTCGCGTGGACCTCGATGGAGAGCGCGATGGCGCAAACGAACTGCTCGATCTCGAAGTCGTTCTTCGGCCAGCCGTTCGACGCGACCTTCGCGATCTCCTCGATCGCGTTCTTGCGCGCGCGGTCGATGATGCCCGTCTTGTGCTGGAGCGCGAGCTGTTGCAGCCCATGCAAGGGTGCGTCGCGGCGAACGCCAGCGCGGAAGCCGGCGCTGAAAGCGTCTCGAGCCGCCTGCACGTAAACGCTGCGGATCGGGTAGACGTGACCCTTCGTCGCGTCGCCGTTCCTCGCGGTCGTCGTGAGCGCGCGAATCCACTCCTTCCACGCGGGGCGCCAATTGCGGTCCGGCCCCGGGCGATCGCGCGGGATCGGACCCGAGCGGTCGGAGATCCCGGCGACCGCGTACCTGTACGTATTGAGGATCTCATCGTCCGTCGACGGTCGCTCGTAGCAGAACTTCGGATCACCGAGCTGTGTCGTCGGGTCGGTGTTGTTGATGAGAAGGTTGAGGAATTGGCGGAGATCTTCGACACGAGGACGCTGCGGCCAATTGCGCGCGTGCCCCGGCTGCTCGTCGAGGATCACGTGCAGGAGCGTCGCGACGTACTCGCGCATCCGCTCAACGGTCACGCCTCGGAGAGGCGGCTTCGTCGCCGCACCAATCACGTCGGCGCGGGTCGCGTTGACGACGACCCAGGCGAGCGCCCTCCGGCAGATCGACTCCAAGACGTCATCGGACAGGTGCCCGCCGCGCCGCACGATTGCGCCGACGAGCTTCCAATACCAATCCGGCGCGGGGTCCTCCCAAACCTGAATCGCGCCGACGGTTCGAGGCGTTTCGCGCGGCGTGCGCGCCTCCTGGATAAGCTTCTTGTAGACGGGGTGACTCTCGGTGGCGTGGGATCCCCTCATTCGAATGGTCCTTTCGTGTCGGCGGATAGGGCAATAGCGAGGACGCCCAAGAGGCCGAGGCTCAGGCGCTGCGGGCGCATCGGAGCGACACGCGGTCCGGGCGGCGGGAGCTCGCGCGGGGGCTCCGGCGGGCCCTCGAACGGCTCGAGCGGCGGCACCGATCCGCACCCAGAGCACCGCTGCGAGCGCTCATACCGGTGCTTGCACGCGTCGCGGACGGGCGACGCCGGCGGTCCTTCGTCGAGGGCGCACGGCATGTTGAGCAGCCCGAGTTCGCGCCCGTGAGCCGATAGAAACCAGCGGCCCTCGCGCTTGGTGACGATGTCGCGCGCTTTGAGGGCGGCGAGCGTGACGTGGGCGTCCGGGACGCGCGTGAGCTGCGCGATGCGCTTGTGTCTGTAGCCGCCGCCGCTCAGCAGCAGCGCGATGACCTCGGTCTCAGCCACGACGCACCTCGTCGCGCGCCTTCTTGGCGGCTACGAGTCGCTCCGCGACGTTTGCGAGCCTCTCGGTTTCATGAGCGAGCTGAGCTCGTGCTTCCGCGCGGCGCTCCGCGAGGTTCACCGACAATGCATCGAGGGCGCCAACGACGTAGTCCCATGCCTCGAGGGCGCTATCGAAGTGGGAGTTGATGTACTGGACTTTCCCATCCGCATCACAATGCGGATGACCGCGCTGCGCACACTCGACCTCGACGGGACCGTCGGCGAGGCGGTCGACGCGATACCGCTTCACGCCTGCCGCCGAAGGTGAGGGGCGAACTGCTGAAGAGCGGCGTCACCGCTCGCAGCCCACTCGCGCCCGCAGGTGCAGCGCATGCTGACCGCCGGCGCGCCACCGTGGGAGCGCGTGATCCGTCCCGTGTGCTCGAGCCCGGTGGTCGACTTACAAGTCGGGCACTTTACGGGCGCAGGCGTGCGCTGGCCCGTAGGCTGCGCGCCATACCGTCGAATCGCCATGCGGCGAATATGCGTTGCGCGTATGCGATGCGCAAGGTCAGTTCGGCAACGCGTCCGCTGGCGGCAACGGCACGTCGAGCGTCTGCCTCACGCGATAGCGCGCGAATGGCCCATTGCCGAACGCCCACTCCACTTGCAACACCACGAGCCGCACCCGAACACCGGAATACAGCAGCTCATCGAGACGGATGAGCGCGTCGTCGTAGATGCTCGTCGGGTCCAGGACCGACTCAGCGTGGACGACCGTGGTGCACGGGTCGCCATCGGGGTCGAGACCCTCTGTGTAGTACCAAGCCTCGACGGTCGGGCCGCGCGTGGCGGGCGCGCCGCAGCTGTTGCAAGGAAACCGCGTGTCGTGGAAGGAGAACGGCCACCCATATAGGCACTTTTGGCACGTCATGCCGGGACCGCCGCGAGCCCGGTCGAGTAGGCGCTGCACGATGGCGCGCTCGGTCTCGAACCCGGCTTCGAGCACAGTCTCACTCACGGTGAGGTGGAGCGATCCGCACCCACACCGCACCTGGAATGTCCGCTCACGGAATTCGATGCTGCTTGCGGACATGACGACATACGCGTTCGCACGACACCTCGAACATCGCAACGGCTCGGGGCGGCGTTGTTCAGCGAGCTGATAGAACGCGACGACGAGCTCATCGTAGGTGACCGGGCGATCCTCGCGGATGTAGACGACAACATCACCGTGCGACGCGGATCGGAAAGGGAGCGCTCGCCACACAACGCTACGAGCGATCGGGCGACTCGTTCTCGTGAGCCAGTCGTACTCCCCATGGATGACGGGGTCGGTCTCTTCCACGGGGCCGCGCGTGATGTAGTGGTCGCCCTTCCACGGCACCAGCTCGAGCCGCCCGTCGTCGAACCGATACGCGGTCATGCCGGTTCCCTGTAAGGGGAGTACCCGTTCCGCGCCTTGTTCAGCTCTCGCTGCATCAACGACTCGACCGGAGCTTCGCTGTCCTGAAGCTCGAGTTCGTTGAGCTTGATGCGGGTTGGTCGCTCGCACCCGACGCATCCGACCGTGTACGAGAACACCCGAACTCGAATGTCGTAGTCGGTCTCGAGGACCGTCGCAGCGGCACCGCACCTAGGGCATCGAAGCGTCACGCGGACCTCTTGTGGAGAAACGCGCTCATGCAGTGACGAACCCGACGACCTTTCTCCGCGCGAGCCACGTCTTAGCCGTGGACGCGAGGATCTCCGCGTCGATGAGGCGGCGGCCCGGCGGCGGCGTCGCTGCGCGCTTCATCCGGCCCATCCGGATTTCCTGCCGCACCCGCTCGACGCTGAAGCCCGTCAGCGCCGCGAGCTCGTCGGCGCGCACGGGCTTGCCCTGCGAGATCCGGATGCGACCCGAGGCGGCGGCGAGGACGAGCCCGAGAGGCGTCTTCCAGTCCCCCCGTACGCCCACGGCATCGCCGTCGACGAGCCGACGGTACAGGATGCGGTCGATGAGATCGTAGGCCTCCTTCGCCTTCGCGAGGTCCTGGCCCGTGAGCGCGAAGACCGTCAGAAGCTCCACGGCGGCGGCGAGCTGCGACGCCTTCGGCTCGGTCGCGGGGACGCACTCGAGGCCGACGATCGCAGCTGCCTCGCGGACGCGCTTCTCGGCGGATACGGCGACTTCGTGGGCTAGTCGGCGGGCGTTCATCTCACGGAGCTTCGGTGCCTTGGTCTTCGGGGCCATCGGTGGCGCTCTCCTTCGCACGGGGCAGCCCATCCGGGCCACCTCGCTGAAGGAGCGTTACGGCATTCTCCCGGCCAAAGGCCATAGCCTCATGGACGGTGAGCCTGGCGCCAACCGTCCTGGAGAACAGCGCGCCGAGGGCGATCGCAGCCAACACCGACGATTCCGTCACGTCGGGCTGATGCGGGTGGACCGCGACGGGGCCAGGCCGACCGGCAGAGACCTGAATGATGACCCCACCATCCTCGGCGCGAACCGCGGCGCCGAGCGCGAACGAGACGCCGTGCTGGTCGGCGGCGCGCTCCACCTCGAGCACGAACGCCTCGAGGTTTGCCGCCGGCGTCACGCGGGCCTCCCGCAGGTGCGTCGATCGTGACCCGGCTGCCCGCAGGTGGTGCATTTGTTACCCCCGCGCGAGCGTCCCTGGCCCGGTCGGCGCGGAGCCATTGGCGTCGCCGAGGACGGTGCCTTCGAAGGCTCTGGGATCGGCGCGCCGATCTGCTCGGCGACGCGGGGGCCATCGACACAGCTCGCGCATCGGCGAAGGTGGTCGGGGGCGAGCACTCCCGGGCGATGGCTGCGCCGAGCCTCGCCTTGCCGGCGGAGACACGCCTGCGCCATCAGCCGGATGCCGTCGTACGGCCTGCACACGAAGAGATCGGTTGCCGCGGAGATCTCGTCGATCGCGACAACGCGAAGGTGCGGGCCGCTCATGACTCCTCGCCCACGAAGAGAGGCCAGAACGCGGCGAAGACGAGGCATCCGTACACGATGTCGACGAGCGACTCGTCGAAGCGCCGGCGGAGCCTGGCGGAGAGCTCGCCGACGAGCGCGATGGCGAAGCCGACGCCGTAGACGATCAGCAGGGCCGTCGCGTCGCCGCTCATCTGCGTCCGTCCTGCACGGCCCATGTGACGAAGATGGGCCACGTGAATGCGGCGAACAGGATCACCGCGAAGGCGTCCGTGAGGTCGTCTCCCTCGTCTCCCTCGTCGAGGCGCAGGTACGTGATCCCGCCGTGCACGAACGTGAGGACGAACCCGGCCGCATACACGATGCAGAGCGCTTTGAGGGCGGCGAGCATCAGAAGAAGCTGTCCTCGTCGTGGCGCGCGGGCGCCGCGACTTCGACCGGTTCAGCGACGACGAAGCCGCTGTGATCGCCGTCTCCGTCCCACGGCTCGTCCTCTTCCTCTTCCACGTCGCGGACGACCGGACCGCCCGTCGTCAGCTGCGAGTACTCCCTCGGGCAGGCGGCAGAGCGTGCCATCTCCTCGGTGCACTTCGTGTAGCCGTAGAGCATCTCGCCGCGATACGCCTCGACGCGGAACGAGCCGTCGCGCTGCGGGACTTCGATCTGCATGAGCTCGACACCGAACTCGTGGATCGTTGAGACGCGGCCGGCGCGCTGCCGATGGCCCATGAGCTCCACGAGCGCCCAGAACGGTTGCATCAGTGCTTCCTCTCGGTGGTCTTGCGGCCGAGCTTCGCCGCGAGCTTGTAGGCCTGCGGCACGAACTCCGACGACTGCTCGTACCGGAGCAGGTTGCAGAGGTGAGCGCGCTCGTTTCGGATGTGGTCGATCGCGGCGTCTGCGGCGGCTTCGTCGGCCTGAGCCTTCTCGCGCGCGAGGGTCGCCGCGTGCGCTCGGTCGACGGCGTCCTTCTCCTGGCGCGTGAGCTCCTCGATCTGGTGCGCGATCTCGAGCGGCGTCATCCTGCCTCCGTCGCCGGCGCCTCGATGCCGGGGCGCATTGCCGTGTTCGTTCCGGTGATCGCGGCGTGCCAATTCGCGAGCATCGCGGCCGACGCGATCACGTGGTGCTTCGCCTTCTCGACGTCGCCGTCGCTCAGCGACTTCATCGCTTTTCCGGCGAGGTAGCCGAGGAGCCAGAACCAATCCGCCGGCTCCTTGCCGGCGTCGTGCTCGGTGCCCCATCGGTCGCGCTGGTGCTTCGCCTCGAGGACGACGCCCTTGGCGAAGTCGTCGAGCTCCGGCGTGTTGATCAGCGCTTCAAGCTCCGTGACGCGACCCCGGAGATCGTCGAACTCGACATCGCGCTGACACAGCGAACAAGCACACGGGGGGCCCGGCGGCGCCATCTCAGCAGGAACCGTCACGGCTCCTCCGTCGGCTCGTGCACCGCCGGCCCGAGCAGAGGAAGCGGCTTGCCGGTGCGGTACATCTCCGCGATCCCGTCCTGCAGGAATTCGTGCACGCTCCGCCCGTCGAGTAGCTGGACGTCGGCGAGGAACTCGCGCTCGACCGTCGAGAGGTTCAGCTCGATCGCCTCGAGCTTCGCCTTCACGAGCAACACGAAGACGCGCCACCGCTCGCGGCACGCCTGCTCCCACGCGGCGGCTTGCTGTTCGGGGCCCCATGCCGCGCGCCACGACCGATTCGCCGGGCGCTTCGCGAAGTCGCCGCGCTTCGGCATCGGGATGCGGAGCCGCACCTGCCGGCTGGAGAGCGTGAAGCCCACGTAGGCGAGCCCCGCGTCGTCGTCGGAGCCCGTCACCCGTTGCGCCGCGCCCGCGCGCATCAGGATGCGATCGAGCTCGGCGCGGCTCTTCTCCACGCTGACGGAGGTGCCCTTCGCGTACGTCATCGATTCAGCCCTCGGAAAGCGCCCGCGATGCCGGTGGCGATGACGGACGCGATCAGCACGTAGAAGACCGCGGACCACGGCCAATGCTTGTCGAGGAACTCCCAGCCGTTCACGCGAGCACCGCCGTTCGTCGCGGCTCGTCGAGCAGCGCGAGCGCGAGCACCGCGAGGTCGACGGGCATCCACCTTCCCATCAGGAAGGGCGGGGGACGACGGTCACGCGACGGCACGGTCCCTCGCGCGATTCCGCATGCGGTCCACGGCATCGAGCCTCGCTTCGTGCGCGTTCGTGTACATCGCAGCGCGCCGGTACTCCTCGGACACGCCACGCTTGCCGACGTGCCCCGCCGCCCACTCGGCGAAGCCGGAGAGCGTCATCGGCAGGAGCACATCGGAGAGTTCCTCCGCCGACGGGGACGGGTCGACGACGACGAAAATGGTCGAGAGCTGCATCGGCCGTTCCTCCTGGCGAGATAATGCGTCGCGCGTATGCGAAACGCAAGGTCAGAACGCAGGGGAGCGACGCCGGCGACCGCGAGCCCTGACCGGCGCAGCCGCGGGCGGAGCCGGCCGACGAGCGATTGCGGCACGAACGCGATCGTTCCTGAGCGCGGTGGCGACGCGACTGGCGAGGATGAAGCGCCACTCGCGCGTGGTCCACATCTGACGATCACCCACGTCGATACTCATCGAGCGCGCGAGGCGCTCTACGTTCTCAACCGCAGCCCGGGCGAGGACCTTTTCGTCGATCTCCACACGATAGATATGCGTCGCGCGAATATTGGCGCAAGCCCTCTACTTCGCAAAGCTTTGGCGAGCGCGCATGAGTCGCTTCTTGCGCTCGCGTCCTACCTTGCAGGTCAGCGCCCGCACCTCGCGGGCGAGCTTCTCCACGGCGTGCCCATGCAAGGCGATCTGGACCGCTTCACCGGTGTTCGGATCGACCTCTCGCGTGACGACGCGGCCCTTCAGCGAGAGTGCCAGCCTGTACGCACGAGCCTCGAGACGACGGCGAGCGGCCCGAAGACGTCGCTCGAGCGGAGTCTCCGGACGCGCTGCCTGCCAATCGGTGTCGTAGACGAATCGTTTTGTGCGCTTGCGACGGGGTGCTTCGGTGGGCATTCAGGCCTTCTCGCCGACGTAAATGGCGCCCAACTTGGGCAAAATGAGCTGCCCGAGCAGCGTCCGGTGACACCGCAGATCGGGGCAGTAGCAGACAAGGGTGACGCTCTCGCGGGCGAGCAGCTCATCCCACCGAGCTCGGTGCGCTCGGTAGCTCTCGCGCATCTCGTTCCCGTACGCGTCGCGGTAGGTGCGCCACGAGCGCTCCTCCATCTCGCGGGCGTGCTCGGGGTCTCGAGCGCGAATCTCGGCAGCTCGGTTGCGCACGTAGAGCGCCGGGTTGAGGATCGTCCAGGACGGCGCGAACACGATGCCGAGGTCCTTGCCGCTCTTGCGGGTGATGTCGAGCACGTCGTCAGAGGCGCGCGCCTGCCGCGATCCGATGCGGGCGGTGTGGACGCGGAGGGTCATTTGACCCGCACCCAAGGCTCGAAGACCTCGCGCAGCTTCCCCTTGCGGCGAGCTCGCGCGATCGTGTCCCAAGTGCCGCGGCCCCACGGGCTCGGCCACGCGTACAGGTCCTCAGCGTCGTCGACGATGAGCTGATTCCGTGCGTACGCCGCGGGCCCGAAGCGTCCGCCATGCTCCTCGGGTCGTGGAAGGTGTTCGACGAGCGTGAAGCGACGCTGTCGAGCGAGCGAGGCGGCGAGTGCGTCGACGCCGTTCGCGCCGCCAGACACGATGGTCACGCCTTCGGGCAGAGCGAGCATGAAGCGGACGACGTCGGAGCGGATGAGCTCGAAGACGCGCTGCTGGGAGGCACGCTCCTTCTCGACCATCGCCGTCGCGTTAGGGTGGCGCGGCGGGACCATCGCGTTCCACGTCCTGATGCTCGGCGGACGCGTGCCGACGATTGCGATTCGTCGGCTCATCCCGCTCCGCAAGGCGTCGCCTTCGTGGAAGCGTTCTGCCACTCGCCGGCGTCGGCCGGCAGATAGCAAAGGATGCCGCTCTCGCGACGCACGCGGCAGAGGCAGCGCGTGCACACGATCACGTCGAAGCGACGCGCGCCGACCTTCGAGGAGCGGACGCTTGCGAGCCGTCGCTTGAAGCGATGCCTCACGCGCGGCTCCGCTTGCGAGCGCGGGTCTTTGGCGGCGCAGCGCCAATGCTGGCCATCGCGCCGATGAACATGTCCCGCATGAAGCGGCAGTGCTGTCGACCCTCGTGGGGGTCGTCTGAGCGCGCCAGCACGAAGTGCTGAACACCGACGGTGAACTCCGTTACGTGCTGCGACCCACGCTTCTTCGTGGTGCACCGCCACGGGCTCGCGGCCGTTCGGTCGTCCGCCTTGGCGTCGAGGTACGCGAGCGAATCGCGAGCATCAACCTCGTCGAGCAGACGCTGCAGCGTGATCCTCCAGCCGCTGTCGCTCGTCTCCGTGATGAGCTTCTCGATGCCCGCGCGGAGCTCCTCCGCCTCCTCGCCGTGGAGGCAGTAGTCCCGGAGGACGGGGCACTTCGGCTTGCTCATGGCTCCCAACCTCGCCGGCGGAGCTCGGCCTCGTAGGTGCGGTTCTTCTCGACGAGCGCGGTATTGTTCTCGAGGAGCTCCTGCACGCGGGCTCGCAGTCGGACGACCTCCGGGTCTTCGGGCACGAGGCGCACGAGCTCGAGCTTCACCCCTTCGGGGAGGTTGAACATCGTCAGATCGGGGAAGCTGCCGTTCTCGGCGACGTACTCGGCGATGCCGCTGGCAACCTCTTCCGGCAGCACGCCGCCGCGCACGATGAGGGCGAGCGGCTCGCGCGTGCGCGCGTCGAGTTCGTGGATCGCCGCGCGCGCCCACTCGTCGAAGTCTGGTTCGTTAGGGCCGGGGCCGGCTCCGATCTCGTTCTCCAAGGGTCACCCTCCGTCGCCGATCTCGTCGGCCAATCGCAGCAGCAATTCCGCGCAACCACGCAGGTCTGTCTCGCGCAGACCACGGAACCCCTCGATGAGGGCAATCGCGTCGCGCTCTCCGACGGCGACGAGGGTCAGGGTTACCCGCGCGCGAGTCTCCTCGGGCTGCCCCATCTCCGCCTCGATGTACGACTCCGCGATCGTGCCTTTTGGTAGTCGCGTCTCGCGACGCAACGTCACGTTGATCACGAACGGTCTCCCTTCGCCTTCTTGGCCAACCACTTCGCCGCGCGGTCGATCACGCGGATCCCCTTGGTCGCGATGTCTTCAGCCGGTCCCGGCTTCCACCTTGCGCTCTTCTCGCGGAGCAGTTCGTTCCGCTCTTGAGCGACGGCCGCGATGTCGTCGATGAGCTTCGTGTGCTCGACCAGCAGCTCGGTGCGAAGCTGCTCGTGCCGCGCGAGCGCGCTCGCCTTGGTCTCGGCGTCGCGGCACTCCTGAGCTCGCAGCGGATTCCAGGGCTCGACTTCGTCCTCGGCGAGCTTCACGTCGAAGGCCCTGCACCTCGCCAGGCTCGAGAAGGTGCCGCGGTCGAGAAAACGACAGGCCCCGCACATGTCCCCGTCGTTCTGCAGGACCATCAAGATCTTGGCGCTCATCGCTTGCCTCGCGTCAGGTGCACCGCCTCGCGATAACGCTCGATCGCGTCGCGAGCGAACACGTCGAAGTCGTAAGCGCCGCCCCATCCAATCTGTAACAGGCGCTCGGAATGCGCGGCGAGGAAGTCGCGCGTCGCCTCCTCGCGACGAAGCGCCGCCTCGGTGGTGAGCGCCTGCGCTTCAGAGACGCCACCGGGGAAGCGGACCGCGAGATCGGCCACCCGCATGTCGCGGTACTTCCGAATGCTGTCGCGTAGCCGAGCAAGCTCTTCGCCGACCGCTTCATCGGCGGGATCGATGAGCGATACGCCGAACTTGGCCTTCAGCGCTCGGCACACGTCATCGCGCGCGCGCTCGCAGCGGGCATCGAGCTCAGCTTCGGTCAACGGAGCGAGGACGCCGTCGAAGTACTCGAGCCGTCCGAGGCGCCACGCGCTGATCGACGCGTTGATGAAGCCCCACGCCTCGGCGTTGTCCATATGCCCCGCGTTGCGCGAGCCGTACGATGCGCAGTGGTACCAACCTGGGTAGCTGTCGCCGGCGCCGACGGCGTCGCTCTCACCCGCGACCGCGACGTGGAACGACCAGGCGCTGTCGCGAGCGCGGAAGTACCATTCGTGGCCATCGGCGGAGCCTTCGCCCTGGACGGGCACCATCCCGCCGACATCGCCTTCGACGCCCGGGATCATGCGAACACCCCGCCGCGGAGAAGCAAGCCCGAGAACATGATCCCGCTCTCGGGTTCACCCGGATCAATCGGCGGCTCAGCGTCGACGCGGATCTCGTACCAGCACTTATCGGAGTCGACCCGAACGACGATCTGCTCCGGTCGGTTCAGGTGCTCCCACCGCGCGTGCACGAATGCACATGCGGCTTGGCGCGCGTCGATGGCCTGCACCGGGACGCGGAGGCCGCCGTTCTCGGGTACGGCGCAGGTGAAGTTGATAGACGTCATCACACCCAGCCTCCGCCCTTCGTCCTGCAGTAGCAGAGGTGCTGCTGACCGCAGTGTCCTCGAGGAAGGATGCACCGGTTGCCGGTCCCGCCGTCCGCATGAAACGGGCAGCGGATCACGTGCTCGTCGATCGCTTCCTGCGTTCGCTCGAGCGTGCGGACGGCGAATCCGAGTGCGCGCCACACGAGCTGCGCAGCGATGACCTTCGTGGGTAGGGAGAGGTCTAGATAGAGGTTCATCGCGACCGTCCTCGGCGCGCGCGCTCGTAGGCGCGTTGCTGCCCCGGGCTCGTGTAGTTCTGGATGGGCTTCGCCTTCGGCGCGGGGATGGGTCGGTACGTCGTCGCAATCTGGTTTCGGACCGCCGCGCGGATGTGATCGAACACCTCGGACTCGCTCCACCGCTCGAACGCGGCCTTCGCGAAGTAGATCTCCTCGGTGCACCAGGCTCGTCCGCTCGGGTGCGCGATCTCGAAGCGGACGAGGTAGCCCGCGGTCGTCTCGGAAGCGTTCGGCGCAACGGGGATCGCCGCCTCCGACACGCCGAGCACCCGGAGCGCGAGCGTCAGCGCGGTTTCGTCGCCCGCCTTCAGCACTTCGGGCTTTCGAGAAGATGCAGGACGGCCTGCTTCAGGATGGCGGCTTCGGCGCCCGGGTCAGCCGTCTGCCATGACTCGTCTCCGAGCGCGTCGGCGCGCCGCACCTCCGCACGCAATTCGCGTCGGCTGGTGCGCACGAGGCGCCACCCCGAAACGTCGCCGCGCACGTCGGTCCAGTTGCCTTCGGCGTCACTCCAAACGACGGAAGCACTCATGCGCGCCAATATGCGGCACGCGTATTAGATGTGCAAGGTCAGGACGTCACTTCTCGCACAGCGCCAGCCCCGGCGTGATGAAGTTGCCGATGCTGATCTTGAAGTCGCCCGGCTTCGTGCCCGCCGGCGGGTTTGGGTCGTCGAGCCAGATGGGATCGAGCTTCGACGTCGAGGACGGGCAGTTCGGCGCCTCCGTTCCAACGCACGACTGCGCTGCGCCGTTCACCGCGTAGTACGTGCCTTCGGCGAAGAAGAAGACGCGCGAGGGTCCGATGCACTCGAGCCGGCCGGCAGCGATCGACACGGGCCACGTGTTGGGCCCGTTCTCCTTCTCCCAATCGGCTCGGTTGATGAACCGGTGCCCGTCGCCATCGGTCGGCGTGGGCGCGGCCGCGTGGGTCGACGAGGACCGCGCCTTCGGCGTCGCCTGGACGGGATCGCGTCGGCTGTTGACGGCGGCGACGACGGAGCACGCCATGAAGAGGCCCACGCCGATCAACACCTTCTGCCCCGTCGTGAGGCCGGTCTTTCGCGGCGGTTGCGGTGCCCACCCGTAGCCAGGCGGAGGCGGCCCCCATTGAGACATGGCACGGCAGCGTACATGTCGCCGGAGCACCGGCGAAGACCGAGGTCGCGTAGACTCGGCCCTCCGTGCTGCCCCGCCGTGACGAACCGTTCCCCGTAGAAGCCTGCCGAGACCTATTGGGGCTCCTGCGTGCGTTGTACCGGGCCACGCCGGCGGACGACAGCGTGCGCCGGAACCGCATGAAGGAGAGGGGCAAGTCGCTCCGGATCGCGAGCGACCTGGCCCAAAAGTCGCCGGTGGGCTCCGTCGGCGCGCGTGCTGCGTGGCTGCGCGCCGAGGAGGTGTGCCGCCACCTCGGTGACGTGGTCGACATCTTCCTTCCGGCGACGAAGATGCTCGACGCCGCTCGGGATGCCGTCGTCGGCGAACGCTACCGCGTGCGGCCGAAGCGCCCCGAGCGATGAGAGCGGTCTAGCGGTTCTTGTCCTTCGGCGGGTTGGGGTCGTTGCCGTAGCTGTTCTTCTCGCCGATCGTGCCGTCCTTCTTGTGAATCGTGTGCTCCGCCTTCTTGTCGATTGCGATCTCTCGCCCTCGCTCGACGGCATTGTCCTTCTTGATGTGGCGGCTGACCGTTTCGCCGTTGACCTGGTTCACCCAGCCCTTGCCGCCGGGGTTCGGCGTCGTATGCACTCCACCCTGCTTTGCCCCTGAACCGCTCGACTTCTTACCTGCCATAAGAGCCTCCAATCGTATTGAGCGTAACGCCCAATCGGGCGGGGTTCTACGGGGCGGTCACCGATACGTGGTAATCGCCTCGTCGCCGCTCGACTCCGTCTCGCGAAGGCGCGCACCGCCGGCGATCTGGTTGAACCGCTTGAGGAGGTCGAGCCTCCGGAACGCGAGGTGTAGATTGCCGTTTCGGAAGCACCGAAACCGGAAGTACGGCGTTTCGCCGACACCCTGCGGGCCCGACGCCTTGATGGCGTTCGCGAGCTCGCTGTAGTGCGTCTTGCAGATGGTGCCTCGGCCGTCGAGCGCCGAGAACACGTTCTCCAGCGCGATGAACTCCTGATCGCGGTCACTCTTGACGTTGTAGCCCTCGCCACTCCATCGCCGCTCGACGCGGCGTTCGAGCACGACGCGCGGGCCGATCTCGAACCGGCTATTGGTCTTGTGCCGGCCGTGCCAAGGCCGCAGGTATTCGAAGCACTCGACGACTGCCTCCTTGTGCATCTCCACCAGCGAATCGACGTAGCGCTGGGCGAAGGTCGCGACGCTCTCCTCGGTGATGTCCGGAAGGGCTTCCTTCTCGAGTTGCTCGCAGAGCTCCTTGTAGCGGCGGTTCGACATCATCCGCCGCAGCTCGAGCCGCTGGACGATGACCGTCCACGCGTGGCGGCGCAGCCGTTCGACCGCCTCGTCGGGCTTGTCGAAGTCGCCGGCGTGCCCGCGATCACATGCCCCGACGCGCATCTCCGAGCCGTCGCCGCCGCAGAAGACGAACGAGAGACGCGTCTGCGCTGCGACGATCGCCGCGAACGCCGCGCGGATGTCGGCCTCCGCGGCGCGCCACGTCGACACGAGCTCCGTGATTGTGGTCTTGCGGGCGAGCGCGTCGGCGGGCACGCCGTCGCTTCTCATGGGGTGCCGCCGCGGTTCTTCACGAGGGACCGAAGGAGCTCCGTGGCGGCGGCCATGTCGTTCGACTTCACGGCGAGTGCCACGGCGACGGCACACTGGGCATAGTGGTCGTCTTCGGTACTCGTTTTCGCCCCAAGCTTGATGCCGAGAAACGCCTTTGCCGCATCACCCTTCAACGTGATCGTCTTGCCCATGTCGGACCTCCGTTAGCTTTGATTGCCTGAGTTGTTCGCGAGCTTCGCTGCGTCGACGCATGGCGATGTCTTCGCCGATGTCGGTGCGCTTCTCGGCGGGGAGACGGTGCAGAGCGGAGGCAAGGTCCGCGTACTTCACCTTCAGATCGTGAAGCTCACCTTGCAGCGTCTTCAGCTCCCACCCGCGTCGGTAGCATTCGCCTTCGCACCGACCTCGGGTGAAGTGGTTTTCGCTCCCGCAGTGGCCGCAGACCTTCACGCGTACCCACTTCTTCGAGGCCACTTCGCGGTGCAGCTGCTCGCTCCTGGTCTTGAGATCCGCCCGCAATCGGTCAGCGGTCGACTTGGCGGTGCGAAGCTTCTTTTCGAGTTCGGTCTTCTCTGCGAGGGCTGCGTCCAGGCGGTTCTCCCAGGTGCGCACGTCGGTTCGGAGCGTCACGAGGAGCTTCTCGAGATCCGACTTGTCTGCGCGCAGGGTCCGTAGCTCGTTGGCGTTCTGCTCGACGATGACTCGGAGAGCCTCGTTCTCGCGATGCAGATTCGCGTTCGATGACGAAGATTCTGTGCCACCACCGGGCAGGCCGTCGCGATCGATGAGCTTCGCAAGCGCCATCGCCGCTGCGGTGCGTTCGTGCTCCGGGGTCCGCTCGTCGGCCGCGAGCCGCGCGAGCTTCAGCGCTTTCTCCGGATCCGTCACGCGACACCGGCGAGCTGCAGTTGCCCGTCGCTGCGCTCCATAGAGGCGAGCATCGCCTCGCGCCACATAAGCGCAAAAATTGGGCAGTTCGCGCAGTTCTTGTGCTTGCCGCGGCACTCGTCGAGCGGCGGCTCCCGGCGCGCGTGATAGCTCCACGCCATCGAGTCGGCGCTCGTGAGAAGCTTCCCGCACGTCTTCAGGCCGGTGGCTTTGAAGCCGAAGCCGTGGATCTTGAGGCCAGCGGCGACGAAGCCGCTGACGAGGAGCGCGGCGCTCGTCGTGTTCTGCCTACGGCAGACGGTTCCGAGCCCGACGAGAGGCTCGGCGCATAGGTCGACGCCGGCCCGCTCGTACGCCTCGGCACAGTCGTAGTAGTCGCCGGACGTCCAGCCCTGAAGCACCGGGACGATGGGCAGGTCCGGTGCGATCGATCGGAGCTCGACGAAGTTCTCCACGGTGAGGCGGATGTGGTCGGCGATCGTGAGCTTCGTGCGCTTCAACATCTCGGCCTCGCACATCCAATCCTGGGGCGCGGCCCACGCGAGCCCGCCGATCTCGTCGCGGAACCGTCGCACCTCGGACGCGTACTCGCGCGCACCGATCGTCCACCGACCGTGCATCGACAACTCCGTGAAGCCGCCGGAATCGAGCGCCCACGAGCCCATCGCCCGGGGGAACGTGTGGCGGCCGCTGAGCGTCCGGCGCGAGACGAAGAGGGGTACGTCGAGGAGCCCGAGCCAATGCGCGTGGTGAGCGCCGAGATAGAAGATCATGCGCACCGCATCTCCTCGATGGCGGCATCGATCGCGGCCATCAGATCTTCGACAGCGCGGCGTGAGGACGCATGCGGATTCCGACTCGGAAGCGGGTGCATCATGGCCTGCACCGTCGCGGCATCCCGTTGCATGAGCGCTGCGATCTCGTTCCAACTGCGCTGGTACGGGGCTCCGCGGAGGGAGCGCACGAGTTGACGTCGCGCGCGAACCACGTTGACGTTACGGCCCGGACCGAGGATCTGATCCGCTGTGACGAAGTTGGCTTTTGCCGCATCGTCGAGCACCGGTTCGAGCCCTTGTTCGATCCACGCCTGCTTCGGGTTCATCGACCACCTGCAAGCGCGGCGCGTCCGGCGGCTGTGACCACCTCGACGAGGTAGCCGTCCGCGTCGGCCACGATTCGCAGCGCACCCTTCGTCGTGAGGCTTTTCACGGCCTTGGTTGTGATGTGACGCTTCCGATCGGACGACCACGGCGAGCGGTCCGCCGCGATGTCGCCGAGCACGGCGAGCTCGACGGCGGAGAGTTTCGGGGCCGGGGCGGACGCAGGCGCAGATGCAGGCTCCTGCGCGACGTCCTCCATCGGAGCGAACTCGAAGACGGTGTGGTCCGTCCCGTCGTCGAACCGCACGGTGACGGGGTTCAGGCGGAAGAGCCCGCCGCCGGCGTAGTTGCACGGTCCCGGGCCTTTGCCGAACGCGTCGCGGGGCTCCTTCGCGTGCCGACCGACGCACGAGAACGCGACCTCCCCGGTCTCAGCGCCCGCGCGCTTCCAATCGTCGATCGACGCGATGTGGCCGCAGGCTGGGCACACGAAGCGCCACTTGTGTTGATCCTTGCCGAAGCGTCGGTCCGCCTCGGCAAGCCATTCGGCGTGCGAGATCGTGCGCTGCGTGGTCATCGGCCTTCCTCGATGGCGCCAGCGAGGGACTCGAGGATGCGAGCGATCTCGTCGCGGCCGACGACGCGAGCGTTCGACGCGCGCATGGTGTCGAGGAGCTTTTCGCACACCGCGCGGACCATCGCGGCGTCGCGCTTCGACTGGTAGAGCATCGCCTGACCGACGATCGCGGTCAGCACGGACAGATCGTCGCGTGCGTAGAGCGGCTCCTTCAGCGACGTGAGGAACCGGAACGATCGCCCGAGCTGGTCGGGGGTCAGCGGCGGATGCTTGCGCGCGGGCTCTTCGCCCTGCGCGCACGGATGGGCTTCGACGTGCTCGATGGCCACAAGAACTCTCCTCGTGCGTTGGTGCGGTTAGGCAGCGGCGCGCTCTTGCGAGCAGCCGAAACATTCGCGGTCGCGGTCGTGCCACCCGTGGCTGCCGCCGGACTTCGCGCAGAACGTGCCGATCGAACTCCGCGCAATGCGGTATCGGCTGCAGCTCCGAAGGTGCTTCTCGTACGTCACGCGGACGCGCTCGACCGCGGCCTTGACCTCGGCGACTCGCGCGAACGCGGCGTCACGCTTCCGAGCGAAGCGGCGAGGGATCGCCGTGGCCTCACGGCTCAGGTCGAGCAGCAGATGAACGCGCGCGTTGAACACGCGGAGCAGGCGCTCCGTGCGGACGAAGTCCCGCTCCGAGCGTTGCTCGTACCAGGCGCAGACCTCGCGCGAGGCCCGCCATGTAGCGTTGATGTCGTTGGTCGCTTCGGAGGCGAGGACTGCGCGGCGCTCGGTGAACATGACGGTCGGCTCCTGAGGTGATATGCGTGTGACGTATGTTGGATGGCGATACGAATCAGCGGAGGAGGCTTGCCGCGTACGCCGTCAGGTCGATGCCCTTGCGCTTGCCCGACCGGATGAGGCCGAGGCGCACCGCTTGGCGCGCAGCGCCCTTCGGGATCCCGGATAGCTGGATGCCGCCGACGACCGCCTCGAGGACGCGTCGCGTATCGGCCGCGCCCTGCGCCGCCGCCTCACGCAGCGCGAGTTCGATGGCTTCTTCGGCCACCGGAGCGAGCATCTGCACCATCACCTCAGCGGCCGCCTTGCTGGTTCGTCGCGTTGCCATGGTCTTGATATACGTCGCACGTATTGAAAGCGCAAGGGGTGTCTACGCACCAACCGGCAACCCGAGGCGGCGGAGCTTGCTTCGCAGGGCCACGAGCGCCTTTGAGCTTCCTGGCGTCCCGGCGGCGATGATGGGCTCGCCTTGCGGCGGGATGAACCGGAGGTGGCCGCCCCTCGTCGTCTCGACGCGCCACCCTTCGGTTTCTTCGGCGACGTCGATCAGGTTTCGGAGGAAGCCGTCAGAGTTTCGCGGCACGTGTGGCTCTCCACACCGCGGCGCGCGCCGCGCGCAGATAGAGGGTGGTGGCGCTCAACGCGTCGACGGCGGCCCGAGCATCGTCGGCTTCTGGTCCCTTCGGGAACGCCTCGAGGAAGGTCCGGTACGCACGCACCTGCGCGAGTGCGAGCCGCACGAGAGCTCCCATGCGATCGGGGCACTGCTTGCGCATCACTTCGGACGACCAGCGAACCACCTGCGCCGCGTTCGGCTCGCCGATGCGGTCGAGCTCGATTGCGACCAGGACGAGACGATTGGCTCGTCGCCAAAGAAGGGATTCGATGCTCAGCTCAGCGACGATCGCGATCGGCGTGGCGGCGGTCATGCAGGCCTCCGGATGGGAACGACGTTGGATGGCGTGGGCGCCGACGGAGCGGACTTGCGGCGCCGCGGCCTGGTTGGGGGAGGCGGTGGCGGGATCGATCGAAGACGAGCGATCTCGGCGTTCGCCTCGGCGAGCTTCCGATGAGCCGCGTTGCGATCCGCTCTTGCGTCCTCAGCCTCGTCGATCTCGGCGCGCCCTCGCCCGGTGACGGGCATGATCACGATCGTCCACGGTGGGTCGTTGGTGCGCGTCGTCTGGCTCGCCGCCATGTCGAGGCACGGGTAGACGCGCACCACCGTCGGCTCGTCGTCGTCCTGTGGCGCGAGGATCGTGCAGCTCGACGTGTAGAGCGCCTCCTCGACGAGGGCGACGTCACCGAGATACCGCGCGCTGATCGCCCACACGAAGGCGCAGTCCGGCATGCCCGCGGCGCCCGCGCGGTGCAGCGGAATCTCGTAGGGAGGGGGGGCACCGAGCGAGCCCCCGGCGAAGTGCGCGTCCTCGAGGTCGAGCGTCTCGCGAACGTTGAGCCCGAGGGCGAGCACCGTCGCTCGCGGAGGGCTCATCTCGAGGCGGACGAGGTCAGCCGATCGGAGACGACGCGCGAGGGAAGCGAGCGTCTTGCGCGGCACGCCGAACGTCGGCGCGTGATAGTCGGTCGGCACGTCCGGGGATTCGCCCGCGGCGATGAGCATCCGGCCCGAGTCGACCGCAACGGCCTCCGACCGCGCGAAGACGAACCACACCGCGTTGTGGTGCGGCCTCGAGGTGTCGGCGGAGGCGTGCGCCACGAGCGCTCGTAGCTCCGCTTTGGTGAGGTCGACGGCTCTTCCCTGGAACTTCATGTCGCGTGCCCTCTCCTCGGCGGAAGCTCTCGCGCGTAGTAGGCGTCATCGAGGTGCTCACCGAGCTCGTCGAGTTCGCGCAACGTCGCCTTGAGGCGTGAAACCCGCGCCCCATGCTCGCGGCACGCTTCGCCGAAGGCGCCCGAGCCGAGCGGCTCGAAGTCGCGGGCGCGAGGCGCGGCGTCCTCGAGTGCCTCGATTGCGATGCGCAGCGCGCAGCGCGCGCCGTCGTTCTCGCTCCGCAGCGTGGCGAGCGTCGACCCTTTGATGTGGATGACGGGGGCAATCACGCGTCACCTCGAGGGGGACGGAGCGTTTCGAGGTCCTCGCAGGGAACGGGCGGGGCGACGCGCCAAGCGGCGTTCGGTTTCGGATCGACGTGTACGTAGCCCGCGGGCGGTACCCACGTCGGGAGCTCGCACAGCGAGGTCTCGTCCACGCAGTTCACGACGCCTCCGGAATCGTGAAGATGCCCTTCGGCCCGATCGCTGTCGCGCCCGGATAGCACTTGCGAAGGAGCCCGAAGAGCTCGCGCCGCGCCGATGCCGGCACGCGGCGCACCTTGGCGACCGGGTCCCACGACCGCGGGAACGCTCGGCGGAATGCCTCGTTCGCCTCCGGGGAGAACGGGGTGCGAATCGCGAGCGTGTTGTCTTCGCCCTCGGCGATGCGGATCGGAGCGACGCGCTCCGAGATGCGATCCGCGAGCTGAACGAACCCGAGGGCCCGGACGGCGTTCACGTAGGCCGCGACGTTCGAGCCCGCCTGCTCGACAGCGACGAGGCGCACCAGGATGTTCGCCGCGCTCCGCACGTCATCCGTCGCCTCCGCGGCGGTGAACGACTCCGGAAGCTCGATCCCGCGGAGAGCGACAGCGACGTCACGCCACGACGGCAGCTCCTGCGCTTCGTTGTACCCGTGCCGGCGACGGCACTCGGGGCCGACGCCCGTCTCGACGCTCACGGCGTCGACGAGCGGGCGCGCGCAGCAAGCGCAGAAAGCGGCGAGCAGCGTCGTGGCGGGGGCGGTTTCGTAGGGCATCGGAAGCTCCTCTTAGAGTTGATATGCGTGTTGCGTATGTCAATGGGCGCGCGAAGACACGAGGACGCGGAACGTCGGATGCTCGCCGCGAGCACGCGCGGCCTGGTCGGACGGAAGGGTGGGGAGGCGGCCGAGGAGGCGAGCGCAGGCCGGGGCGCGAAGGGGGCTCCCGATCCCGAGCACCGCGAAGCGCGGGTCGCTCCGACGTTCAGAGGACGCGAGCGCCGAGCGTTCCGCCAAGCGATCGCGCGTCACGGTCGAGCCGTACGCACCGCACCCGCGGCACTCGCGGCCACGCGCGTTGCGGTACTGCCAACGCTCGTCGCTCGCGAGCTTGCCACCGGCGTTGCGCTTCGTCTTCGCGTCGAACTGTCGCTTCGTCATGCGTCTAGATATACGCACGACGCATGTCGCCCGCCACAGAAAAGATACGTGATGCGCATAATAGGTCGGCGACGGTCCTACCTGGGTAGCCGCCGATCCGGTTTCGCGCGCGTGACGAGCCCGACCGCCGCAGACGGCCCTTTGGTCGCGACGACGAGCATCCGCTCCCCGTGCGCCTTGGCAAGCTCGCGAGCGGCGGCGCGCGCTTCCTTCAGCGTGAACCCGCGCGAACGCAGGTCCGCAGCAAGCACCCGCACGAGCATCCGCATCCAGCTCGACACCGCCGGATCATAGCTCGATCACGCGCCCGTCGTGGCGGACGACGGTGTGCACGGGACCGCACTCGATCGTGGCGACGTGCGCCGCGACGACCGGCAGGATGCGTTTGCACTCCTTGCAGCGCGCATCGGCGTCCGGCTCGCCGCCGAGCGCCTCGACGGCGGCGGTCATCAGCTGGTTCTTCGCTTCGCGGTCTTCCGCGGAGGCGGCGACGAGCACGCAGCAAAGGACGTGCATCGCCTCAGCAGGGTCGCGCTCGACTAGCTCGGGGAAGCCGCGGAGCAGGGCTGCCCCTCGCTCCCCGAGCTTCCCAGAACGCGCGACGTTGGCCATCACCTCGTGCAGTGCCACCATGAGCCAAGGTTCGCACGAGTGTGCCACCTGCGGTAGCTTGCGCGCGTGGCGACGCAGATCATCCGCAAGGCGCTCGTGCTCGGTCGGGAGAAAGCTCCGCCGAACGCTCTCATCGCGCCCGAGGAGGAGATGGGCACCTTCTCGGAGGCCGGTGCCATCGATCCGCCATACCTGCCGCGCGACCTCGTGAAGATGTGCGGCGAGTCCGCGGCCATCCTCCCGAACATCGGCGCCTATGCCGTCAACATCGAGTGTTTCGGATACCGGCTCGAGCCGACGATCGACCTCGATGCCGCAGACGCCGACCAGAAGATCCGCGACGCGATCATCCTCGAGAAGATCTATGACGGCGAGCCGGCGATCGTCGACGAGGTGGTTGTCGAGGCGAAGCGTATCGAGATCGAGGCGCAGATGCGGCTCGAGAAGCTGCAGCTCGACCTCTTCTTCGAGTACGCCTGCCACGACTCGAGCTTCATCGGCCTGCGCGAGAAGAAGCGCATCGACCAGGAGATGACCGGCAACGCCTACTGGGAGGTCATCCCCGATGATGGTGGTCGACCCGGACTTCTCAGCCACCTGCCGGCCGTCTCGACGCGACTCTGCCCGCTCGACACGCAGTGGTTGGAGGTCGAGGTCCCCCAGAAGATCTCGGCAATCGCCTACCGCAAGATCAAGGTGAAGCGGCGCTTCCGCAAGTACGTGCAGGTCATCAACGGCGCGGAGGCGATCTACTTCAAGGAGCTCGACGACCCCCGCACGATGTCGAGTCGCACGGGGAAGATCTACGAATCGGCCGACATGCTCGCGGCCGCAGAGCCCGGCGCGCGCGAAGCGACGGAGGTCGTCCACTTCGCGATCTACTGGCCGACAAGCGCCTACGGCGTGCCGCGTTGGATCGGCACGACTCCCGAGATCCTCGGGTCGCGCGCGGCAGCCGAGGTGAACCTCGCGTACTTCTCCAACAAGGCGATCCCTCCGATGGCTGTGCTCGTCTCCGGCGGCACGCTCGGCCAGGATTCCGTCGAGCGGATCGAGTCGTTCTTGAACGACCGGGTCGTTGGCCAGGAGAACTTCCACAACGTCATCGTCATCGAGGCGGAGCCGGCCGAGGGCGCCGACGGGAGCGCGCGCAACAACGTGAAGATCGAGTTGCGCCCGCTCATGGACGCGCAGCTGAAGGACGCGATCTTCCTCGCATACGATGCGGCGAACACCGAGAAGATCGGCAACTCATTCCGGCTGCCGAAGCTGCTCCGCGGCGACAGCGCCGACGTGAACCGAGCGACCGCCGAAGAGGCGATCGGGTACGCGGAGCGGCAGGTGTTCGCGCCCGAGCGCAACAAGGACGACGACCTGATCAACCGCCGCCTCTTCCCGCGCCTCGGCGTGCGCTTCTGGAAGTTCGTGTCGAACGGGCCCGTGACGAGGAACCCGATCGAGCTCGTCGACATGGTCACCAAGGCCGTGGTCGCGAACGTGATCACGCCGCGCGAGGCCCGCGAGCTCTTGAAGGAGGCCTTCCAGAAAGAGTTCAAGGAGATCGACGAAGAGTGGGTCGATCAGCCCGTGGCGATGCTCACCGGAGGCGCCGCGCCAGCGATGGCCGGTAACCCGGGCGTCGGTCAAGTCGGCGAGCAGAAGGCGATCGCGATGCAGGCGCTCGCGACGGATCTCGCGAAGATCAAGCAGCGCCTCATCGCGGCACGCGAGCAGTACGTTACCGGGGAAGCGGACGTCGCGCGCGCGACGGATGCGGTGCAGACCTTCAAGGTCTCGCAGGAAGAGATGGCGCGGCTGCTCGGCGCGGCCGCATGAGCTCGACCGCGATCACCTACTGGGCCTCCGGCTGCGTCCGCGAGATGCCGCCCGGGCAGGTGAAGCGCGTGCCTCAGCGCGGCGGGCTCGTGGGCTACTTCATCGCGTGCCCGGGTTGCAGGTTCATCGCGAGCTACCTCGACGACCATCACGGCTTCCTCGAAGAGTGCGTTCTCCCGGGCCACACGACACCGGTGAAGCTCGTCGGCATCGAGAAGCCACCGCGCTGTTTCCGATGCCGCAAGTCGATCACCGTCGTGGGGGCGTCGCTCGAGGTGCCCGATGCTTGAGCACTTCGACGCCGCAATCGCTGAGGTCGACGCGTGCCTTGATGTTCTCGGGCTTGATGTCGCGATAGCCAAGGCCGACGCCGACGAGGGCATCCTCACCCGCAACGGCTTCGATCGCGTCGTGGCGTTCCTCGCTGCGCTTCTCCTGCGAAAGACGCGTCCAATCGAGGCGGCGGCGCAGCGGAAGATGGAGGCTGCGCTCGATCGCGACTGGAAGCGGATGTCCGATACGCGGCGCGCCGAGGCGATCGGCAAGGCGACCGGGATCATGCTCGCGACCGCGGCCGAGCAGGCGCGCATCGCGGCGAAGGTGATCTCGATCGAGGGCCGCGGGATCATCTCCGCGACCAAGCGCGCCGCCCGGGACACCTATGGGCTATCCAACACCGACATCTTCAACGCCGTCGACCAGCGGGTCATCGACCAGATCCGAAACTCGCAGGCGCACTACGTCCGCGACGAGTTTGGGCGCCGGCGCGAGCGGCAGTCCGCCATGGCGCGCGAGATCGTGGCTCAAGGCGAGCTTCGCGGGGCGTCGTCGCAGGAGATGGCGAAGGAGCTCGCGATCAAGATGCGCGCGGCGGGGGTCGCTCGGAACGAGGCGTATTGGCGGATGGTCGCCAACGTCTTCACGGCGCGCGCACGCACGTACGGCGCGCTGGCGTCATTCGAGCATGCGGGCATCGGCCGAGCTCGGTGGGCCAGCGTCATGGATGAGGTGACGAGCGTCTTCTGTCGCCTGATGCACGGGCGGGTCTTCGAGGTGAAGCACGCGCTCGAGCGCTTTGCCGCCGTCGCCGCAGCTCCGAACCCGGAGGCCGTCGTCGACCTGCAGCCGTGGATGCGGCGCGGGAAGGACGACGACGGTAACGAGGTCATCTTCGTGCAGAACAGCGCAGGCATGCGGACGCGCGTCGCGACCGTCGTGGAGAACGCCGTCGGGCGACGGGACGAACCGGGTCGATTCAAGGGCGTCGCGACCGAGGCGACGATGGCGAAGCTCGGCATCTCGTGCCCGCCGGCGCATCCGAACTGCCGTAGCACCATCGTTCCCGCGTGATAGCTCCACGTCATGGCCGACGAACCGATGCTGAAACACTTCCGCTACAACCATCTGCCGCCCTACCTGCAGGAGACGAGCAAGCCGATCCACGACCTGGCCGTCGACATCGTGAATCGTCTACCGGCCAGCGCGGAACGCACCGCGGGGCTGAGAAAGCTGCTCGAAGCCAAGGATTGCTTCGTCCGCGCGACCCTCGACGGAGGCTGACCGACTTGGGAGGTGCGCGGGAGTGCATGGTACGCCTCCCGCATGTCCTCTGCGCTTGAGCGCACGCAGATCGCCCTCGTGAAAGCACGCGCCGCCGCCAAGCGTGGCAAGGAGCGCGTGAGCTCGTACGCGGGAATCCCGCTCCGCATCGATCGGCCCCGCGGGTTTGTGCAGAAGGGTGTCGCCGACGACGGCACGGCATGGACCCGCACGTACCGATGGGACTACGGCTACATCGACGGAACGCAGGGCGGGGACGGGGAGGGGCTTGACGTCTTCATCGGCCCGCACCCGGCGCAGCCTCTCGTTCATTGGGTCGTGCAGCACAAGGCCGACGGCACCTTCGACGAGTACAAGTGCATGCTCGGATTCACGCGCGCGGAGACGGCCAAGATGGCCTACCTGCAGCACGTTCCGAAGCAGTTCTACGGCGGCATGACGTGCACGACGACGGCCATGCTGAAAGCCGCGCTCGGAATCGATCCCGGAGAGACGACGCCGCACCTGCTTGCGAAGGACCTCGTGCAGCAGTGCCTCGTCGCGCGCATCCTCGGCAACCTTCCGCCCCTCGTCGAGGTACCGCTCGAGGAGAACCAGAGCGTCATCGTCATCACGAAGACGGACGACGAGAAGCGTCTGCTCTACGGCGTGGTGCTCGAGCCGGACACCGTCGACGCGCAGGACGACACGTACGACGCCGAGACGGTCGAGCAGGCGGCCCACGTCTACCTCAGTCACTTTCGCAACGTCGGCTTGCAGCACAAGCAGCTGATCAACCACTGGGTTCAGGTGGTCGAAAGCTTCATCGCGCCCATCGACTTCTCGATGAACGACCAGCTCGTGAAGCGGGGGAGCTGGGTGATGGTGGTGAAGGTTCTGAACGACGATCTCTGGAGCCGCGTGAAGCGGAAGGAGATCACCGGCTTCTCGATCGGCGGCGTCGCCTCTGTTGAGCATCTGCAGCCTCCCGACCCTCGCGCCGCAGCTGAGCGCGCGTTCGATCGCTACTTCAACAGCCCGGCTCGAGTGTGATCGTGACGTTGTGCCGAGTGGCACAACTTGACCCACTTTGAGCCGACGGTAGCTTCGACTGCGAAACGCAGCCGTGGCTACGGACGACACGCAACCGACCGGGAATCTCCTCGATCCGAAGAAGGCGAAAAAGCGCCTTCGGAAGATCGTTTCTCACGAGGTCTCGCTCGTCGACCGCGCAGCCAACCGGCGCCTCTTCCTCGCGATGAAGGCGGACGAGATGGGCGACGAAACGACGAACGACGCGAACGGCGCAGCCGGAGCCGAAGGAACCGCAACGACCGCCGCGCCCGCGACGGCAGCTCCCGACGCGAACACGCAGGCAACGGCGAAAGCCGTCCCCGCGCTCTCGCCGGAAGCGAAGCAGCAGATCATGGACGGGCTCGCCGACCAGATCGAAAAGCTGTCCGCGATCCAGACGGCGATCAGCGAAGCACCCGTCGCGCAAGGCGCCGGCGTTCCGCCGCCGGTGACTCAGCTCATCGCCGATTGCGCCAAGGGGCTCGCCGCCCTTGGAGCGAGCCTCGCGCCGCAAGGCGCGCCAGGCACGCCTCCGCCGGACGGCCAGCCGCAGCAGCCTCCGCCCGCTCAGAACGAGGAAGGGAAGGCAGCACCGCCTCCGCCCCCGCCAGCTCCGCCGCAAGGCGATGCCGCGCCGGGCGCTCCCCCGACGGGCGAAGACGAGCTCGACGAACAGGGCAACCCGAAGAAGAAGCCTCCGTTCGCGAAGAGCGAGGACAGCGACATCGTGAAGGCCTGCAGTCAGGTCGTCGAGAAGGTCGGTCGCAAGATGGCCGGCTCGCGTCTCGCTGCGCTCAAGAACGCGTGGTCGATCATCTCCTCGCTTCTCGAAGAGGTCGAAGGTCAAGGCGCGGAGGGTGACGCTGCGGCCGCAGGCCCTGCTGCAGCAAGCGCGGCGCCTGCCGCTGCACCCGCGAGTGCCGAGCCCGCTGGTGGTGGCACCGAGGCAGTGGCTGCGGCCGCCCCGGATCTCGCCGCCACGCTCAAGTCTCTCTCGGCGTCGATCGCCGAGACCAACGCGCTCACGAAGGCGAACGCAGCTCGGCTGTCGGCGATCGAAGCGCAGCGCATCTCCAAGGGTCTGCCGCCCCCCAACGGCCGGACCGAGGAAGGCGGGCGACCCCCGCCGAAGGCAGTCACCTGGCCGGACGACATGTCGGCAGCGACCGTGGGTCGCTGAGCGCGACGAGGGACGGAGAAACGATCATGGGCGAGTCCAATCAGGATCTCATTCAGAAGGCCGACGGCGCCGTCGCCGACATGGTTTCGGGTGGCGGCTACCTCGTCCCCGAGCAGCAGAAGCAGTTCTTCGAGATCCTGATCAAGGAATCGAAGCTCATGCAGATGGCGCTCACGAAGAGCATGAAGGGGGACCGTCTCGAGATCGATAAGACGGCGTTCCTCGGGCAGGTGCTCGTGCCCGCGAACGAGGGCTCCGCCATCGCCGAGGACGACCGCTCGAAGCCGGACTTCCAGAAGATCACCCTTCAGACGAAGGAGTTCATCGGGGAGACGCGGTACACGTACACGCAGCTCGAAGACAACATCGAGGGCGAGGACTTCGGGAACCGCGTCCGATCGATGCTCGGCAAGGCCGTCGCCCGCGACGTCGAGGACCTCATCATCAACGGCGACACGTCGCTGCCTCCGACGACGAAGCGCAACCGTTTGCTGCGGCAGATGGACGGCGTCCTCAAGCGAGCCGTGACGCGCGTTGTCGCTGCTGGCGGAGTGCGCCTCCACAAGGGCGTCTTCGAGACGATGTACCGAGCGATGCCCGCGGAGTTCATCCGCGAGGGCATGGCGTTCATCACGAGCAAGAACGCGGCATTCGACTACGCGTCGACGGTCGCGAATCGGCAGACGGCGCTCGGAGACAAGACGCTGATCGAGAAGTACCAGGCGACGGACTTCATGGGCTACGGCGTCGTGCCGATCCCGTTGTTCCCCGAGAACCTCGGCGGCGGCACGAACGAGACGAACGTGCTCATGGCCGAGCTGAAGAACATCGTCATCGGCATTCAGCGGAATATCCGCATCGAGACGGACCGAGACATCCGCGCTCGCGAGTGGCTCGTCGTCATCACGATCCGGCTGGACATGAACTACCAGCACGAGCCCGCCGTCGTGAAGGCGACCGGCGTCCTCGCGGCCTGATCGCCGACCCACTCCGGCGCGCCTTCGGGCGCGCCAAACCAGCCACGTCGTCAGACCGGAGAGAACATCATGGCAGTCGGAGCCGTCACGATTTCGGAGAAGCGGGGTGGCAAGACGCTCGCGCCGCAGTTCATGGAGAACATCAGCTTCGCAGGCGAAGCGTCGTACCCCACGGGCGGCATGCTCGGGCTCGACGCATCCCTCGAGTCGGCCGCAGGGGAGTCGCGACGAATCCTCGGCATCGTCCCCGGCGACTGCGGCGGCTACGTGCCCGTCTGGGTCCCGAGCACCGGAGCGGTGAAGGTCTACTACGCCGACAACAACAACGCGGCGGACGGCCCTCTCATCGAGGTCCCCGCGACGACGAACCTCTCCGCGGTCACGTTCCAGCTTCTGGTGCTCAGCGCCTGAGCTTCGGAGCCAATCGGGAACCCCAACAGGGAGCACTCCAATGGCAGTGATCACGACTCGGTTCGGTGAAGGCGGCGCCAACATGGCGCCCGGCGGCGCCGCGGGCCTTCCCGATCTGGCCACCGTTCTTCGCGACGTTGCCGATGACCTCGCCGCGCTGCGAACGAGCATCGTCGGCATCGCGGGGAAGCTCGATGCGGACGCGACCGTCACGGACACGAACTACGCCGCGCTTCACACGCCCGCGGCCATGAAGACCGTCAAGGGCTGAGACACGCGCTCGGCCTCGGCTCGAACCCCACGCCCCTACAGGAACGAGACCCATGGAGATGTACGTCAGAATCAAGCCGACGAGCCTTCGCCGCGAGCAGCACATGATGAGCCTGGGTCAGGCCTTCTTGCGCGAGAAGGGCTGGTACGGTCCGATCGATTCGAGCATCGCCGAGCAGCTGCGCTTCGTGCGCGTCCACGACACCGACCCGAACAGCGCTTTCGTCTTCGACGTCTGTACGAAGGCCGAGGCCGAGGCGCTGACGAACGCCGAGCGCGTGAAGGTCGATCCTGCAGGAACGGTCGAGTCGCCGAAGCCCGTATTCATCGCTCCGCCGGCGGCCGCACCCGTGCCGGCGGCGGCCGCCACCGATCGCGCTGCGATCGAGTTGTCGATGCGCGAACTCGACCTGCGAGGGCGGGAGCTTCAGCTCCGCTTGCGAGAGGCGGAGCTCGAGAAGCAAGCTTTGACGCTCCGCGTGCGCGAGCTCGAGCTGAAGACCTCGTCGCCCGCGATCGTAACGTCCGAGGTGAAGGTCGACGGGAACGTTGTGGGCGCTCTGATCGCGTCGACCGAGCCCGCGAAGGACGAGTCCGCACCGGCCGAGAAGGAAGCCGAGCCGACCAAGGAGGACGCCGATAAGCCGGCCTCCGAAGCTGCGAAGGCTGCTGAAGACGTCCCGCCGCCCGCTGCGCCCCCGACGCGCGGCGGTCGCAACCGCGGCTGATCGCCAAGGCGCTCGGAAGCCCCACCGCCGGGGCGATGGTCCCGGGAGAGAGTTCCCATGACGACCATCGCCCGAGGTGAAACCAGCGACTGCGTGACTCCGCTTCTGGAGGTCTTCACGCACGTGCTTGGCATTGCGACGGACCCGTTCGCGCTCGAGTTCCAGATCTGGGACACCTCGGGTGCGACCCTCGTGCAGGTCTTCCCGTCGACACCTGGAGCGCGTCAGGCGGTAAACCTCGCCGACTGCCCCGTCGGAGATCGTCTCGGCCTCGGACACTTCGTCGCACGCTGGACTGTTGGCGGCGCCGAGCCCGCCGGCGGTCACCGCATCAAGTGGTTCGTGCGGATGACGTCGACCGACGTCGAGCGCGTCCACAACGAAGACTTCGACGTGTCGCTGACTCCGCTGATGGCGGGCGCGAAGGGGTACGGGCTCCTCAGCGAGATGCGCGCGGAGGGCATCACGCCGACGCTCGCGAGCGACGCTCGGCTTGGCGTCCTGAACGACCTGGCGTCGCGCTTCATCGACCGCGTCACCGGCCAATGGTTCGAGCCGCGCGAGGCGTCCTACACGTTCGACGGCAGCGACAGCCAAGAGCTCTTCTTCCGCGTTCCGATCATCGCGATCTCGAGCGTGCAGATCGAAGGCATCGAGGTCCCCTCATCGGACTACGTCGTCTACAACCGACACCTCAGCCAAGGCCTCACGCAACCGGACGATCGGCGCAACCCGAAGATCACCCGGCGTCACGTCTTTCGGTACGCGTTCCGATCAGAGCCGACGCGCTGGCCTCGAGGCTTCCAGAACCTCACGGTCAGCGGCGCCTTCGGCTTTACCGACCGCGGAAGCCCGCATTGCCCGAACGCGCACGGCATCGTGCCGCCCGGCCTGCGTCGGCTGTGCATGCTGCTCATCAAGCGCGATCTCGCTCCGCTCGCGAGCGAGGACCACGACGCAACTGTCAGTGCCGGGCGCATTCTCTCCGAAAGCACGCGCGATCAGAGCGTGACGTTCGCTGCGCTCGGAAGCGGCTCGAGCGGCCGCGGCTTCGCGGCGGACATCACCGGTGACCCGGAGATCGACGGGCTCATCGCGTTGTACCGCGCGCCGATCGCGCTCGCAGCGACGCGGTCGAGCGCTGGCGGAGGTCGCCGGCGCGGCGGGTGGTGGCGATGAGCTTCTACAGGGGCAGGCTTCTGCGTCCGTTCCTTGCGGAGATTCAGCGCATCGACACGCAGGCCACGACCTACGATCCGGTGTGGCGCACGCCCGTCGTGACCTACCCGGGGGGCGTCCGGACGAAGAGCACCGCGTACCAAGATCCGATCCTCCTGCGCGCGCAGATCGAGGTCACAGCCGACGGCGTGCAGCAGCAGACCGCGTCGGGCAACACGCCCGACTCGCGCATCGTCCTGGTCTTCCACTTCCGCAACCTCGAGGCCGCGGGGCTCGTCGACGCGAACGGTCTGCCGATGCTGCGGGTCAACGATCGACTCACGCGCCTGATGCGCCTCAACGGTCAGCAGCTACAGGTCTATCCGCGGCCGCTCTACGCGACCGAGGTTCAGCCGACGGGATTCGGTCTTGGCGGCGGTCGCAACCTCGTGATCGCGACGTACGAAGACCGCCCCGAGGGTACCCAAGCATGACGGTGCGTCTGGAAGAGGGGCCCGGGTGGGCGCGCGCGATCTCGACGCTCGCGACTGCGTCCGAGCGCCTCAAGAAGGCCGAGGATCAGGCCGTGCTCAAGGAGGCCCACTTCCAGCGCGGAAAGATGATCGAGGGCATCGACTCGGGCGCACCCGGCGGCAAGCCGTGGCGGAAGCACGCGCCGCTGACCCTCCTGGTTCGCCGCTTCAAGGGGAAGAGCGGCAGCAAAATCATGATTGCGACCAGCGCGCTCCGCGGAAGCGTGAAGGTGGTGCCGTTGCCGGGGGGCGCGGCGTTCGTCGGCGCGAACCGCAAGGTCGGCAAGGTGAATATCGCCGCCCTTCACGATGAGGGTCGGAAGTACTCGAAGCCCTGGACGGCGCGACAGCGACGCTTCTTCTTCGCGGTGCTTCGCAAGGCTGGGGAGACGCGCGGCCCGCGCACCAAGGGATCGGGCGTGCGGAAGGTGTTTCTGCCGGCGCGTCCGTTCGTGGGCCCGACGATCGCCCGTTGGGGTCGTCCGAAGGACGTGAAGCTCCGTTTCGAGAAGAACCTCGCCGCCTCGATGGGCGGCCTCATCGGGAAGCCATGAAGCCGGTCGTCAACACCATCAGCCCGAACGTCGTCCACACCGGCGGGTGCACGCTCATCGAGCTCGCCGGCGCAAACTTCCGCCTCCCGGTCGAAGCCGAGGACGTGTTTCCGGTGCCGAAGCCGCGCGCGTCGGTGCGCGTGCGATTCGGCGATGTCGACGCGGAGGAAGTCGCCGTCGCGGACGACGGGCTCGTCTACGTCAATGCGCCCGAGCACGACCCGGGGACCGTCGACCTCACTGTCGAGAACCTCGACGGCGCTCCCGCGCGCGCGACGACCGGGGCGCAGCCCTTCGCGCTCGCCGACGGCATGACGCTCGAGGTGACGGTCGGCGACGCGCCCACGCAGACGGTTGTCTTCCCCTCGGCGGCCTTCGCTGCGATCGGTGCCGCGACGGCTGCGGAGGTGGCAGCGATCGTTTCGGGGGCTGTGCGCGGAGTACTCGCACGCGCCGCGGACGGACGCACGACGATCGATACGGACGCGCGCGGCAGCGCCGCGACGATCCTGTTCGGAGGCACGGCCCTCGCGGCGCTAGGTCTGCCGAGCGAGCTTCAGCGGGGTGACGACGACGTGCGCGAGCCGATCCCCGGCGAGACGACGATCGTCCCGAGCGCCGTGACGTTTGCCCGGCCGGACCTCGGCCAAAAGTCGACCTTGGTGCGCGTCTTCGAGGCCTTCGTTCTAAAGCTGCGCCGGCAGGTCATCGAGAACGTCCACGTCGCGACGCACGTCGAATACGACGAGGACACTGGCGACGGCTACAACATCTCCATGATCGCGTCGTTCCCGGCGCTCGCGATCGTCGCGCTCGAGTTTCCGGACAACGTCGAGGAGACCCACGCGAACCAGCTCGAGATCGAGGACACGACGGGCACGGGCTTCATCGAGAAGGCCCCGCCGTCTGTCGTCGACTGCGTCATGACGATCGTCGGCATCTGCGAGACGCCGATCGAGCTCATCAACCTCGAGGCCATCGTGATCCGGGTCTTCAAGAAGAATCCGAAGCTCCGCGTGCTGCGCGACGAAGCGCATCCGGAGCGCGGCTTCGTCGAATACGACATGGGCAAGTCGATGACCGAGCCCGTGCGCGTGTCGCGCGACGGCGCGCAGGCGGTGCCGCTTGTCGCGTGGTCCTGTCAGGCCTTCATCAAGCAGATCTCGATCGAGGATCTGCCGCTCGAGAACGAGGGCCCGGCGCCAGCAGGCACGCCGGCCGGCATGGCCCACGAGTCGACCGTCGGCATCGGATCGAAGAACGAAGAACTCGTGCACGACGTCGGCACGATGAAGAGCTCGTAGCGACCGTTCCTGTTGCTGGCACAGTTTGACCCATGTTGCGCCGCGGGTAGCTTCCTGCTGGCACAGCACATGGAGCAAGTCGTCCAGAACACCGCGCGGGAGCTCGTGACGCTCAACCTCCCGCACGAGTACGTGTGCACGGAAGAGCGCTGCCTCTGCGTGCGAGTCACGCAGGTCCACACGCACCACGACCGGAAAACCGGCGCTATCACCGGGCGACCCAAGCGCGTCCGCGTCGGCCATTCGGTCACGCTCACGGCGAAGGGCACCGAGGGCTCAGAAGGGCGCCTGCCGCACGGCGCGCTCAACGTGCCGGAGATCGCCGCGCTCGTGCGCGCGGGCCTCCTGCGCGTTGTCAACGCCCCCGCTCCCGCAGCTACGCCGCACCCGGCGCCGTCCGTCGAGGCGACGCCCACCGAGCCGCCTGCGCTTCCGGCGCTTGGGGCAGACGACGCCGACGACGACGAAGGCGCGGACGCGCCGGAGGTAGGCCATGACTGATCTCGCGTCCGAGGTCCGGATCGAGAACGAGGCGCCGAAGGCACCGACGATCAACGCATCGGTGCGGACGATTCTCCTCGCGCTCGGCGTCACCGAGATGGGGCCGACCGACGGGACGACCCGCAAGGTCACGAGCATCCCGGAGTACGAGCGGCTCTTCGGTGGCTGGACCACCAACAGCAAGGACATGCGCGCCGCCCTCCAAGGATGGTGGGCGGAGGCAGGCGAAGGCGCCGAGGCGCACGTCGGACGCGTCGTCCACACGTCGGTCCAAGGCGATCCGACGACGAAGACGAGCACGAAGGGTCAGCTGACCCTCAGCACGCCCACCGGCGGGGCCGTCGCCGGATCGGTGCTGAGCGGCAACCCGGCGCCCTACAACCTCGAGCCCGGCGACACGCTGGTCATCTCGCGCGACGCGCTCGGCCAGGCAACGGCGACCGTCACCGCCACCGCGGCGACGCGCTCTGCGGGTGTCGACGGTCCCTACGCGCTCGCCGACAACCAAACGATCATCGTTTCGATCGACGGTGGTGCGCCGCAGACGGTCACGTTCCTCGCGTCGGAATTCGCCAACATCGGCGCAGCCACGGCGACCGAGGTCGCCGCTGTCATCGCGGCGAAGCTCGTCGGGGCGCAGGCCGACGTGAGCGCGAGTCGACCGCGGATCCGTTCGGATCGTCGCGGCACGAGCTCGGGAGTCAATGTGTCGGGGGGCACGGCGAACGCCGTGCTGCAGTACACCACCGGCAACAGCCCTGGCACCGGCAACGTCGCCAACGTCGACGCGGTGACGGCGGCTGAGGTGAAGACCATCGTCGAAGCTGCGGTCTCGGGCGTCACCGTCACGAACGAGGGCGGCTTTCAGCGCATCTCGTCGAACACGACCGGCCCGTCTTCCAGCGTGCAGGTCATCTCGACCAGCACGGCGGACGACGAGTTCGACTTCGACAACGTCTCCCACCCCGGCAACGCCGCGGGCGCGCAGCAGACGGTCCGCGTCGACGCGCGATGGGACGGCGCATACGCGGCCGAGATTACGGTCCAGGTGACCGCGGCCACGAACGGCCTCGCCGACCACTTCAACTTCTACGTTCTGCGGAACGGCCTGCCGGTCGAGCGCTACGCGAACCTCAATCTCGACGAGCTCTCCCCGCGTTACGCTCTGACGATCATCAATCCGGAGGCGACCGGCTCACGCTTCGTGGTGTTGGTCGATCTCAACGCCACAATCGCGTCGCCTGGCAACCTGCCAATCGCCGGCACCTTCGGGCCGCTTACTGGCGGAAGCGACGGGCTCGTCGGACTCACGGATACCGACTACGTCGGCGGCGTAACTCTCAACGGCAAGACGGGACTCCGCTGCTTCGATTCGAGGGACGGAGACATCCTGATCGTCCCGGGTCGCGCGACTGCGGCAGTCCAGAACGCCGAGGTCACGTACTGCGAGGTGACCCGAGAAGGGCTGCTCTTCCCCATTCTCGATCCGCCCGCCGGCCTTACCGCCGCGCAGATGGAGACGTACTTCGTCGACACCGCCGCGCTCTACGAGCTCAGCGAGCTCGGGTCCATGTACTGGCCGCGCGTGAAGATCCTCAATCCAGCGAAGGCCGTATACGGCAACGACGCCGACATCGTCGTGCCGCCGAGCGGCGTCCTAGCTGGCATCTACGCGCGCGTCGACGAGTCGAAAATCGGGGGAGCCTTCGAGCATCCGGCCGGTGAGGGCGAGCTCTACCGACCGACATCGATAACCGGCGTCGAGACGGACGAGGTGTTCGAGAAGGCCGCTCGCGACCGGCTCTTCCCGCGGAACATCAACCCGATCAGCAAGGAAGGGAAGTACTTCTTCGTCGACGGGGCGCGCGTCCTCAAGCTCACCGGCAATTGGCCGTCTGTCGGTCAGCGTCGTGGCGTGATGTTCGTATCGAAGCGCCTCAAGACGGGACTCACCTTCCTGCGCCACCGCAACATGCGGCCGTCGTTCTACCAGGCGGGAATTCGCACCACGACGGTGTTCATGAACCTCCTGACGCGGAACGACTGCTTCGCCTCGAAGAAGCCGAGTGAGGCGTATCAGTTCGACTTCGGACCGGGGTTGAACAAGCCGAGCACGCGCAAGCAGCGAAAGGCGATCTCGAAGCTCGCAATGGCCACCACCGAGCCCGGGGAGTTCATTGTGGTGCTTGTCGGTCCGGATACCCGCGCTCTCGACGCGGAGCTCGCCGCGGAAGCGGCGGGCTGAGGGGGAGTGAGCAATGCCGCCCATCGAAGGCAAGCCGCGCCGGTATAACAAGAAGTTCCTCTTCGGCATCGAGATCGACGACATCGAAGTCGCTTGGTGGTCGAAGTGCTCGGAGATCAAGCCCGAAGTCGGCGTTGTCACGCAGCCTGAGGGAGGCGGCATCCTCGTGGAGGAGAATCAGTCCCTCGGCAAGGTGAAGTGGCCGCCGGTGACCCTCGAGGTCGGACGCACGGAGAACGACGAGCTCTACCAGTGGTGGGTGCTCTGCAACGACTCCTCGTCGAACACCGGCGCCGTCGACGACGCGTACAAGAAGAACGTCGCAATCGTTCAGAAAGACCGCGACGGGTCTGAGATCGGCCGCTGGAACCTCTACGACGCATTCCCGAGCTCGTACGGCGGAGGGGAATGGGACGCGTCGGCCGAAGAGAATGTGCAGGAGTCGGTCGTCCTCACTTACCGCTACGCGGAGTGGGTGCGAGCGGCCTGACCTGAGCGGGGCCGCCCGCGCGCCGCGAGCAGGTGTTGCCCCAAGACCCCAGCGCGGCGCGTGGAGCCCCAATGCAGATCGAATGTCCGAGCGGCCTTGTCGTCGAGGCCCGAAAAATCAAGGCGCAGGAGCTCGAGGCCCTCGCCGAGGCGAACGACAGCGACGAGCCGCCTGCCGACGGCGGGTTGCTGACCGTCATCAATCGATGCGTCCAGCGCGTCATCGACGCGGGGCCGTACTCCTTTGTCGAGGTTGGCGACGCATTGCCGGACTGGAAGCGGGTCATCTACGGCGACCTCGCGACGATGTTCTTCAAGCTCCGCATCGTCTCGGTCGAAGACCCATATGAGTTTCCGGTCCAGTGCAAGCACTGCCGCAAGTGGGCCGACTTCGACGTCACGTTGTCGGAATTGCCGATCAATCCTCTGCCGGAATCGTCAAAGGCGAAGCTCCGGTCGAATTCGCCCTTCGAAGCCCGCACGCTCGATGGGAAGCTCGTCCGCTTCTACCTGAAGACGATCAGACGGGAAGAACCCATCGCCAAGCTCGTGCGCGCCATCGAGCGGCAGACCGGCAAGCCGAGCTATTCGTTCCTCGATAGCTGGGCAGGCCAGGCGGAGTTCATCGAGCCGCTCGGGGAGCGCAGCAAGAACGACAAAGCGCGCTGGATGTGGTTTCGCCAGCTCGACCTCGACGAGGTCGACAATCTTCGCGACCAATTCGATGCCGTCGACGGTGGTATCGACATCGAGCTCCGATTCCGCTGTCGCCGGCGAGGCTGCGGAGGGGTCACGAACCATATGATCCCTTTGGACGGGGACTTCTTCCGGCGGAAGCGAAAGCCGGCCGATCTGAAGCCGCTTCACGACGGCGGAAGGATCATTCCGCTGGAGGAGGAGGCGCTGGAGAAGACGGAGGAGGTGACGAAGGGCGAGACGGAAGAGTCGCTCGACCTCGAGTAACCGGCTTTCGAATACTCGCCGCGATGTGCGGTTTTGCGATCAGCCGCGAGTCGGTTTGGGAGCAATACCACTCACTCTGGTACCAGCACCACGGCGGTATGGGGTACTCGGGCCCGACGCTCTCGTGTTTGCGCGACATGACGTGGGACCAGCTGCAGTTCCATCTCCGTCGCAAAAAGGAGTCGATGGACGCCGATGCGGCCGCGCACGCGAAGGCCGCAAAGGACGCTCAGGCAAAGGGGAATCGGAGGCCAAAGGGGTAATCGGTGGCTCTCAATTCGCTCGGAGTAGGTATCGTGATCAAGGCGACCGACCTGGCGTCCGGAGTCATCCGGAACGTCAGGAATGGCTTCGCCCAGACGCGAGACGACCTCGGGCGGTTTCAGACGCGCTGGACGGGAATGCACAAGGCGTTCTCCGCCGGCGTTGCCACCTTCAGCGCCGGCATCGCGACTTTCGCGGGTCTGGGCTACCTGGCAAGCAAGGTCGCTCCATTCGAAAAGGCGATGGCCTCTCTCGGAGCCGTCACGGGTGCCAACGCTGAGCAGATGAAAGCGCTCGAGCGCGCGGCAATGGACGCCGGCCTCAATAGCTCATTCGATCCCACCGAAGCCGCCGAGGCGATGGGGCAGCTCGCGTCTGCGGGCTACAACGTCAACGACTCAATCAAGCTCCTGAACCCGACGTTGCAGCTCGCTCAGGCGTCGCTCGGACAGCTCTCGACTGAGGCCGCCGGCGGCACGCTAAGCGCGGCGATGAAGGCGTTCAACCTCGACGCCAAGGATGCCCAAGCGACCACCGACAAGATGGTCAAGACGATGAATCTCTTCGCCGTCCAGGCGAAGGATCTCCCGCTCGGCTTGGCCAATTCGTCGCGCGGCGCGACCGCGCTTTCGCAATCGCTCGACGAGACGATGATCTCGTTCGGCCTGGTCCGGAACATCATGCCGCGCGTCGAGTCCGCGGCGACCGCCGTCTCTACGTCGATGGAGCGGATGGTGAAGAAGGACACGCAGGCCGCGCTGAAGAAGCTTGGCGTGAATGTCGTCGGCACTGACGGCAAGTTCCGCAACTTCCTCGACATCCTCTCGGAGATGCAGCCCGCCATCGACAAGATGGGCGACGCGAAGGGCGCCGCGTTCCTGCAGGACACCTTCGGCACCGAAGCGCTCGCCGGCATGACGGCGATTATGAAGCAGCTGAAGAACGGCGTTACGACCGCCTCGGGAGAGATCCTAAAAGGCGCGGACGCCGTTGCTTATCTCCGCCGGGAGATGAACCAATCGAGCGGCGAAGCAGCGATGTTCGCCGACAAGATGGCCGACACGCTGCCCGGCCAGATGCAGCTGCTGAAGGCCTCGCTGAGCACGGGCCTCATCGAGATCGCGAAGCCGATTGCGAATGCCTTGAAGCCGATGGTGCTCGGCATTCGCGACGTCGTGAAGAAGATCGTCGGCTTCTTCCGCGACATGCCACAGGGCACGAAGGATGGCCTCGCGAAGGTCGCCCTGATGATCACGGCCGTCGTCACGGCCGTCGGTGGGCTCGTCGCTGGCGTAAGCGGAATCGCGATCCTCGTCGCCGGCCTGAAGTTCCTCGGCATCACGGCCGCTGGCGTCGCGGTAGCGTTCGCACCGATCATCCTCGGCATCGCCGCCGTCGTCGGCGCCATCTACGCGTTCAAGTACGCCTACGAGCGCAACCTCGACGGCTTCGCGGACTTCGTCGATGGCATCGTCAAAACGGTGAAGCTCGTCTGGGACGGGCTATCGCAGGCCTTCTCGCAGGGCGGGTTCTCCGGCGCTGTCCGAGACGAGCTCAACAAGGTCGAGAACAGCGGCATCAAGCAATTCGTCATCAACGTCTACTCGCTCGTCCAGCGGCTGAAGTTCCTCTTCGAGAACATCGGCAAGGGCCTGAGCGGTGTGCTCGAGCACACGGACGTCTTCGACAAGTTCATGACGGCGCTGACGGAGCTGGGCAGCGCGCTCGGCTTCGTCAGCGAAAACGACCCATCGGCGAGCGCTGCGAAGTGGGAGCGCTGGGGGCAGATCGGCCAAAAGGTCGGCAACGCCATCGGCAAGTCGCTCGAGTTCGTGGTCACGGTGATCACGAAGGTGATCGAGTTCAGCACGGGCTTCATCGAGACCTTCGAGGGCGTCGGGCCGGTCGTCGATGGCGTGAAGAGCGCCTTCCACTCGATCGGAGACTCAATATCGAACCTCGGCGCGGCGCTCGGCGGCACCGGCTTCTCCTTCCACGAGTTCGGCCGCACCGTGGGCAAGGTCTTCAACGCGATCGTCTCGACGCTCGGGTCGGTCATCAAGTTCGTCGGAAACGTGTTCTCCGGCATCATCGACATCATCGCGGGCGTCGTGAACTTCGTGACCGCGGTGCTCAACGGCGAGTGGGGCGACGCGTGGGATGCCGCGAAGAGCATCGTCATCGGCGTCGTGAAGACGATCGTCAACATGGTCGCAGCGATGGCCTCGAAGGTCGCCGGCGCGATCGACGCCGTCGGCGCGATGGTCGACCACGACTTCGGTGCGGGGAAGAAGGTCCAGGCGATCGTCGACCCGATCAACGAATGGCTCGACGGCGTCAAAGACTCAAAGCGGGACAAGCAGACGCCGGCGCAGGTCATTGCCGAAACGGACTTCATCGGGCGAGCTCAGCAGCGCGCGGCGGCGCAGCAGCAGTTCCCCGCCGCTGCGGTGACAGCCGCCGCTACGTCGACAATGATGGGGCTCGCAACGGTGCCGGGCGCGAGCGGAGAGGCGATCGCCAACGCGGTGAAGGCCGGTGTCATGGCCGCGCCGCCGCCGCCGATCAGCGCCACGATGGTCATGGACGGCGAGACGATCGGCCGCCTCGTGCTTCAGCATCAGCACGGTGCGAAGGGTGACGGGGGCATCCCGCAGCCCCTTGGAGGTCCGGGATGACGACACCGATCGCCCCCAACCGCATGACGTTGACCAACCTGCGGACCGCGGAGACGCGCGAGCCGCAGTTCAACCCAGACAAGGTCGAGGAGGAGATTCAGGCGAACTACGCGGCGCTATCGGCGCTCGGCTACTCGCACAAGCCGCTGCAGTACACGAACACCGAGAACGTGAAGCTCAGCTTCGATTTTCACTTCGACTCGACGACTTCCTACGGGGGCGGCGGCGGCGGCGCGTTCGCGCACGAGACGCGGAAGTTCCTGCTCTCGGTGATGGTGCCTCCCGGCGCGACTGCGCAGGACGTGCTCACAGGCGGCACCGATCGCTGTCTATTCGTATGGCCGGAGATGTGGGCCTTTCAGTGCCACATCCTCAAGCTCCGGAGCTCCTTCACCCGATTCGCGCGCACGGGGAAGGCGACGGCGTGGGTCTGCAACGTCGAGATTGGGTACGTCAGCGACTTCCGCCTCACGTCCGAGGACGTGCGCCTTCGCGGCTTCCTGGGAGGGTGAGATGCCGCCGAATGTCTACTCGAGGTATCGGTTCTGTACCGCGCAGAACGACGCGCAAGGCCGGCGATTCCTCTCGCAGCGGCCACGTTTCGGCTTTCAGAGCTTCCCCGATAACCGCACGCACATCGTGAAGATGGGCGACACGCTTTGGGGGCTCGCCGCGACGTACTTCGCCGGTATCCAGCGGCCCGACGGCTTGTGGTGGGTCATCGCGGACTTCCAGCCCGATCCCATCCATGACGCGACGCTCGCACTGTGGGGGGCTCGCGAGCAGCTCTTCATCCCATCGCTGCGCACGGTGCTCGAACTCATCCTGACCGACCGGAGAGTCGTCAATGGCTGACGGTCCCGGCTACATCATCAGCGTGGGTCCGCCGGGAGGCACGCCCGAGCGCGTCGACGACGTGCGGGTGTTGTCGTTGACGTTCGAGGACGACGAGAGCAAGGCCGACAAGCTCACGCTCCTCATCGACAACTACGACCTCTCGCAATTCCACTCTCCGCGCTGGCGGAAGGGAAACATCATCTATTTCCAATTCGGGTACATCGGCAACCTGAGCCCGCCTCGCGAGGCGACGATCCAAAAGAGGAAGGGCAAGAACCCGATGACGGTTGAGGCGCAGGGGAAGGAGGCGCAGCTCAACAAGATTCACAAGGTCCGCACCTTCGAGCAGATGAAGCGCTCCGACATCGCGAGGAAGATCGCGAAGGAGTACGGCGTCAGGGACGAGCAGCTGCACATCGAGGACACGGAACTCGTGCTCGAGCAGATGGTGCAGGCGAGCATGACGGACCTGCAGATGCTCCGCGACATGGCTAACCGCGAGGGCTTTCAGGTCTACTTCGACTACGACGGCTTTCACTTCCACCGTCGCAAGCTCGCCGACCCTCCCGTCCACGTCCTGACCTACTTCATCGATCAGGAAGGCGGCGACCTTCTCGACTTCAACATAGAGGACGACGGCAAGGCCGGGAACCAGGGGGGTGTGGTCCTGCAGGGCCGTGACCCGCTCACCAAGGAAGACATCGACGAGCGAGCGGACCGGTCGACGGAGAGCGACCGTCCGACGCTCGGGTCCGTCATCGACGTGATCGACGCCAAGACAGCGACGTCGAAGGACGTCGTCGCGACGACGGACGTCGCGCAGGCGCGCGCGATCGCCCAAGAGGTGGTGATGCCGAGCACCGAGACGACGAAGGCAGCCACGCGGAGGCAGGCGACCGGCGTCTTCCTCGACAAGCAACTGAGCGCCTTGAAGCTCACGACGCCATGCATCGGCGACCCGAAGTTCGAGGCGAAGAAAGTGGCGGAGCTTCGAGGAATCGGCCAGGAACTTTCGGGTCGGTACTACGCGACGAACGCGAAGCACGAGCTCAAGGACGACTACAAGATGACAGTCACCTGGAAGCGCGATGCGAAGACTGGCGGAAGCGGCGGCGGCGTGCCGGCCAAGGGCGTGGAGAACACCAAGCCCGCCGATGAGAACGCATCCACCAAGCTCGTCGAGGTCGAGAGCATCGACGCGGTGACGGCGACGTCCGGCAAGATCGTCTACCGGCAGGGGAAGGGCTGATGTTGCCTCGCGACATGGATCCGCGGATGGTCTTCTTCGCCCCGCAGAACGGAGTGGTGATCGACAACGTCGATCCAGAGGGGCTCTACCGCGTGCGCGTGCGCATCCCCGGACTGATCCAGCGCAGCAGCTGGGCGTGGCCCCGGGCGACGATGGGCGGCGGGAGCGCGCAGCGTGGCGGAGTCATTGTGCCGGCCATCGGCTCTGACGTCGTCGTGACATTCCTCGGTGGCGACCCGAACCGCCCGCTATGGGAGGGGGCGTGGTGGGGCAAGCCCCCTGCGGGCAGCGAGATGCCGACACCGTTGCGCGATCTGCCGCCGGCGGAGGTGCCGCGGGTGCAATGCATGCAGGTCGGCACCGTCGTGATCACCTTCGACGAGCGCGAAGGGCAGCGAAAGTTTTCGGTCGAAGACCTAACCTCCGGCGACTCGGTCGTTCTCGATCTCGAGAAGCAGGGCATCAGCATCAACGCGACGAGCGCGCTCATCCTCAAAGCGGTCGGCGCCGTCAGCATCGACGGTGCCGCGGTCACCATCAACGGCCGCGTCGTGCGCGCGACGGGGAGGGCGATCTAGTGGCTGCTGGCCTACCGGACCTCTCGTCGCTCTGCGTTCCGTTGTCGACGGGACCGGGAGAGCTCTGCGTGCAGCTCCCGGGCGGCGCGACGCTCTGCGCGACGGCGGGCTTCGAGTACGGCGACCCGCTGGCGATCGTGCAGGGCATGCTTGGCCAGATCAACGCGGCGCTCACGCCGCTCTCGCCGTTCTTCAACACGCTCGAGTTCGTGACGGCGGTCGGCGACTTCGTGAAAGGCGTTCCCGAGGCGCTGTTGACGCTCAACCCGGAGCCGCTCGTCACGCCCATCGTCGACATCGGGAAGGCTGTCGGAAAGCTCGCCGCGCTGGTTCCGCAGATGTCGGTCCCCCTGCTGATCGTCAGCATTCTCGACGTCGTGGTCGTCGGGTTGCTTGGGCTTCGGTCCGAGATGATGGCGATGATGGCTCAACAGCAGAAGCTTGCGGCTGCGGCGGCGCGCGCGTCGGCGCTGGGCAACGTGCATCTGCAGGTCATCGTCGACTGCGCGACTGAGAACCTCGATGCACAGATGCAGAACACGAACGCTTCGCTCGCCCCGCTGAACCGGCTCGTCGGACTCCTCAATGCGCTGCTTGAGCTCGCCGGACTGCCCTGCCTTCAGACGATGTCCATCGGCAGCGAGATCGGACAGGCCGCGCTCGACGCCATCGACTTCATCCTCGACGCGCTGCAGACCGCCAAGGCAGCGATCCCGCCGGGCTCGCTCGAGCTGGGCGCCATTCCCGGGCCGAAGGACCCCTGCTGACGATGGGCGACACCACCCGAAACGTCGTTGCGCAAGGGCTCCTGGCCCCGTTCCGTCGCGACCAGAAGAACGACTTCGCGAACGGTACCGGGGCTGCGCTCATCGTCGCCAACGTTCGGCAGATTCTCGGAATGCGCGAGGGCTCGCTGCCGTGGGACAGCGCTCGCGGATCGAAGCTCTATCTGCTCCGGCACCGCAACCCGGACGCGACGACACACGAGCTCGCGCGCGTGTATGTGATCGAAGCGCTGGCGAAGTGGGAGACGCGCGCGCGCGTCAAAACCGCGCGAATGGTGGTCGATGGGCGACAGCGTCGAATCGACGTTCTCTTCGACGTGACTAGCGTGACCGGTGACGTCGTGCTGGCAGACCAAAAAACGAGCGTGTCGCTCGGAGGTTGAGCATGCTTCTCCCGCGTTCCACCGACTACACCGACCTCGACTTCGACGCGATTCGATCGCGGCTCTTCTTGCTCATCGCAACCGTCTTTCCGACGTGGACGGAGGAGAAGAAGGCCAACTTCGGCAACATGCTCGTCGAGCTCTTCGCCTGGGTCGGAGACATCCTCAACTTCAACCAGGACAACCAGAGCGCCGAGGCCTTCGTGCCGAGCGCCAGTCAGCGCAACAGCCTGCTCGCGCTCGCGGAGCGTAGCGGATACGTGCCCGCCGGCGCGGCCGCCGCGCAGGTGACGGCGACGCTCAGCATCCCTGCGGCGCTCGCCGGGGACGTCGTGATCCCGGACGGCGCCATCGCGCTTACCGCCGAGATCACCGACCCGATTCGCTTTCAGCTGCTCGGCGGCGCGACCATCCTCGCCGGGCAAACGAGCGTGACCGGCGTGACCTTCGAGCATAGCGAACCGCACGAAGACGTATTCACCAGCGACGGCACGCCCGCGCAGACCGACGCTTTGCGGTCGACGCCTTACCTGGATGGGTCGGCCACCGTCGTTGCCGCGAATGGCACGTTCACGCAGGTCGACAACTTCTACGAGTCGGGGCCGACCGACAGGCACTTCATCGTGCAGGTCGACCAATTCGACCGCGCGAAGCTCACCTACGGCGACGGGGTGATCGGCATGATCCCCACCGGCTCGCGCGTCGTCTCATACAAGACGGGCGGAGGGCCCGCCGGCGAGATCGAGCCGAACGCGCTCAAGCGGTTCGAGGAAGCTTACGCCGACACGCTCGGCGTGCCGGTGAAGATCACGATCGAGCATCCGGCGTCGACGGGTGCCACGCCTCGGACGTCGAACGCGGAGATGCGTCAGCAGATCCCGCGCGATCAGCGCGTGCTGACCCGCTGCTGCTCGCGCGAGGACTACGAGATCGCCGCCGAGCAGGTGCCGGGTGTCGCGCGGGCGCTCCACCTGACGAGCAACCAGGACCTCTACCTCGGCGAGAACCGCGGGATCGTGTTTCTCGTCCCGACGCAGGGTGGCTGGCCTTCGCAGGAGCTCATCGATGCGGTGAAGGCGATGATCGAGCCCGAAGGCGATCTGCCCGGGATGAACGCCTATCAGCTGACCTATCAGGGCGCGCTCTACCTCGTCGTCGACGTGCACGCCGTGGTGGGACGGAAAGCGGGGGTGTCGAAACCGGCGGCGCGCGCGGCGATCGAGCGAGCGCTCTCGGACTGGTTCGCGATCCTGGTCGCGAACCAG